>NZ_CP024190.1:614600-921901 GCF_003391395.1 Mycobacterium marinum
GCGTCGAACAGGTCTATGCGACCGAACTGGACGCGTTGCGGGCGAACAAGGACAACACCGATTCCAGGCGCAAGGTCCGCTTCTTGCCGTACGGCATCGCGGTTAGCGTCCTGGACGACTCGTCCGGCGAGCCCGAGTAGTCGGTCCGGCGCCGGTGCCGGCCCGCGAGATGTTGGTGCCGTGCTGGTCAGCCTTGTTCGATGACGTTCCCGCTGCCGGACTTGCTGATCTTGGGTGAGCCCGACTGGTAGGTCACCTTGTTGTTGAGGCCCGAGGCCGTGATGCGGTCGGCGGTCTCGACGGTGACCGTGTTCTGCAGCCCAGACACCGAAACGCTGGCGCAGTGGCCGGTGATGGTGACCGTGTTGGACATTCCGCTGACATTGACGATGTTGTCATTGCAGGTAATCGTCTGGCTCTGGTTGACACCCACAACGCTGATCGTGCTGCCCGCGGGCGGCCCGGCCGACGTCGATGGCTCGGCGGTCGGGGTTTGGGTCTTGTTCCCCGGGGACATCGGCCCCGGTGGGGTAGAGATCACCGTGGTGCCGGGCGACAAAGTTGTGAACGGTTCGGAAACCCGGTTTACCGCGAACAGGGCGACCGCTGCCACCGCCCCCAGGACGCCGACGACAAAAACGGCGGCAATTATCCAGAACGCCCGGTTGCCCGAGGACGAACGCGGCGTGGCCCCGGGGAAGGCCGGCTGATAGCCATAAGTCGGTGGTGACGGTGGCACCGAGCCCGGCGGCGGCTGGTAACCGGGATAACCCTGGTAACCCTGATAACCCTGGTAGTTCTGGTAGGCAGACTCGCCGGCCGACTGTGAGCTGCCCAGTTCGGATGCGCGCGCCGCATCGGCCAGCGGTTGCTCGAGCTGGCGGATCCGAGCTTCGGGGTCATCCTCTGGATTCATGCACAGATGCTCCCACACCGGATTCGTGCCGAATAGGGCCTCTTCCTTGGGTAGTTTCGGTATGTGTCGGACTTGCTGAACAGTCAGATCGTGTTGCGTCGTCGCCCCAGCGGCCTGGTCCAACCCGGAGACACGATGCTGGTCACCATGCCGGCACCCGAACCGGCCGACGGTGAGGCGCTCCTGCGTACCACCTACGTCGGTATCGATGCCGCCGCACGGACCTGGCTCGATGACCAGCCCGGCTACCTGCCGCCGGTGCGTTTGGGCGAGGTGATCCGGGCCGCCGGGATCGGCGAAGTGGTCGAATCACGTTGCGACGCTTACGCCGTCGGTGATGTGGTGACCACGCTGACGGGGTTTCAGGAGTACGTGATCATCCGCGACGACGTGTTCAGCACGCCGATCCCGGGCGAGGATGACCAGTTGGCGATCATGTCGGTGTACGGCCCCACCGGCGCCACCGCCTACTTCGGCATGACCGACATCGGCCGGCCGCAGCCGGGGGAGACCGTGGTGGTCTCCGCCGCGGCCGGCGCCACCGGGTCGATCGCCGGGCAGATCGCCAAGATCGCCGGCGCCCGAGTGGTGGGCATTGCCGGTGGGCGGGAGAAATGCCGGGCGGTGGTCGAGAACTTCGGTTTCGACGCGTGCATCGACTACAAGAACGACGACTTGGACGCGGCGCTCAAAGCGCACTGCCCCCGGCGCGTCGATGTCTATTTCGACAACGTCGGCGGCCCGATCCTCGACGCGGTGCTGGGCCGGCTCGCTCCCAAGGCCCGAGTTGTGCTGTGCGGGGTTATCTCTAGCTATCTGACCGGTGAACATCCGGGGCCGGCCAACTACGTCAACCTGCTGTCCAAGACCGCGCTGATGCAGGGGTTCAACGCGCTCGATCAATGGGGCCGTTTCGACGAAGCCTTCGCCAACCTGCGCAAATGGGAGGCCGAGGGGCGTCTCAAGCACCGGCAGACCGTCTACGAAGGTATTGACTCCTGCGTAGATGCGCTTAACGGATTGTTCACCGGGGCAAATATCGGCAAGACGCTGGTCAAGCTCGGCGAACCCTCAAGTGGCTAGGGCGCTTCGGGGTTGGTGGACTTCGCGATGCACCGAGATGCGTTGTGCTGATCCGTTTTTCGCGGACCGATCGCGGAACCGAGCCGTCCCGCCGCGACCGGCATTCGTTGGCGGGCCGCGGAATTGTTCCCCGGTTAGCGCTGTGACCTGCGGTTATCCCAGGATTGCTCGCTCGGAGTCAACGTAGCGGGGCGTTAGCTGCTATCGTCCCATGCTCATGCAGGAGATTGATCGCCGTCGCATGATCATGATGGCAGGATTTGGCGCGCTTGCGGCCGCTATCCCGGCCCCGACTGCCGGCGCCGCACCGACCCCGCCGGCCGCACCGGAACCCGCCCCCGCCGCCCCCGCGGCGGGCGCCGGCCCCATATTTCTGTGGCACGACGAGTTTGACGGCCCGGCCGGCTCTGCCCCCGATCCGTCCAAGTGGCAGGTGTCCAACCACCGGACGCCAATCCGCAACCCAGTGGGCTTTGACCGGCCCGAATTTTGGGGGCAGTACCGCGACAACCGTCAAAACGTCTTCCTCGACGGCAACTCCAACCTGGTCCTGCGCGCCACCAGGAGCGGCAACGACTACTTCGGTGGCCTGGTGCATGGCCTCTGGCGCGGCGGCATCGGGACCACCTGGGAAGCCCGCATCAAGTTCAACTGCCTGGCGCCCGGTATGTGGCCGGCCTGGTGGCTGTCCAACGACGATCCCGGCCGCAGCGGCGAAATCGACCTGATCGAGTGGTACGGCAACGGCTCCTGGCCGTCGGGGACCACCGTGCATGCCAACCCCGACGGAACGGCATTCGAGACCTTCCCGATCGGTGTGGACGACAACTGGCACAACTGGCGGGTCACCTGGAACGTGACCGGCATGTACTTCTGGCTCGACTATGCCGACGGCATGCAGCCCTACTTCAGCGTTCCGGCCACCGGCATCGAGGACCTGAACGAGCCCATCCGTGAATGGCCGTTCAACGACCCCGACTACACCGTGTTCCCGGTGTTGAACCTTGCGGTCGGTGGTTCCGGTGGCGGCGATCCCGCGGCGGGCACGTATCCCCAGGAAATGCTCGTCGACTGGGTGCGCGTCTTCTAAGGGCTTCGCACGCTCTACCGCGTGACCGCGGTACCCGAAGTTCCGGGCGGTTCTTGCGCTGTAGGCATCCGGTGCGCAACGGTGGCACCGGGAGACAGCATGGAATTTCTGGTCAGCATGACCATCGAGGTTCCCCGGGGCACACCGGCGGCTGAGATCGATCGGGCCCGGGTGAGCGAGAATGCCGGCTGGCGTGAGCTGGGTGCCCAGGGCCGCCTGCTGCGGTTGTGGCGTCCGCCGTGCGGACCGGGCCAATGGTGCACCCTGGGTCTGTTCGCCGCGCGCGACGAGCCGTCACTGCGGAAGCTGCTGGTGACGGTGCCGCTGCAGGATTGGCGCAGCGACGAGGTCGCCGTGCTCGGCGCCCACCCCAACGACCCGCTCGGTGCTGGGGTAACCCCTCGGCCCGGTAAGGGGCCGGAGTTCTTGATCACGACCACGCTCACCGTCCCGTCCGGCACGTCGGCGCGGGTTGTCGACGACGCCACCGAGCGCGAGGCCCGCCGTTGTCACGAGCTGGCCGAGGCCGGTCATCTGGTGCGGTTCTGGGCGCTGCCGGCCGGCCCGGACGGCCCGCGGATGCTGGGGTTATGGCGTGCGCGCGACCCGGGCGAGCTGATGGCCGTGGTGGAGTCGCTCCCGCTTTCGGGGTGGATGACCATCGAAACCACCCCGCTGCGACCACACCCCAGCGACCCGATCCGGCTGTCTTGGGCGCGCCGCGCGGGGGGCGGGCGCGAACCGAACCGCCAGTGCTGAAGCCCGCGCCCGGGCGCTGGTTAGGGTGGAGCGAATGAACGGGCGGCCGTGGCAACGAGCGCGCAGCATCAAACAGATCACCCGGGGCCTGGGGGCGCTGGATCGGGAATTGTTCGAAGCGATTGCCGACACACCCACCCCGCTGCTCGACACGGTGATGCCGCCGCTGACCCGCGCGGCCGACCATTCCAAGCTGTGGTTCGCGATGGCCGCGGGCCTGCTCGCGTCGAGAAGTCAGTCCGCGCAGCGCGGCGCGGTGCGCGGGGTGGTGACGCTGGGGGCGGCCAGCGTGTTTACCAACCAGGTGGCCAAGCGGATCCGGCAGCGCCCGCGTCCGCTCTCGGAGTCGGTGCCGCTGGCCAGACGAGTCCGACGACGGCCGACGTCCAATTCGCTGCCGTCCGGACACTCCGCCAGCGCCGCCGCATTTGCCATCGGCGTAGGTCTGGAGAATCCGCCTCTGGGCCTAGGCTTTTCGGTGCTGGCCGCGTTGGTCGGGCTGTCGCGGGTGGCGACCGGGGTGCACTATCCCGGCGATGTGCTGGCCGGATTCGGCATTGGTGCCGGCGTTGCCGTGCTGGGCGGCCGGCTGGTCCCACCGATTGTCGAGACGGCGCTGCCCAAAACGGAACCGCTCTGGGTGCAAACACCGCAGCGGCCCGACGGTTCCGGAGTGGTCTTGGTGGTCAACGCGGCATCGGGCAGCGGCACCGGGGCCCAGGTCATCGACGAGGTGCGTGCGGGCCTGCCGAAGGCGCGGATCGTCGAACTGGCCGCGGGCGACGACCCGCGGCGGGTGCTGCGCGAGGCGGCCGCACAGGCCGAAGTGCTGGCGGTCGGTGGCGGTGACGGCACGGTGGCCGCCGCCGCGGCGGCGGCGGTTGACGCGGGACTGCCGCTGGCGGTGTTTCCCGCCGGAACCTTCAACCACTTCGCCAAGGACATCGGCTGCGACAGCGTGGCACAGACCATCGACGCGATCCGGCGCGGCAGCGTGGCGCGCGTCGACCTGGTGTGTCTGAACGAAAGCCAGATGGTGATCAACACGGCCAGCATCGGCGCCTACCCCAAATTCGTCCGGTACCGGGAAAAGCTGGAAAAGCGCATCGGCAAACCGCTGGCCAGCATGTACGCGATGTTGCACACACTGCGCAAAGACCAGCCCGTGCGCATCCGGTACGACAACAAGACGCTGCAGACCTCGCTGCTGTTCATCGGCAACTCGGTGTACCTGCCGGCCGGATTCGCCCCGTCGCGGCGCACCCGCATGGACGATGGCCTGATCGATGTGCGCATCCTCGAGACCGGACGCCGCTTGGCGACCGTCAGGATCCTCACCGCGCTGGCCCTGGGCCGGCTGCAGCGCAGCCCGCTCTACCACGAACTGCAGGTGCCCGAATTCAGCTTCAGCACCGTGGACGCGCCGACCGTGCTTGCTCATGACGGCGAGGTGGGTGAGCAATACGACCTGGCGAGTTTCACCGCGAAGTATCGGGTGCTGGCGGTATTTCGCCCGGGCCCGGGACGCTAGCCACTCCTTCGGTCAGCTCGCGGACCTGCCCGTAGCGCTGGCGTACGGCGGGTGACGGCTCGCCGGTGTACTCGTCGGTTGCCGGTGGCTGCCACGAGGGTGGCCGAGTCGAGCCGCGCAGCGCCCACGCGGCCTGCCGGGCAGCCCCCAGGGCGACGTACTCCGCGGGGTCCGGAACCAGCACGGGCACACCGAATATCAGCGGCGCGATCTCGCGCAGCGCCTGCGATCGGGCGCCGCCGCCGATCAGCAGGACCCGGCGTGCGACCACGCCGTGTTCGGTGAGCTGCGCCAGGCCGTCAGCCAATGCGCACAGCAGCCCTTCCGCCGCCGCCCGGGCCAGGTGCGCGGGCGTGGCGTTGGCCAGCCGCAGGCCATGTAGTGCGCCAGTTGCCTTGGGACGGTTAGGGGTTCGCTCGCCTTCCAAGTACGGGACAAGAACCAGTCCGGCGCTGCCGGGCGGCGCCGACAGCGCCAGCCGGGACAACTCGTCGTGGTCGACCCGCAACATCGCCGCCGCCGCATCGAGCACCCGGGCACCGTTGAGCGTGCACACCAACGGCAGATAGCGTCCGGTGCCGTCGGCGAACCCGGCAACCAGACCCGCCTCGTCGCGAACCGGATCGGCCGCGACGGCGCACACCACCCCCGAGGTCCCGATCGAGACCATCACGTCGCCTTCGTCGGCGCCCAGGCCCAGCGCCGCGGCGGCGTTGTCGCCCAGGCCCGCGCCGAATGTTTTGCTGCCGCGCGTAGTTCGCGCCGACGGGCCGAGCACCCTGGGCAGGTTGGGGCGGCGGCCGTGCATGGCCAGTTCGAGTAGGTCAAAGCGGTAGCGATCGCTGCCGGCGTCGTAGTAGCCGGTGCCGCTGGCGTCGCTGCGGTCGGTGGTCAGCGTGGCGACATCGATGTCCCCGCGTAACCGCCACGTCAGCCAGTCATGGGGCAGGCAGACCGCGGCGGTGCGGTCGGCATGTTGCGGTTCGTTGTCGGCGAGCCAGCGCAGCTTGGCCACCGTGACCGCGGCCAACGGCACCAGGCCGACGGCTTGTGCCCACGCCCGTGGGCCACCGAGTTCGTCGATGAGCGCCAGGGCCGCGTCGGCCGAGCGGACGTCGTTCCACAGCAGCGCGGGCCGCACCACCGCTCCGGCCATGTCCAGGCACACCATGCCGTGTTGCTGGGCGCCCACCGCCACCGCCTCGACGTCGTCGAATCCGCCGGCGGCCGCGATCGCTGCGTGCGCGGCGGATTCCCATGCAGCAGGATCGATTTCGGTTCCATCGGGGTGCGCGGCCTGGCCCCTGCGGGCCACCTCACCGGTGTCGGCGTCACATACCAGCACCTTGCAGGACTGGGTGGACGAGTCGATGCCGGCGACGAGGGTCACGTTCGCGCCGCCGATTCCATTCGGACCGCACCGCGTCTAGACATGGGCATCAGGATCCGTCCTTGTCGAGCAGCGCCTGCAGCGTCGCGCGGGCACCGACCCGGTGCAGGGAGTCCAGCGCCCACAGATAGGGCTGCACGAAGCGCGGTTGGTCGATGAGGTCATCGAACACGGCGCGATTGGCCAGAAATACGCGTGCGTCGTGGCGCTGCGAACGCGCTATCGGCCCCAACGCGTCGGCGAGGCGATCCACCACCTCGATCGGCTGGCCGGCCTCGTCGATGCCCTCGGCATAGCGTGCCCAGCTGGCGACGATCGCGGCCGACAACCGAACCGGGCCGGTCGAGCGGAGGTTGTCCCGAACCACCGGTAGCAGCCATTTTGGGATGCGGTCCGAGGATTCGGCGCACAACCGGGCGACGGTGTCGCGGACATATGCGTTGGCGAATCGTGGGAGCAGTCCGTTCTTGAATTCGGTCAGGCCTCGAATCGCGGTGAGGGTCGGCGCCGCCTCTTCGTCGAAGTATCGGCGGAGGAACTCGGCGATCAGCGGGTCCTGGGCGGCTTCGTGCACCAGCCGATACCCGGCCAGGTAGGCGAAGTAGCACAGGCCCTGGTGTCCGGCGTTGAGCAGCCGCAGCTTCATCGCCTCGTACGGGGCCACATCGTCGACCAGCTCGACGCCGGCTTGTTCCAGTGGGGGCCGCCCGTGGCTGAAGTCGTCTTCGAGAACCCACATGGCGAATGGCTCGGCGGCGACGGGCCAGGCGTCGCGCACACCGAATTCGGAGTCCAGCCGCTCGATCAGCTCGGGGGTGGTGACCGGCGTGATCCGGTCGACCATGGAGTTGGGGAACCTGGTGTTTTCTCGCATCCATTGTGCGAGTGCGGGATTGGATATGTCCGCGTAGCTGGTGAACGCACGCTCGGCAACTTTGCCGTTGTCGACGATGTTGTCGCAGGAGACGATCGTCGGTGACCCGTGGCCCCGTTGGCGACGGCGGTTCAGCGCCTCGGTCACCAGCTCGAAGGCGGCGCTGCGCGGTGTGGCGTAACCCCCCTCGGTGATGGTGAGCGTGATGATGCGGATCGCCGGGTCGGCGAGCAACTCGATCACCGACTCGGGTTCATCGGGTGCGTAACGGTAGTCGACGATCGAGCCGATCACGCGGGGCTCTCGGGTGCCGTCGGGGTGTTCGAGGATCAGCGTGTAGAGGTGGTCCTGGCTGCGCAGCGCATCGCGCATCCGCTCATCACCCGGCAATACGCCGATACCGCAGATGCCCCAGTCGCGTGCGAGTCCGGCGTTGAGCAGCCGGTCAAGATACATCGCCTGGTGCGCGCGGTGGAAGCCGCCAACGCCGAAATGC
The DNA here is from genome assembly GCF_003391395.1 of Mycobacterium marinum. Lineage (NCBI taxonomy): Bacteria > Bacillati > Actinomycetota > Actinomycetes > Mycobacteriales > Mycobacteriaceae > Mycobacterium > Mycobacterium marinum. The sequence continues at coordinate 622,740 of NZ_CP024190.1, forward strand.
GCGATGCCGATCTTGATTTGGCTGCGGTCGTAGTTCGGGACCGGGATGTCGAGGGCGCTCGCGTTGGCTGCGGTTAGCTTCATCGCGGGGTCACCCCAGCCCGCCTCGCGGCTGCGCCGCTGCGCTCGGTGGCGCTGACCCCGCCATAAGTCCGCGTTGTCGATGCCACCCTGAGCATTCTGCCTGCCGTCGCCGTACCGGTTGAAATTGGTGCACCGCGCACCGCGCACCGCGGCGACTTTGTGGCGGCGCCAGAGTGTGGCTGAGTGGCGAAGACAGTCAGGGGATTTGGGATCGATTTCGTCGGACCACGGCCTGCGTGCACTACGCGCCTACTGCTAGCGGATGGCTGCCGCGAAGCTGCGACCGACGAGCGTCCTGTGCGCGGTCGTGCGCAGCATCGCGCGTCCGGCGCGTCCGGGTTTTCTTCCCAGGATCACTCCGTTGCTGTCGGTCCGGCATGGCCGGGCGGGTTGGCAGGTTGATGGCGCCGTCCGGCCGCGGGACGGCGGGCCGAGTGGCCTGGTCAAACCCCAGATGGGCCGGCGGGATCGCGATAGCATCGAATCCTTCAGGATGCGTCGACGCTGACCGGGCCATGAGGCCCGGCCGAAAGGTGTCAGATGTCGTTTGTCGTGGTGGTGCCCGAGATGCTGTCAATGGCAGCAACGGATTTGGCGAGTGTCGGGTCCGCGGTCAGCGCGGCCAACACGGCGGCCGCGGCGCCGACCACCTCGATATTGGCCGCCGCCGGCGATGAGGTGTCCGCGGCGGTGGCGGCGTTGTTCTCCGTCCATGCCCACAACTATCAGGCGCTGGGTAGGCAGGCGGCCGCGTTTCATGCCCAATTCGTGGCAGCGCTGAGCGCGGGCGGGGGTGGCTATGGGGCCGCCGAGGCCGCCAACGTTCAGCAGAGTCTGCTCAACCTGATCAATGGGCCCACGCAGGCGTTGCTGGGGCGTCCGCTGATCGGCAATGGCGCGGACGGGGCAGCGCCGGGACAAACCGGTGGGGCGGGCGGATTGTTGTACGGAAACGGTGGAAACGGGGCGCCGGATGTCAACCCGGGGGTGGCCGGGGGTGCCGGGGGCGCGGCGGGGCTGATCGGCAATGGCGGGGCCGGGGGAACCGGCGGGGCCGGAGCCGTCGGCGGAGCGGGGGGCCAAGGCGGCTGGCTCTATGGCAACGGCGGGGCCGGAGGCTCCGGCGGCGACGCGCTCAGCGCCGGTGGGCACGGCGGTGGCGGGGGCAGCGGCGGCGGTGCCGGATTGTGGGGGGCCGGTGGGATCGCCGGGGCCGGCGGCGCCGGGGCAGCCGCCAGCGGCTCCGGGGACGGCGGTGATGGCGGGGCGGGCGGCGCCGGGGGTTCCGGCGGGTGGCTCTACGGCACTGGCGGTGCCGGGGGTTCCGGCGGGGCCGGGGGCGTAAGCGGGATGAATCCCGGCAATCATGGCGGGTTCGGAGGCAACGGCGGTGCCGGCGGAGCCGCCGGAATCGTGGGTGAGGGCGGGGCCGGCGGGGCCGGCGGCACGGGGGGTTCCGGCTTCACCAGCGCGGTCACGACGGCCGGTGGCAATGGCGGCAATGGCGGCACCGGCGGCGGCGGTGGGTTACTTGCCGGAAACGCCGGCGCGGGCGGGGCCGGCGGCGACGGCGGCGGACCGGTCGGCGATATCGGCGGCAGTGGCGGCATCGGTGGAGACGGCGGGGCCGCCGGGCTGTTCGGCAATGGCGGCGCCGGTGGCGCCGGTGGCGGTGGGGGTGCGGCCCCGGTGAGCGGGGCTGCCGCGGCTGGCGGTGCTGGTGGCGGCGGTGGAGCTGGCGGGCTGCTTTATGGCGCCGGCGGAAACGGCGGTGCCGGCGGTATGGGTGGTGAGGCTCTCGGTGACGGCATTGGTGGTGGTGGCGGCGCCGGTGGTGATGGCGGTGTCGGCGGGCTGATTGGCCTGGGTGGTTCGGGAGGAGTCGGCGGGGCCGGCGGCTCGGCAGCCAACGGCGGCGTCGGCGGCAGTGGTGGCGCCGGCGGTCACGGCGGCGGCGGTGGGCTGCTGTACGGCAACGGCGGATCTGGCGGCGCCGGCGGCAAGGGCGCCGCCGCCGCGGGGATCTTCGACCGGGGCGGCACCGGCGGTACCGGCGGCAACGGGGGTGCCGGTGGGCTGCTGTACGGCAACGGCGGAACGGGCGGTGCGGGCGGTGATGGCGCCAACCTCGCCGGCGGTGGCAATGGCGGCAACGGTGGGGACACCCGATTGATCGGCAACGGCGGCGACGGTGGTCACGGCGGAAGCGGGGCTTTGGTCGGCGGCGCGGGCGGCAGCGGCGGCATCGGTGGGCGGTTGGTCGGCCAGGCCGGGGCGGCGGGCTGAAGGGACGCTCCGACGGTCGCGGCCCGGATCTGTGGCTGGGCTCGACGTTCCACCGACTCTGTCTCCAGTTGCTTCTGTCGATCAATTGCGACAGGTTCATGGCCGTGCGCCCAACGATGGTTTCGCTTCTCAGAGTCGTGTCGGTCGTTTCGGTCCTGTCGGCAGCTGTCTGGTTGGCAGCCGGTTGCGGCACCGGAGTTCAGGTCAACGGCCAAACCCCTTCGCCTCCAGTCGGTTTGCGGCAGATCGAGTTTGTCGACCCCCACGGGCCAGACGGTCCGCGCCGGCTGGCGGTCAGCCTGTTCTACCCGGCCGAGCAACCCTCGCCTAATGACCGTCCGTTCGCCATGCCGTTCGCCACCGAGCTGTCGTTCTATCCGAATCTGCCGCCGCGCGCGGGCGGATCGCGGTTACCGCTGATCCTGCTGTCCCATGGGCGCGGCAGTAACGGCCTGTTCTACGCGTGGCTGGCACAAGCGTTGGCCAGCAAGGGCTATCTAGTTGCCGCGCTGAACCATTACCGTGCCAATACCTACGATTCGTCGATCGTCTACCTCGCGAACAAGCTGTGGCAAAGGCCGCGCGACCTGAGCCTGACCGCCGACTTCTTAGTGCAGGATCGGTTTTGGGGCCCGCTCATCGACGCCTCCAGGATCGGTGTGGCGGGGCACTCTCAGGGCGGATTCACCTCGCTGTGGCTGGGCGGGGCCCGGGTCAACCCCGACCGGTACCTGGACTTCCAGCGGGGCGTGCACAGCGACCCGGCGATACCGGCGTATCTGCGCACCGAGTTGCCGGTGGACGCCGGCCCGGCGCTCGACGTCGCGGACTCTCGCATCAAGGCGGTGTTCGCGATGGCTCCCGGCATGGTCAAGGATTTCGGCATGGACGCCGACGGCCTCCATCGGCTCCGGGTGCCCACCTACATCATCGTCGGCGCACACGATGCCCAGACCCCGCCCGGCGACAACGCCGAATTCGCCGCGGCCAACGTCCCCGGCGCTCAACTGAACGTGTTGCCCGGCAAGGTTGGCCACGAGATCTTCCTCAACGAGTGCAACCAACTTGGACGCGAACAGTTCCCGGAAGCGTGTATCGACGACCCGAGCGTGGATAGGCACCTGCTGCACGCCGAAATCAGCTCCGCTGCTACGACGTTCTTCGACACGCAGCTACGTTGAGCTGCGATTCCGGGCTTGCGGCCGATCCGAGTCTTGCGTGACTACACGCAGGCTCGCGCCGCCGCGGCGCGATGCCCGCTTGGGCGGGAGGTGGGATCGATTACCGGATGTGAGTCAGCTTGCGCCCGCCGCGATCACCTGGTCCACCTCGATGGCCCGTTCGGCCATCTCGGCGTGCGCCTTGTCCAGCGCCTCGGCCTGATCTTCATCGGCCTTCATCAGCGCCTCGATGTCGGAACCGGCCATATCGAGCACACCCATGTCCCGGAACGCCCGCTGCACCTTGCCGCCCCACAGCCCGATGTCCTTGACGATGGGCACGATGCGGCTGAACAGGTGCGAGCGGAACTGGATCATCAGCGGCGAGGTGTCGACCCACTCGGCGCATGCTTTGACGTCCATGCCGAGTGTCTCGAAGACCTCCTCGCCGCGGAACCGGTCGCGCATCAGGTAGCAGGCGTCGACCACGAATTCTTCACGCTCCTCGCGCTCGGCCTCGGTCAGCGCCGAGTAGTAGTCCTTCAGCGAGATTCGGCCGAAGGCGACGTGGCGGGCCTCGTCCTGCATGACGTAGGCCAGCACCTGCTTGGCCAACGACTCCGGCGCCGCCATGTCTCGCAGTACCCCGAAGGCGGCCAGGGCGAGTCCCTCGATGAGGACCTGCATGCCCAGGTAGGGCATGTCCCAGCGGGAGTCGCGCAGGGTGTCGTCGAGCAGGGCGGTCAGGTGCTTGTTGATCGGGTAGACCAGGCCGATCTTCTCCTGCAGGAACCGGGAGAACGCTTCGACGTGGCGGGCCTCGTCCATGGTCTGGGTGGCCGCGTAGAACTTCGCGTCCAGGTCCGGGACCACTTCGACGATCTTGGCCGCGCACACCATCGCCCCCTGCTCGCCGTGCAGGAACTGCGAGAACTGCCACGCCTGGAAGTGCTGGCGCATCTCGGATCGACGCGCCTCGTCTGCGGCGTTCCACATCGGGCTGCCGAACAGCGGATGGAACTCGTCGGGCAGCGCGATCGCGTTCATCGGGTCGACGTCTTGGCCCCAGTCGATGCGCGACTGGGCGTCCCACTGCTTGTCCTTCCCTTTTTGGTACAGGGAAAGGAGCCGGGCGCGCCCTTCGTCGTACTCCCAGGTGAAGCGCGCGTCACCGGCGCTGGGGACCTCCCATGAGTACGGTGTGGGCACGTCGGTGTACTTGTCCCTCGTGGTCATGAGCTGCCACCTTTCCGACCGTCATGACCGGCGGTCATATGACTTGTATCACATTGCATCGCGTTCGGCGGCTCGCGTCAACCCTGGCGTGCGGTCTTTATGGTTCGTCGAGGTAGGCGTCGGCCCAGGCGCCGATGATCCGGGCGGCCCGATGCGCCTGGCCGCGGGCGGTGAGCAGGTGGTCAGAGCCCTCCAGCGAGACGAAGCTGCGGGGGTGGCGGGCCAGGCGGAAGATCTCGGTCGCGTTGCCGATGCCGACGGTGTTGTCGGTGGGGGAGTGCAGGATCAGCAAGGGCAGCCGCAGGCTCTTGATCTTGTCGCGCAGGTCGGCGGCGCGGACGTCCTGGACGAATGCCCGTTTCAGGGTCAGCGTGCGCCCGCCAACCATCCATTCGGCGCTGCCCTCGGACAGGCAGCGGTCGACGACCGCGTCGTAATGCTTTTCGACGTGGCTGGGGTCGACCGGCGCCGCGACGGTGACCACCGACCGCACGCCCGGTGAGTGGCGGGCCGCGGCCAGCACGGCCGCGCCACCCCAGGAGTGCCCGACCAGGATGTCGGCCGGGGTTCCGCGGGCGGTCATGAACTCGCAGGCCTTGACGATGTCGTCGACCTTCACGGTGAAAGAGCCGTCGCCCCAGCCGCCTTCCGAGTCACCGAGGCCGAGTGCGTCAAAGCGCAGCATGCCGATCCCGTCGGCCGCCAGCTGTTTGCAGATGCGGGCCGCCGCCGGTGAGTCCTTGTTCAGGGTGAATCCGTGCGCAAACACCCCCCAGCCGCGCACCGCCGCCTCGGGCACATCGATGGTTCCCGCCAGGGTCGGGCCCGTTGAACTCTGGAACGTGACACGTTCGGCCATGGGCCACATGTAGCACGTCGGCGGGGTCAGCGGCGGCCCTAGGCGGGCACGGCGGCGCCGATCGCGAAGAATCCGCGCAGCGCGCCGGCGAGCTGGGCCCGAATCGGGGCCCCGGAGACGACCACATCGACCATCGTCAGCGACAGGTGGGTGTGTCCGCGGGCTCGCACCAGCTCGGTGGGTACCCCGGCCGCGGCGAGTGCCTCGGCGTACTCGATGCCCTCATCGCGCAGCGGATCGAACTCCGCGGCGACGACGATCGCCGGGGGCAGCGCCGACAGATCCGGGGCACGCAGCGGCGCTATCCGCGGGTCGGTGCGCACGTCCGGATCGGCGTAGTGGTCGAAGAACCATTGCATCAGCGGCGCGGTGAGGCCATAGCCGTCGGCATTTTCGAGGTAGGAGCCGCGGGTCGGGTCGCAATCGGTGACCGGGGTGAGCAACGCCTGGCCGAAGATGCTCGGCGCACCCGCGTCCCTGGCGAGGTGGCAGACCACGGCGGCAATGCCGGCGCCGGCGCTCCAACCGCTGACCACCAGCTGGCCCGGGATGCCGCCGAGCTCCCCGGCGTGCCCGGCGATCCACTGCACGGCCGCCCAGCCGTCGTCCAGCGCGGCGGGGAAGCGATGCTCGGGTGCGTGCCGGTAGTCCACCGACACAATGAGCGTGTCACTGCGCACGCACAGGTCGCGGCACAACGGATCGTCGGAGGTGTGGTCGCCGAGAACCCAACCACCGCCGTGGAAGTAGACGACCACGGGGTGCGGACCCGGGCTGGCCGGACGATAGAGGCGGTAGGCCAGGGGCCCGGCGGCGCCGGGCAGGGTGCCGTCGACGATTTCGCCGACGTCGGGGCCCGGCGGGCGCGCCAGGTTCATCTCGTTCATGAGCGCGCGCGCCTGGTCGGCGGGCAGCGATTCCAAGGGCGGAAGGCCCAGCGCCTCCAGCTGCGCGAGCACCATCTGAATGTCGGGTTGCAGGCGGCGCACCACACCGTCGTTGCACTGTGAGCCGTTCGGGCCGGACAACCGGAAGCCCAGATAGTCGCGGGCCACCACCTCCTCGCAGGCCACCCGGTACACGTCGACCCCGGCGGTGTAGGCCATGAAGGTGCGCGGCTTTCCCGGGATGTTGGCGCCCACGTACCACGAGTTCGCCTGTGGGAAAAGCGTTATCGATGCGGCGTCATCGGAATGCTGCATCCAGCCGGCCTCGGCGAGCTCGGTGGGCTCGATGCGGTCGAAGCCGTGCTCGCGCAGATAGCTCAGGGCGTCGGCGACGAAGTCGACATGTTGTTCGATCGACACCGCCATGTTGGACAGCACCGAGGGGCTGTTGGGGCCCGCGATGAGGAACAGGTTGGGAAACCCCTCGGTGGTCAGGCCCAGATATGTGGATGGGCCGGGCGCCCACTTGTCCCCCAGCGCGAGGCCGTTGCGGCCGACGATGTCGATCGCCGCGAGCGCTCCGGTGACGGCGTCGAATCCGGTGGCGAACACGATCGCGTCGAACTCGAAAGATTCACCGACCGTGTCGATTCCGGTCTTGGTAACACCCACTAATGGCTGGTTACCCAGGTCCACCAGCCGCACCTGGGGCAGGTTGAAGGTGGCGTAGTAGTTGCTGTCCAGGCAGAGCCGTTTCGAGCCCACCGGGTAGCCGCTGGGGCACAGCGCCTCGGCGGTCTGCGGGTCGTGCACGGTGGCGCGGATCTTGTCGCGGATGAATTCGGCGAACTCGCTGTTGGCCAGCGGATTGATCATCTCGTCGGCGTAGAGGTTGAGCGCCTCGAGGAGCTCACCGAGCTGCCAGGCGCGTTCGTATCGTTGTCGACGTTCTTCGGCGGACACCGAGAATGTCGGAGTGAGCGAGCGCTCCATCGGGACCCCGCCGAAGGAGTATCGCGCCGCGCGACGGTAGGCGTCGTCGTCGGCCAATTGGGCGAGCTTGTCCGGGGAGATCGGGCCGTTGTGGGCGGGGATCGAGAAGCAGGGGGTTCGTTGGAACACCACCACCTGCGCGGCCTGGGCGGCGATCAGCGGGATCGATTGGATGCCCGATGAGCCGGTGCCGACGACACCGACCCGTTTCCCGGTGAAGTCGACGGGTTCATGGGGCCAGCGGCTGGTGAAATACAGTCCGCCGGTGAAGTTTTCGATGCCGTCGATGTCGAGGTCTTTGGGTACCGACAGGCAGCCCGTCGCCATGATCAGGTAGCGGCAGGTGATTTCGTCGCCGCGGTCGGTGCGCACCCGGTACCGGCCGGCGTCGTCATCCCAGTGTGCGTGGGTCACCCGGGTGCCGAACTGGATGTCGCGACGCAGGTCGTGCTTGTCGGCGACGTGGTTGAGGTAGCGCAGGATCTCGGGTTGGGTGGCGTACTTCTCCGACCACTGCCAGTCGCGCGACCAGTCGGGATCGAAGCTGTACATGTAGTCGACGCTGGGGATGTCGACGCGTGCCCCGGGGTAGCGGTTCCAGTACCAGGTGCCGCCGATGTCGTCGCCGGCCTCGAATATGCGCATCGAATGCCCCGCGCGCCGCAGACGGTAGGCGGCATACAGACCCGCAAAGCCGGCACCCGCGACCACAACATCCACATCAGTGTGGTGTGCATCAGACATGCGTTTATCATTCGCCGCGGTCGCATGTTTTGGTAGCCACAATTAGCGGCGCCCAGTCCGCCGATTCGGCGAAAGAAACCGCAATGCGTGCAGGTTTGGTCGCGGCTCAATGCGGTCTTAATGCGTGGGACCGCGCCCCGTGGCCAGCGTGACCGCCAGGCTGATCGCGATGAGGGCCGCGGCCACCCACGGAAGTCCGGCCAGACCGATCGTCGGCAGCAGTCCCGCGCCGATCGCCGCACCTCCGGCGATCCCGAGGTTGGCGGTGGCATTCACCCAGGCCCCGGCCATCTCGGGTGTCGCGGCCTGAGCGCGCACCGCGCCCGCCTGATAGATGGATGGGATGCCGCCAAAGGCGCCGTTCCACACGGCGGCGGCGAGCACCACGGGAAGCAACGCCGGAAACGACGCACCCAGGCCCAGCAGCGCGCCGATCACCACGACGATGATGATCACCGTGGTCTGCCGGGGATTGCGGTCCAGCGTGGCGCCCACGTACCACAGACCCGCCAGACTGCACACGCCGCACATCAGCAGCAGCGGACCGATGAATGCTGGCCGGGCCCCGGCCGCGAGCAGGACAGCGCTGATGAAGGTGTAGAGGGTGAACTGTCCGGTGTAGGTCAGGGCGTTGGAGGAGACCACCCCGGCGAGGCGTCGCCGGCCCTTGCCGGTGCCGGCCGGTGGCGGGGCAGATTCGCTGCTGACCGGGGGCAGCAGCTTGGCGACCGCCAGCAGCAGCACCGCGGCGAGCACGGCCAGCACGGCGAAGGCTCCGCGCCAGCCGACCGCGGTGCCCACCGATGTCAACAGCGGAACACCCACCACAATCCCGGCGGACACCCCGCCGCCCACCAGCGCGAGCGCACGGCCCACATCGGCGAGCCCCACCAGTCGGGGCGCGTATCCGATGCACAAAGAGAAAAACAGTGCGTGGGTGACACCGCCCACCGCCCGGCCCGCCGCAACCATGGCGAACGTGGGTGCGACGGCGACCAAGGTGTTGCTCACCGCATAGCCCAGCAGTGTCGTCAACAGCAGTGGCTTGCGCGGAAATCGCGCGGTGACCACGGTCAGTGGAACCGCGAGCAGGGCCACCAGGACGGCGTAGAGACTCACCAGCAGGCCGGTGACCGCGTCACGCACTCCGAAGGTGTGTCCGATGGCGGGCAGCAGGCCGACCGGCAGTATCTCCGTGGTGATGGCCAGGCAGGTGGCGATGGTAAGTGCGAGTAGGCCCGGTGTGGCGTGGCGTATACCCAGCTCAGGTGGGGCGGTCACGGATTCGGGCATTGGGCAAGTATACGCAAGCGATCACTATTTCTACCTGTATGCTGCGTCACCCCCGGGTCTGTGTGGTTGACTGCCCGGCCCCATCCCGTAACTGCGAGGGGATCAAGGCTTTTGGTCACATCAAGTTCCCGACGTCCGCACCGCGAGAACCGGGCGGGTGTCACGTTGCGGTTCGCTGGGCCGACATTGGGGCGGTTTGGTGCCGAAGATGTGACTCGGGCCGCGCTATAAATAATTGAGTGATGGCGGACACACTCAAACGCAATTTCTGATGTTGGACACACTTGGGCCAATTTTATCGACCGCATTGGCTGGCGTTTAGCTGCGCGGTGCCTCTGTGAATCCTGTTGTGGGACAGTGTAGTTCAAATGCTAACGCCGGTATTCCGGAGGGTGTTTTCGGTGGTCATGTGGGCCATCTGTCGGGCTGTGAGGAACCTGTGTGTTCCGCTGAAGGCCTTCGATAAATAAGAGACGCGTGCGTATCCTCAGCGAGTCGCCACAATCCGTGATCGCATCGAGATCACAACGTGATCGAGAAATTGGGGAATCGAAAGTGATGATCAAGAACGCTTCCGGTCAAACCGCCTGGACGGTCGAAGCCGTGAAACAAGTGAGGTACCACGTCATCAAATCAGATGGACTTTTCGACCTCGGAAACAATCAGCTGTTTTCGGCATGTTCGGATGCGCCACTAAAGGTTGGTGACCGCCGGCTGGTGATCATTGATGGGACTGTCGATGCACTGCACGGAAGTAAGGTCCGTGCCTTCTTCGCGCACCACGGTGTGGAGGCGGAATTCGTTGTGATCCCGATCGACGAGACCCTGAAGCACTGGGACACGGTGACTCGAATCGTCGACGCCATGAACGCATTTGGCATCGACCGGCGCCGCGAGCCGATGCTGGTCATCGGCGGTGGTGTGCTCACCGATGTCGCGGGCTTCGCGGCCAGCCTCTACCGGCGGGGCACGCCGTACATCCGGATCCCGACCACACTGATCGGCCTTGTCGATGCCGGAGTCGGCGTAAAGACCGGAGTCAATTACCAGCTTGGGAAGAACCGTCTTGGCACCTATGCGCCCCCGACGGTGACATTTTTGGACAAGAGCTTTTTGTGCACGCTCGATCAGCGCCACCTGAGTAATGGACTCGCCGAAATTCTGAAAATCGCGTTGATCAAGTCCGGTGCGCTGTTCGATGTGCTGGAGACATCCGGGCGCGACGTGCGCGACGACCACTTCCAGGGCAGCACCTCGGCACTGGAGGTGGCCACCGAGTACATCCTGGACGAATCCATTCACCTCATGCTCGAGGAACTGCAACCGAATTTGTGGGAATCCACCCTGGAGCGCTGTGTTGACTACGGTCACACCTTTAGCCCCACGATCGAGATGCACGCGTCGCCCGCACTACTGCATGGGGAGGCGGTCAACTTGGACATGGCGGTGACCACTGCCATCGGAGAGCTTCGCGGCTACGTCAGCGAGGGCGACGCGAACCGGATCTACCGAGTCATGGTGGACCTCGGCTTGCCGCTGTGGGACGACACCCTGGCCACGCCGGAGCTGCTCATCGAGGCACTGATCGACACGGTTCGCCACCGTGACGGCCAGCAGCGGCTGCCGCTGCCGGTCGGTATCGGCCACCACCGCTTCGTCAACGATGTCACCCCCGAGGAGATCCAATGCGCGGTTGCTCTGCTCAAGCAGCACCACGAAAACCTGACCGGCAGCGTCGCGGCTTCGAGCGGGGTCGCGCGATGACCGGGCGCACGGCAATCGTCGTCGGCGGCTCGACCGGCATCGGCCGCGGCATCGCCGATGCCTGGGCGGCCGAGGGGATCGAGACTCGCGTCTTCAGCCGGACCAAGCCCGTCGGGCCGGGTGCTGACCGGCTGCACTGGCACGAGCTTGACTTCCGCAACGGAGAAGCGGCCAAGCAGACGCTGGCCGAGGAGCTGCCCAAGCGCATCGATTTCGTCTGCTACTCGGCGATCTACTACACCCTTCGCCGGGAGAACCTGGTTGACGTGACCGAGGTCGACTGGTTAGACCAATTCGACATCAACGTGCACGGCTTGTTCTGGACGCTCAACGCCGCACTGCCGGCGCTGCGGCAATCCGAGCCCGGACTCTTCCTGCACGTATCATCGGAAGTGGTCTACAACGCTGGTCCCGCACGCGCCGGCTACACCGCCACCAAGGCCGCATCCAGCGCCCTGATCAATTCGGTGGCCCAAGAGATTTCCCCGTCCGAGGTGGTGTTCGTCCAGACCTTGCCCGCCGGCATGGTGGACACCCCGGGGATCCGCGCCCGCCGGGCCGCCGATTTCGACTACAGCGACTACATGGTGCCCGCCGATTTCGGTCCGCTTGCCTGCGAGCTCGCCCGCACCCGCGGCTCGGGTTACGAAGGCGACGCGCTGGTGGTGCACGAAGACCGGACGTGGAGCTCGGTCTCCAGCGGTGTCCCCATTTCCCAGTCGCGGCCGCTTGCCGCCGCCCAATCGAGCTCCTAGGAAAATGTTCATGCCCGAATTACATGCAGCCGCACTGCTATTCGATATGGATGGCACCTTGGTGGATTCCACGGCGGTCGTCGAGGCTACCTGGGGCGCATTCGCCGAATTGCACTCGCTGGATTTGGCTGAGGTGCTGGCCTTCGCTCACGGAAGGCCCACCGCGGCCACCGTGCGCCACTTCCTGTCCCATCCCGCTCTGATCGCCAGCGAGACCAGACGCCTGGTCGAACACGAAGAGTCCACGACCGAGGGGGTGCGGGAAGTGCCCGGTGCCGCCGAATTCATCGCCTCGCTGCCACGATCCGCGTGGGCCGTGGTCACCTCGGCAAGTCGGGTTCTGGCCAGCAATCGCATGCGCGCCGCGGGCATCCCCTTGCCCGATGTGCTCATCAGCGCCGACGACATCACCCGCGGAAAGCCCGACCCGCAGGGATACCTGCTCGCGGCCGACGCGCTGCGCGTCAACATCGGCTCGACCATCGTCTTCGAGGATTCTCCGGCCGGGATCCGAGCCGGGATCGCGAGCAACGCGCTGACCGTCGCCATCGGCACCCTTGCGGCGTTCGACGGCCACATCGAGCGGTTCGAGAACTTCCACGGCTTCGAGGTCGCCGGCCAGCCGCCGGCGGGCGGGGTCATCTTGTCCATGCCGGCACCGATGAACTGCGGAGTCTGATCAGCCATGACCACCCTTGCAACCGACATCGCGACCAGCACCATGGCCGCCGACTTGGGCGGCACCTGGCTTCGGCTTCGGGTCGGCGGACCAGGCACCGAGGTCAAGCGTCACATGGCGCCCAGTCTGCTCAATTTCCCGGAACAGTCCGTCGCGCAACTGCGCGAGCGCCTCGTCGATGAGCTGTGTGCGGCGGCCCCCGCCGGGGCGCACGCGGCCATTTCGTGCGGTGCCGCGCTGGATCACCGCAGGGGGATCCTGTATGGCTCCGGGCCGCTGTGGGGCGCGGAGGCCACGCCCTTCGATTTGGCGGAGGCGCTGCGGTTGCGCCGACCCGATGTGACGTGGCTGCTGGTCAACGACCTGACGGCGGGGCTGGCCGACTTCACCGCGCGGTGGGCCGGGCCGTCGACCCGGCGCATCGGTTACCTCACCATCAGCAGCGGCATCGCTCTTCGCATCGCCGACCTGCGGACCAGTGAGATCCCCGTCGATGAGTGGGGATTGCAGGGCGAAGTGGGGCACCTGCCGACGCAGGCCGATCCCGCGCTGCGCGGCCTGATGTGTGAATGCGGTGTCCCCGACCACCTCGCGGCTCACGCGTCCGGACCGGGCATCGGTCGCATCGCCGGCCGGCTCGGGGCGCTGCCACCCAACATCTCACTGCTGCAATGGTTCCCGCGCGCACTGGCCGCCGGAGACGCCGCCGCGGTTTCGGTGCTGCAAGCCGCCGTTGCGCCGATCGCCGCCTTGATCCGCATGTTGTGGTGTGTCGACCCGCATCTGGACCTGCTCGGCATCGGTGGCGGAGTGGTGGAAGGTCTGGGTTCGCACTACGAGCGTGAGTTGCGCGCGCAGCTTCGCGGTGGCTCCTGCTACGCCGACCGCGGCTTCAGCGAGTCGTGGCTGGACGAGCGCCTGGTGTTCTGCGCTGACTCCAGCGCCGACATCGACTGCCTGCGCGGTGCACAGCTCATGTGCGACGAGCGGCTCAAGGCGACCGCATGACCGACAACGGCTATCGGGCGCTGGTGCGCCGTCCCGCAGGGCCCGACGGATGTTCGCTGGTTGATGTCGCGGTGCTCGACACACCGGCCCTGGAACCGGGGGACCTGTTGCTGGCACCGCTGGTGGCCGGGATCTGCGGTACCGATTGGCAGATCCTGCGTGGCGACCGCCCCGATGACTCACTGGTGCTGGGGCACGAGGGCATCGCGCGAGTCGTGGTGGGATCGAAGGCGTTTGCGCCCGGCGACATCGTCACGGTCAATCCGACGCACCCGACGGACCCGGGTTTTCTGCTGGGACACAACGTGGCCGGGCTGTGGGCCGAGCGGACCAGGATTCCCGCCAGCGTCGTGAATGCCGGCCTGGTGGTGCCGGTCCCGAGCAGCGCGGCCAACGATGTGCTCATCGGTGCCCTTGCCGAGCCGCTGGCCTCGGCCATCTACGGACTCGAGATCGCGATGGCCGTCTTCGAGGACACCCCGAGATCGCTGGTGGTGTGGGGAGATGGCATCGTCGGTCAGCTCGCCGCCGCGGTCTGGCGCCAAGCGATGCCAGAGACCGAGCAACTGATCGTGGGACGAAATCGCGACTCCCACAACTGCATCGCCGCAGATGACCCCGATCTCCCCAGCAGGCTCGCCGCACTGCGGGGCCCGGTCAGCGCCGTGCTGGCCACCCCTCGTTCGGCGACGGTGACCGCCCTGACGACGCTGGACACCCACATCGACCACGCCCTCACCGTCGATGTACACGGCGGACTGGATTCGGGTCCGGTGTCGCTGCGCAGCGGCGAGGTCGATGTCGCCGCCGTGCGTGCCGCCAACTGTGGCGGACTGTCCTCGGTCCCGGTGGCCAAAACCCTGCAGCGCGCGGGTGCGGGCCCGTTGCGGTTGTTCGGCCACCGCGGGGTGTCCAACGCGCACCTGCGCGCCGCGATCGGCGCGCTCACCGAGAATGCGGCCACGTTCGCATCACTGCTCACCCAGGTCACCGATCTGGAGGGGGCCGCCGAACTGATTAACGGCGTCCTGCAAAGCGGTAACCGTTGCCACGACGGACGCCGCGTTCTCAAGGCCGCCATTCGCCTCGACGGAGCCGCCGCATGAACCGCATCGCGGTGGCCGCACCCCAGTGGCGCATCGCCGATTGCCGTGCGGCCGCTGCGGCCATGGCAATCCGCAGTGGCGCCGATGAACTGCAGATCGACTTCGGTGGTGCCCATCGCGGCCCGCGCCTCGATGTGCCCGCGGAGCAGGCCGTCGTCGCGCGGATCGCTCGCAGCATCCCCGTCACCGCGCTGGCGGTCAATCACGCCAACGATCTCGGCCTCATCGACGAGCACGGGCAGCCCAACGCGGAGGCCGCGGCGCTGCTGCGCGTGGCGCTGCGGTGTGCGGTCGAGCTGGGCATCGGCGTTCTGCACATTCCCGGATTTCGCCGCAGCACCCCGGATTCCCCGCAACGGGTGGCCGGAACCGCGGCAGTCCTGCGCTCGATATGCCAGCGCGCCGAACGCCACGGCATCACCGTCGCCTACGAATCCGCGCTCAGCGGAGCCGCCAGCGCCGCCCTGGTCGAGGCGGTCGGTCATCACCTGCGTGTCGTGCTCGATATCGGGAACCTGCTCGACTTTGGGCACCGGCCCGGCGAATTCGTCAGCGCGGTAGGCGAGTTGCTGCACCCGGACCTGCATGTCAAAGACCCGGCGGCCAGCCGCGTTGATGTGGTCAGCGAACTACGCGATGTGCTGTCTTCGCCCGCACCGGTGCGGTCCTTGCTGGTCGAAAACGACTACCGCGCCATACCCGGCCGGCTGGCCGCCGATGTCGCCGTCTGCCGCGGCCTGATCCGCTCGCACGCGACTCGGATGCATAGCCGCTGCTGAAGCTGGCGGCGCTCGTCATCGCAATGACGATGAGACGATGGTGAGGCAACGCGATAGTCCGCGTCGACTCGATGTGTGGCCAGACCTACCGGGAGTGGTGCCGGGTGTACGAACCCAACGGTGCGCCGGACGCTGCTCGGGCTCCGGTGGGTTCCGCAGCCGTTGCCGCTGAACCGGTCACCGATCGTGCCATGGACCTGTACACGGCCCCCCCGGTTGCAGATGGTCGAAGCGGTGCTCGCGCGCCACCGCGAAGAGCCGATCGCGCCGGTGCCGGAACTGCTTTCGGTCACCCCGATGAACTACGGGCCGGCCGAATTTCAGGCGGCGCGGAGCTGGTTTGCGGCGGGCGGGCTGGTGCCGGGCGGCAACGGCTGCCTATCGCTGATCGACGTGGGGGCTGGATTCGGGCCTGCCGGATTGGTGTTCGGCTCGCAGGGCTACCGGGTAACGGCCATCGAGATGCGCGCCGACATCGCCGCGGTGGGCCGGCGGGTGATGGCCGCGTGCGGGCTACAGGATTTCGTGCACGACGAAGTGGCCGACGTCATGGCCTATCAACCCGTCACCCCGGCAGACACCCTCACCTCGATCCTGTGTCTGCTGCACGTCTCCGACAAACACGCCGCGATGGAAAAGCTCGCCACCCTGTTACGGACGGGCGGCCGGGGCTACCTCGCCGACTTCTACGCACGAAGACGGCTTTCCAGATCTGAACGGGCGCTCCTGCAGGATCAGGTGGCGTGCCCGGGCCTTCTGACCCGCCAGGAGTACGTCGGCGCGCTGACGGCCGCGGGGATTGCAGCGGTGCGGTTCACTGACGTCACCCAGGAATATTCCGCCTATGTGCACCAGCGCTGTGCGGACTACCTGGGCCGGAGCGAGTCGGACCGCCATGACGAACTGGCCCAGTTCTTCACCGTGATAGACACCCTTTTCGGCAACGGAGACGCCGCGGATGCGGCGCTCGGGGGATGCCGGATTTATCTGGAACGGTAAGAGCCGCTGCGGGTGGCGCCAACCTCCCACCGATGGGCCATCGTGAAAATGGAACACGACCGCCACCAGTCCTAGCCGGGAGAGCTAGGCCCGCCTGGCCCCCGAGGGCTTGGTCCGCCAGCCCAGATAGGCGAAGAGCAGCATAAGCGCGGAATACAGCACAAATTCGGCCCAGATGTACCCGGTGCTCCAAGTCCTGCCGAAGAACTGCAGAGTATTCATGTCGGCGAACAAGGCGAAACCGAGATGGGTGATGGCGAATCCGGCAAACAGGCCGGCCAGGAATCGGTACATGATTCCCTCCTCATGTTTCCGTGTATCCGAGCGTCACCCCGCCGTGCCGGTGCGGGCTAGGGTCGAAGGTCATTTCCGGACGCTGGGGTGCGCTTGCTCGCTCGATCCTGTGCCCCAAGTCGTCCAGTTCGTCGAGTACAAGGCTTGCTCCCCATACTTGGTCTCGTTTGCGGTTGGTCAATGGGCGTAGAACGCCGGTGTCATGCAGTCGCTTTATCGCGGCGAACACGCTGCTTCGAGGTGCATCAATAAGTGATGCGACGTCGTCAGACGAAACGATCGGCGTCGACGGCAATAGCAGGAGTAGTTTGTCGGTCGCGCTGTGACGCCTAATTGGCCCGACCATGTTTCGCCACTCAACTGGAATCCCGGCCAGACGTTCTGCAGTGGTGCGCGATTCGGCGGCAGCAGTCCTTGATGAGTTTGCGAACGTGACGATCAGTGGGCGTAGGTCGCCGGCGCGGTATGTGTTGAGCGCGCCGAAATAGCGCTCCCGGTGAGCAACAAGCGCCGAGGCCAGAGGGACAACGAGGCGCGTTGTTGCTCCCCTCCGCCTCAAGATGGTGTTGATGAGTGCCCGGCCGATCCGGCCGTTGCCGTCTGTGAAGGGGTGGATTGATTCGAACTGTGCATGCGCGATGGCGGCCTGAATCAGAACGGGAATGTCGGTTCGGTTCGCGAACTCCATCAGGTCGTCCATGTACGCGTGCACGGTGTCTGGCGGTGGCGGAACGTACAGCGCGTTTCGTGGAGAGTAGTCGCTTCCGCCGATCCAATTCTGAACAGTCCTTACTTGACCAGCATGCTGCCCCTCTGTCGGATCTTCGCGCATCAGTGCCTCATGTGCGCGCAGGATCGCGGTCATCTGTATGGGGGCATTTCGATTGACGCTCGCGATCATTTCCTTTAGGGCGGTGGTCGCCGCCACCATCGAGACTGCGCTCGTATTGCCTCTTCCACCGTGCAACGCGCGCGCGTAGTCGTCCACGCTCGCTTCAACGCGCTCAATTTTCGAAGACGCCACCGATTCTGTTCGAAGTAGGAGAGTGCTGAGCCCTGCGAGGTGGTTTCCGTGCGTGCTGTCGAGTCGAGAAATCTCGCTCATGGCGGCTTCGAGTTTGACAGCGATATCTGCGTCGATGTTCGCGTCGACTTTGGCGATGTACGGGGGAAGCGACACTGTGACGGAACGAAGTGTCCTGTCCTCGCGGGTGCCACCCCTTTGGGTCTGTGCCCAAGGGCGTCGCTCTGCGCTGTGTCTAGGCCACGCATCACTGGGTTGCATGTTAGATGCCTCCTAACTCGGACTAACTATAGTGCTAGTCCGAGTTAGGTCAGTAAATCGGACTTTGGTGCGCATTAGTCCGGGTTACGAGCGACCATCCATGGGCGCACGCGCGGTCGAGAGCCAACGCCGTTCACGGCGCTAGCGGTGACGCCGAAGTATCAAGGCGGCAACGGGATACCGCTGCCAAGGGTGCGAAGGTGGGCGTTGTCGACCGCGCGCAGTTCCTCACCCCCGCACAGGTTTCCGCCCTCGCCACAGCGACGCCCTGGCCGTACAACGTGTTGGTGAATCTGGCGGCGTGGTCGGGCCTGCGCGCGGCGGAACTTGGCGGGCTGCAGATCCAGGACATCGAGGTCTCGCCCAACGGAGGCATGAAGTTGCACGTTGAACGAACAGCTGCCGCCCACGGGCTGACCAAGACGGACGGCTCAATGCGAACTGTGCCGGTGCCGGGGCCGACCGCAAGTCTGGTCCGCGACTACCTCACCGAGCACCCGCGTCGGCAAGAGCCCGCCGCACCCCTGTTCCCCGGTATGTCGTTGACGACGCCCCGGCCTACCGGAAGGCGAGCCAACACCCCCGCACTGGGAGCGGCCACTACGGCTGTGCAGGAGGCAGCACCGAGCGCGTCGGCGAAGGACCGCGCGCGACCACAGGCCGAGGCCCTGGCCGACCTCACCGTGGAGGACGCGGAGAAGCGGTTGGTGCTCGACTGGACCGAGCCGCTACGCCACCCGAGCTTTTACAAGGCCGTGTTCCGGCCCTCGGTGCTCCGAGCCAACCGGACGGCGGGCAACGCGGTACTCCCGGCGGGGTTGCGGTTCCATTCACTCCGGCACACCTACGCGAGCCTGTGTGCGGCGGTGCCGACTATCTCGGTGCGGCAGGTGGCCGAGTGGATGGGACATGCGAACCCGACGACGACCGAACTCGTCTATACGCACCTATACGCGAAGGCCGACCACGACGACGAAATGGCGGCGTTAGGAGCGTTGGCGTCGACGCCGAAGTATCACGGCGACAACGTGATCCCGCTACACGGTTAATCAGCTCACATCGGCCTTAATTCGCGAATGTCTACTGCCTTCGAACGGACGAGAAAGCCGGAGCCTGCCAGCTCACCGGAAGTCATGGCCGTCACGTCGAGTGGGAGTCCACCCGACCAGCAATCGACGTCGTCCAAAAATCGTCGAAGTTCTTCTCGGTCTTGGTAAATCACAAGGACATCGAGGTCTGCTGGATCTTCTCGCGTCAACGCAGAGCCAAACACATAAACCTCAATTCCGCGGTGCTGATCGAGGATCGACCTGATTCGTGAAAGAAGCTCCGGAATCATCGGTGCAGAGCGGCCAGAGTCTCGCGCCACTTCAGCATCTGTATTCCCGCGTCGGCCGCGACTTGAATCGCTTCGGCGGTCGGATCACTGTTGGGGTTCGTCGCCGCAAACAGGTCGAAATCACCGTATCGGTCTATGGCGTCGCGGACAGTCTCGGCGGTAGGTTGGTACATCGATCCGACGAAGACGACAAGTTCAGGCAGACCTTGGCGGACGACGACGATCCGGTGATCGTCAAGAAGGGTCAGCGAAGTAACTCGTCCATGTTGACGCAAGCCGCGCATGACGAACGTCAGTTCACGTTCTTGGTAGTCACCCAAGCGGTCGAAGTCGCGGAGCGCGCGAATCGAATCACCAAGGCCGCCCCATCCGACGTTCTTCTGTCCCAACTGTTCGATCGCGTCACCCATGAATCGTCCCGCTTTCGGGATGTTGAGTACGAAGTCGACGCTCTGAGCCCCCTCGACAAGCGGGAGTACATCGGCGACTGTCACATCACGCAGTGAGATCACTCCGATAGACGCCGTCGGGCGCGAATCACGAACAACGCTCAATCGGTTGCCATCCACGTCAACCGAGGTGACGAAGTTGCACTTATGCAACTGATCGGAGATCCATTGTGCTGAACTACTCAAAGAGGTTGTCCATTTCCGTCGGGTAGCGGCGACTCACAAGCCCTCGTCGGTTGTGCACATGTCGTGCTTCTAGATCGTCGACATGCGAGCGGTATCGCTCGATCATCTGAATCTCAAGCTCAGACAGCAGATCTCGGTTGCCGTCGGCGACTCGCAGGATTCGTCGGTGGTTTGGGATGACCGTCTCAATGACTGATCGCCGCCAGACGGCTGCTTCTTCGGCCTCCGGGTTAATCGAGTAGTCGTTGTCGGGTCCAAAGTCTTCATGGATTACGCGGTTTTGCACCAACAATCCCCGTATCGATTTCCGCGCTTCCTCACGTGTAGCGAACGACGCTACACCGAGTGCTTGCTCTGTCCTCTCGATACGGGAGCGTTTCCACTCAAGCAGTAGATCCACAGGGTAGGCCGCCGCCGACTTATCCACGAGCGTATGGCAATTGGCACAGAGCAGCAGTAGGTTGCTCCATGCGCGGCGTTCCTCAGCTGAGGCGGTAGCAGCACCCCGTGGACCGTCTTCGCTCGCCGCGATGAGGTGAGCTGCCTCCGCGAAATGCACGTCTTGACCGTCTGGATCATGAACGACCAGCCGAGTAAGGCAATCGGGGTTTCCGCAAAAGCCCGCTGAATCCGCCCACAGTAGCCGCCGAGTGGGTTCAGAGGGCTCCGCAGCACCGCGTGAGCAAGCCATGCCGTCATTTTCCATCACGCGGTGGTGCACGAAGGCAGCTTTGGTGTGGGTCAGTCGCCTGGCGGGCGCGACGATGCTGCTGGCGCGACGGAAGGTCGTGACGTCACAAGTCCGGGGTACGGGCGGGGTATCGGCTCGGTCCTAAGGAAGCTGTCGGGCCGATATGCCCTGCTCAACATGGAGCCGATGACGGGAATCGAACCCGCGTATTCAGCTTGGGAAGCTGATGTTCTGCCATTGAACTACATCGGCGCTGTTGCCTCGAAAGGCTAGCACCCAGCACCGGGCGCGGTGTGCGGGATCCGCCTCACTCCATCACTCCCAGGCTGTAGAGGATCAGGAAGCCGGCGAAGAACATGATCGCCATCCACGCCCGCTCCTCGCCTTCATGGGCTTCGACTAGCAGTTCTTCCACGACCAGCCACAACAGCGCCGCCGCCGCGAACGCCAGCACGAGGGTCAGCACGGTACCTCCCGCGTTGGCGAGCACGAGCGCGCCCAGCACGCCGCCCACGGCGGTCGCCAGGCTGACCCCACCGGTGAGTGCGGCGGCGCGGGCCTTGGGTACTCCGGAGCGGGTCAGCCGCAACGCCACCGACACCCCCAAGAACAGCACCTCGACGGTCAGCGCGATGGTGATGATGATCGCGGTGCGCCGGGAGACGGTCGCGCCCGTCGCCACCAGCAGCCCGTCGATGAACAGGTCGACGGCGACCACGGCGAGAAAACCCACCGGCACTTGACCGCCCGCGCGGTCGTCGTCGTGGCCGTCCTCGTCCTCGCCGTGTGGTCCGTGGTCTTCGAACTGGCGGAATCCGACCAGCAGCGCGACACCCGCACTGAACCCGAGGATGATCAGCCACAGCGGCCCCCGCGCCCGCAGGTCGGGCAGCACCTCGGTGGCCACGGCGGCCATGACCACACCGGCCGCGAAATGCTGCACACCGCTGACCAGCGCCGCCGACGGCGTGCGCACGACTGCGACAGCGCCACCGATGATTCCGGCGATCACCGGGAAGGCGACCAAAGCCGCAGCGGTTGTCAGGGTGCTCACGCCAAACCTCCCGGGGCCGATTGAGACGAACATACTCGGGTGCGCTCGATCGGCCGGTACCGGCGGAGGCCGGATGGCGCGCCGGCGTATACAGTGCTCGGCGGACGGGCCGACGGCACCGGCGCCTCGGCTCGTACGTTTCCGACGTGACGCACGCTGGCCTCGCGGGCCACCGTGACCCCGACATCCAGCAGACACGAGCGTTGCGGAACTCGACGGCACCGGGTCCTCACGCAGGAGACACGATGGCCGTTTTAGACACCGGTGAACGCTCGCTGGAAGCGCGCACGATCCGCAATCTGGGCATTCGCATCGTGCCGTTCTTGATGGCCCTGTATTTCGTCAACTACCTGGACCGCACCAACCTCGGCATCGCCCGCGCCGACATCAGCGCACACCTACAGCTCACAGCGACGATGTTCGGCCTGGCCTCGGGCATCTTTTTCATCGGCTATGTGCTGGTCGAGGTTCCGTCCAATCTCGCGCTGGATCGCTACGGCGCCCGACGCTGGCTGGCGCGGATCGCGGTGTCGTGGGGAATCGTGGTGGTGGCCACCGGCTTTGCACCCAACGCGACGACGCTGCTGGTGTTGCGGTTCCTGTTGGGGGTGGCCGAGGCGGGCCTGTTCCCGGGGGTCATCTACTACCTGAGTCGCTGGTTCCCGCGCGACTACCGGGCCCGGGTCGTCGCGCTGTTCATGATGGCCAGCCCGATCGCGGCAGCGCTCGGAACCCCGTTGGCGGCGTGGCTGATCCACCTCGGCAACGGGGTGTTCGGACTGGCGGGCTGGCAGTTCATGATGATCGCCGTCGGTGTCCCGGCGATCGTGTTGGGGTTCGCCTGTTGGTACTACCTGGTCGACCGGCCCGGTGACGCCGCATGGCTAGAGCCCGACGAACGGCAATGGCTCGTCGACACGCTGGCCGAGGAGGCGCGCCAGGTTGCCGGCGACTTTCACTTTCCGCTGCGCCGCGCGCTGACCAGCCCACGGATCTGGGCGCTGGCCCTGGTCTACTTCGGCATCGCCTACGGCCTCTACGCGCTGACGTTCTTCTTGCCGAGCATCATCTCGGGCTTCAAGAAGAGCTTCGGGATCGACTTCTCGATCGTGCAAGTAGGACTCATCGCGGCGATCCCGTACACCTGCGCGGCCGTGGCCATGTACCTGTGGTCGCGGCACGCGGACGCCACCGGTGAGCACGTGTGGCATGTCGCCGTCCCGATGTTGCTTGGTGGGCTGGCCATTCCCGTCGCGCTGCACCTGCACACCCCGGTGCTGGTGATGGTGGCCGTGGCGATCACCGCGATGGGGGTGTTCGCTGCCATCCCCAGCTTCTGGGCGTTGCCGTCAAACTTCCTGACCGGCACCGCGGCGGCAGGCGCCATCGGGCTGATCAATTCGGTGGGCAACCTGGGCGGGTTCGCCGCGCCCTATCTGACCGGGGCGCTCGAGCAGGTGACCGGGACCGACAAGGCGGGCATGTGGGCGGTGGGCGCCATGATGCTGATGTCGGCCTTTGTGGTGGTCCTGCTGCGCGCCGTGCCGGGCTCCCCGACGGCTGCCGAGCGCCCGAATTGATGCCGTGGCGCCGAGCGCTGGCCGCAACGCGACCAACGGGAATCGCCAACACCACGTACAAATAGAGGCGACGAGGGAGGTCGATCGTGCACATCGTTCCGACACCGCAAGCGGCTGAGGCGATGGTGACCGCAATGCCGCCCGGCCCCTTCGTCATGCTCAACCTCTACCGCATCCGCGAGGTCGCCGATTACTCGGCGAACCCCGAGCTTGCGCCCCCGGCGCCGGTCAGCGGTCGCGAACTGTTCGAGCGCTACGCCGCCGGGATGGAGTCGGCGCTGGCGAAGGTCGGCGCCGAGCGGGTCTTTGTGGCCGACGCCGGCGGCTGCTTCATCGGCCCGCCCGAGGAGCGCTGGGACGTCATTCAATTTGTGCGGTATCCATCCCTGGAAGCCTTCATTGCGCTGATGTCCAGCGAACAGGTGCAGGCCGATCTTCCCCATCGGTTCGCGATGCTGGAGGATTCCAGGGTGATACCCATGGCCGAACGTCCGCTCGCTTAGTTTCGACCAGGAAGGAACACCACATGACCAAAGTGCTGGTTACCGGGTTCGGACCGTATGGCGTGACGCCGGACAATCCGGCCCAGTTCACCGCCGAGGCGCTGGACGGACGCACCATCGCCGGGGCGACGGTGGTCTCGCGGATTGTGCCCGGCGCCTATTTCGACTCGATCGCGGCGGCTGAGCAGGCCATCGCCGAGGTGGATCCGCAGCTGGTGATCATGCTGGGCGAATACCCGGGGCGCGCCATGCTGACCGTCGAGCGGTTGGCCCAGAACATCAACGATTGCGGGCGCTATGGCCTCGCCGACACCGCCGGCAAGGTGTTGGTGGGCGAGCCGACCGATCCGGACGGCCCGGTCGCCTACCACGCCACCGTCCCGGTCCACGAGATGGTGCTGGCGATGCGCGCGGCCGGGATCCCGGCCGATGTCTCCGACGCGGCGGGCACCTTCGTGTGCAACCACCTCATGTACGGCGTGCTGCACCACATCGCCACGCAGAACCTGCCCATCCGCGCCGGCTGGGTCCATTTGCCCTGCCTGCCGATGGTCGCCGCCCTGGATCGCAACCTCGGTGTCCCGAGCATGTCGGTGGAGACCGCGGTCGCCGGACTGGTCGCCGGCATCGAGGCGGCTGTGCAGCATTCGGCCGATACCCGCGAACCCGTCCCGTCACGTTTGCAGATCTGAGGGCACTAAACTCTTGGCGGGCAGACAATCCTGTTCGGCTGTGTCTTGTGACTCAAGAAATGCCGCGCTGAGCAGGATAAATGGCCCCGCGTCAAGCCGTGTGCCATTATCGTCTTGACAATTGGCAAACTGCGATCTATGCCACAAGATTGCTAACCAATCCGGTGTTTATTATTTCGTTATCGTGTCGTAATCTGCTTCCGTGGGTCGGCACGAGTTAGCCAGGAAGCGGCGCAAGCCGTCTGTTCTGCTGGCTGCAGTGGTAGCGCCCGCGGCCGCCTTCTTCGCGGTGGCAGGGGATATCGCTCCATCGTCCACGCGTGATCGCATCGACCAAATGGCCGTCGGTGATGGAGCGTGTTGTGTGGAGATTGTCGCGGCAACGCCCATCGAGTTGTCGTCGAAAATATCCAGCGGTGCGGTGGGGATGGGTTTTGCGGCTGGTCAGTTCGCCGCGGCATCGAGATTGCGGGTGGACAGGTCAGCGCGCCTGCTGCCGGTCGGGGTGGCACCGGAACGCGGGCTACAGGTCAAGACCATCCTGGCGGCGCGCAGCATCAGCGCGGTTTTCCCGGAGATTCACGAAATCGGTGGGGTGCGCCCCGATGCGTTGCGCTGGCATCCGAACGGATTGGCGCTCGACGTGATGATCCCCAACCCCGGCAGCGCTGAGGGGATAGCGCTGGGCAACGAGATCGTCGCCTACGTCTTGGCCAACGCCGAGCGCTTCGGGATGCAGGATGCGATTTGGCGTGGCGTCTACTACACGCCCACCGGTGCAACCAGAAGCCGCCTCGGTCACTATGACCACGTCCACGTCACCACCACTGGTGGCGGATACCCCACTGGCAAGGAAATCTACCTCCGCTGACTCGTCGCGCGGCGGCAGCGATCCGAGAGCAGATACGCTCATCGCGTGCTGCTCTCTGATCGAGACCTCAGAGCCGAAATTTCCGCCGGGCGGTTGGGTATCGACCCGTTCGATGACAGCCTGGTTCAGCCGTCCAGCGTCGACGTCCGGCTCGACTGCATGTTCCGGGTGTTCAACAACACCCGGTACACCCACATTGACCCGGCGCAGCGCCAGGACGAGTTGACCAGCGTGGTGGAGCCGACCAAGGGGGATCCGTTCGTGCTGCACCCGGGCGAGTTCGTGCTGGGTTCCACGCTGGAGATCTTCTCCTTGCCCGGTGACCTGGCCGGGCGGCTGGAGGGCAAGTCGTCGCTGGGCCGGCTGGGCTTGCTCACCCATTCCACTGCCGGCTTCATCGATCCCGGCTTCAGTGGGCACATCACGCTGGAGCTGTCCAACGTCGCCAACCTCCCGATCACGTTGTGGCCCGGCATGAAAATCGGCCAGCTGTGCATCTTGAAATTGACCAGTCCGTCCGAGCATCCCTACGGGAGTTCCGGAGTAGGGTCGAAATACCAGGGTCAGCGGGGGCCCACGCCGTCTCGTTCGTACCAGAACTTCATAAGGTCTACATAGCTGCCGCATAGCTTGCGCGATAAGGATTAGTAGACCGTTGGCTTGGCTATCCAAGAGCCATTGCCGGGCCATCCGGAGCCATCCGCGCCGTGTTCTCCTCCGCAGCGACCGTGGTGGGTTGCAAGACCTTGGGAGGGGTTTTGGACGTCGTACTTGGGGTATCGATGGCAGCGGCTGACGTCCGGATGGCGTTGGTCGAAGGCGAAGACGGCGACGGCTTGATCGTCGAGGAAGACAGTTTCGACCTCGACCGCAATCCGGTCACGTCGAGCGCATCCGATCAGGTGGTCGCGGCGATTCTGGGCACTCGGGAGGGCGCGGCCGATGCCGGCTTGCGGTTGTCCTCGATCGGTGTGACATGGACCGACCCGGTTCAGGCCGCGGCGCTGCGCGATGCGCTGGCCTGGCACAAGGTCGAAAACGTCATGCTGGTCTCGGGTTTTCTGGCTGCGGCCGCCCTGGGGCAGGCGGTCGGCGGCGCCCTCAGCTATGCGCGGACCGCGGTGTTGTTCATCGAGCCCCATACGGCGACCCTGGCGGTCGTCGACACCGCGGACGGCTCGGTCAGCGAGGTGCGCCAGCAATTGTTGGCCGAAGACGACGACGCGGCGGTGGCCGAGGTGGTCGCCATGGTGGCCGCGGCCGAGTCTCTGCCGGCGCGTCCGGACGGTGTCTATGTGGTCGGCACGGGTGTGGACGTCGCCATGATCAAGCCGGCACTCGATGCGGCGACCTCGCTGACGGTGAGCGTGTCCGAGGAACAGGAAATGGCGCTCGCCCGGGGCGCGGCGCTGGCTTGCGGCAATGCGCCCCTGTTTGCCGCCACCACCGCCGCCCTGGCATATGCGCAAGACCTCAATGATCCTGACCCGCTGGGGGAGAGCGAACTGGGCGACGAGCTCTCGCCCGATCAGGAACCCGCCGGGCGCCGATCCGGGCTCTTGATCGGTAGCGGCCTGGCCGTGGTCGCCACCGCGGCGGTGGTGGCCCTGGAAGTCGCGCTGGCGATCGACATCCGCCCGACGGTCGCCCTACAGCCCAGACCCAACGAGAATCACCTGGTCGCCCCGCCTCCGCAGGCGGCCCCGCCGCCGCAAGTGGCCGCTCCCGAGCCGAAGATCGAGCTGCCGCGCCCCCGGGTGGCGCCGCGCGCGGCCAGCCCGCAACTACCGGCCCCGGCCGCGCCGGTGCAGAGGGCGCCGGAGGTGCCGGTGTTGCCCGCCCCCACCGCTCCCGAACCGGTGGTGGCCGTGCCGCCGCTGGTGCCCATCGTCGTGCCGCCCGTGCGGGTACCCAGCGGGACCGACACCTTCCTGCGCCCCTCTGTCCCCAAGGTCCAAGCGCCGGTGCCACGTCAGCAGCCCAAGGCGCCCGCCCCCCGTGTTGAAGTTCCAGCCTCGCCCCCGCCGGTGGTGAGTCCGAATCCGCGCGGGCGCGGCGGTCTGAGGCTGCCCGGGCTGGGCCGGATACCCAACCCCGGTCGTGGGCCCGCTGGCGGTAGCCTCGGTCCTGGCCGGCGCGGGCACTTCGGCGGCGGCGCCCCCGGCCGTAGCGGTCCGTCCGGCGGCGGCCACGGGGGCCAGTTCGGCGGCGGCGGTCATGGTGGTGGGTTCGGCGGTGGCCGCGGTGGCGGTGGCCATGGTGGCGGGTTCGGAGGCTTCGGTGGCGGCCACGGCGGTGGCGGCCACGGTGGAGGTTTCGGTGGCGGCCACGGTGGTGGTTTCGGTGGAGGCCACGGGGGACGTTGACAGCTAATTGTCTGTTCGACGGTTAGGCATCCTTTTACTGCTGAAATGTGCTGACCCAAGCCGATCCGGCAACCAAGGCTCCGGTATGCACCTCGGGAGGCGCGTAAAATCGGCGGCTACAGGGTTGGGGGACCCGCGTAGGCCCGCTGTATGCGATGGTCGAACAGGTATTGGGGGAGCTCTTGGACACCGTGCTCGGAGTATCTGTGGCACCGACGGCAGTGCGGTTGGTGCTGGTCGAGGGCGAAAACGGCGATGGCGCGTTGGTCGATGAAGACGCGTTCGATGTCAGCGGTGATGGCGACGCGGCAACCATCGGGGCCGCCGAACAGGTGATCTCGGCGATCCTGGGAACCAGGGAAGGCGCCTCCGAGGGCGGCTACCAGCTGACCTCAACCGGGGTGACCTGGAGAGACCCGGCCCAAGCCGCCGCCCTGCGCGACGTCTTGGCCCGGCGCAAGATCGAAAACGTCGTGCTGGTCTCGGCGTTCCTGGCCGCCGCCGCGCTGGCTCACGCGGTGGGCAGCGAAACCAACTATGCGCAGACCGCGTTGCTGTTCATCGAACCCGAGGCCGCCACGCTGGCGGTTGTCGACAGCGCGGACGGCTCGGTTACCGACATTCATCGACTCTCACTGTCAGACGACGATGACACGGCCGTGGGCCAGTTGACGGAGTTGATTTCGCAGGCCGAGAGCCTGCCGACCCGTCCCGACGCGGTGTTTCTGGTGGGCTCGGGTATCGATCTGCCATTGATCAAGCCGACGCTCGAGGCGTCGACCACATTGCCGGTTACCGCGGCCGAGGAACCGGATACCGCGCTTGCCCGCGGGGCCGCGCTCGCGGCGGCGAGCAGCCCCCTGTTCGCGTCATCCACGGCGGCGCAGGCGTGGGCCCAGGATCCCGGCAGCGGGGTGCTCTACTCTCACGCGCCGTACGGGCTCGATGCCGCCTACTTCGACGATGTGTCGGACCAGTTGGGGACGGGTCAGCAGGCTCTGGCCTACAGCGCGGTGCCCGAAGAGCAGCATGAGCGAAGGCCGTTCGCGCTGCTGGCCAGCATCATGGGGTCAATCTTCATCATCGGTGTGGGTGCCTTGGCCGTGTCGCTGGCGGTCAGCATCCGCTCCGAACCCGGCACCCGCCCCGATCCCGGCCAGAGCGTCGTCACACACCTGCCCGCGCCGGCGCACGCGGCCCCGGCCCCTCAACCCCAGGCCCCGGCACCGCAGGCTCCGGCGCCCCAAGCCCAAGCCCCGGCGCCCCAGGCCCAGGTTCCGGCCCCAGCCCCGGCGCCCCAAGCCCCCGCCCCGCGGGCGCCGGCGCCGCAAGCCTCGGCCCCCCAGGTGCAGGTTCCGGCTCCGAAGGCCCCGGCGCCGGTGCCGGTACCGGTTGCCCAAGCGCCAGTGCCCGTGCCGCAGGCTCCCGCGCCAGTTCCGGTTCCGATTCCTCAGGCTCCCGCACCCGCGCCGGAGGCTCCGGTGCCGGCTCCGGTGCCCATTCCGGTGCCCATTCAGATCCCGCTTCCCCAGATCTTTGGTCCCGGTGGCGGCGGCGGGTTCCCCGGCGGTGACGATGACCGGGGCGGACGTGGTGGTGGACGCGGCGGCGGTCACGGCGGTGGGCACGGGCGCGGCGGGTTCAACATCCCGTTTATCCCGGGTATCTGATCTTGCCGGGTAGCTGTCATCTGCCGTTCAGCGTCGCGATGCAGTTCGCTCATCGCAGTCGCCTACACACGGTGTTATGCGATGCACCGTCTTTGGCACCGGCTATCTAGGCGCCACCCACGCCGTTGGAATGGCGCAACTTGGGCACGAGGTTGTCGGGGTCGACATTGATCCGGGCAAGGTGGCCAAGCTGGCCGGGGGCGATATCCCCTTCTACGAGCCGGGTCTGCGAAAGCTGTTGAGGGACAACCTCGCTGCTGGACGTCTGCACTTCACGACCGACTACGACATGGCCGCCGAGTTCGCCGATGTGCACTTTCTGGGTGTTGGCACACCCCAGAAAAGGGGGGAATACGGCGCCGACTTGCGCCACATTCACGCCGTCATCGATACCCTGGTGCCGCGGCTGACCAGAACGTCGGTGCTCATTGGCAAATCGACGGTCCCGGTCGGAACGGCGGCCGAGTTGGCCCGGCGGGCCGCCGGGCTGGCAGTGGCCGGCGTTGGTGTGGAGATCGCCTGGAACCCGGAGTTTCTGCGCGAAGGTTTCGCGGTCCGCGATACGCTGCGTCCGGATCGGATTGTGCTTGGTGTGCAGGAGGATTCGATCCTGGCCGAGCAGTTCGTCCGAGAACTTTACGGACCGTTGCTGGAGGCCGGGGTGCCCTTCTTGGTGACCGATCTGCAGACCGCGGAATTGGTCAAGGTCTCCGCCAATGCCTTTCTGGCTACCAAGATTTCGTTCATCAACGCGATCTCGGAGGTATGCGAGGCCGCCGGTGCCGACGTCAGTCTGCTGGCCGACGCCCTCGGCTATGACACCCGCATCGGGCGCCAATGTCTCAATGCGGGTTTGGGATTCGGTGGCGGCTGCTTGCCCAAAGATATCCGTGCGTTCATGGCCCGCGCCGGTGAGCTCGGTGCCAACCAGGCGCTGACCTTCCTGCGTGAGGTCGACAGCATCAACATGCGGCGGCGTACCCGGATGGTGGAACTGGCCACCACTGCGTGTGGCGGTTCGCTGTTGGGAGCCAACCTCGCGGTGCTTGGCGCGGCGTTCAAACCCGAATCCGACGACGTTCGAGATTCTCCCGCGCTCAACGTCGCCGGACAGCTACAGCTCAACGGTGCGGCGGTCAATGTCTATGACCCCAAGGCCCTGGACAACGCGAACCGACTGTTTCCCACGCTGAACTACGCGGTCTCGGTTGCCGAGGCCTGCGAGCGAGCCGACGCCGTGTTGATACTCACCGAATGGCAGGAGTTCGTCGACCTCGACCCCGACGATCTGGCCGACCGGGTGCGGGCCCGCGTCATTGTCGACGGCCGCAACTGCCTTGATGTCTCCCGCTGGGAGCGGGCCGGCTGGCGGGTGTTCCGGCTGGGGGCGCGGATTCGGGCGGCGTCCTAGTCGGCCGCGTCCGTCGGCGAATGCGGGCTGCGGGCAACCGGCACGAGTAGCGTTACCGGGGTGGACCAGGTGGCGGCATACCTTGACCAGACTCGTGCTTTCGGCGAACTCATCGGCAACAATGACCAATCCACGCCAGTGCCCAGCTGCCCGGGATGGAACCTCGGGCAGCTGTTCCGTCATGTCGGACGCGGCGACCGGTGGGCGGCCCAGATCGTGCGCGACCGGCTGGACAGTTTTCTGGATCCCCGCAGTGTGGCGGGCGGAAAGCCGCCGGCAGCTGTGGACGACGCGATCGCCTGGCTGCAAGACGGCGCGCAGCTGATGGTCGACGCCGTCGAGCAGGCGGGCGCGGAAACGCCGGTGTGGACATTTCTTGGGCCGCGCCCGGCGCACTGGTGGGTTAGGCGCCGGCTGCACGAGGTGGTGGTGCATCGGGCTGACGCCGCCATCGCGCTCGGCCAGCAATTCGTCCTGGAACCCGAGATCGCGGCCGACGGCATCAGCGAGTTTCTGGAACGCATTGCGGTCCAGGCGGGACGCGACGGCGCGCCGCTGCCGATCGAGGACGGCGACACCGTGCATCTGCACGCCACCGATCCCGGTCTCGGTGACGTCGGGGAATGGACCGCCGCCGTCGAGGACGGCCACATCACCTGGTCGCATGAGCACGGCAAAGGCACCGTGGCCGTGCGCGGCGGCGCCGCGGAGCTTCTGCTGGCGATGACGCGGCGGGTCTCGGTGCCCGACACCGGGATCGAGGTGTTCGGCGACCAGGCCGTATGGCAGAAATGGCTGGAGCGCACGCCTCTTTAGCGTGCGGGCTAGGCGAACACGGTAATTTGCAGGCCATGACCACATCGGAGATTGCCACCGTGCTGGCCTGGAGCGACGCCCTCAACGCCGCTGACATTGACACCCTGGTGGCCCTGTCCAGCGACGATATCGACATCGGCGACGCGCACGGAGCAGCCCAGGGCCACGAGGCGCTGCGGCGCTGGGCCAGCTCGCTGCAGACGACCGCCGAGATGGGCCGCATGTACGTGCACGACGGTGTTGTGGTGGTCGAGCAACGGATCATCGGCCGCGACGACCCCGACAGCGTCGCGAACGCCGCCTCGGCATTCCGGGTGGTCCGCGATCACGTCACCTCGGTTTTCCGCCATGACGACTTGGTGTCGGCGCTGGCGGCCACCGAACTCACCGAGGCTGACCTGGTCGATTGAGTTCGACGAAAGGCAACTAGGAGCCACTCATGCGCGGGATCATCTTGGCCGGCGGTTCGGGCACCCGCCTGTACCCGATCACCATGGGCATCAGCAAGCAGCTGTTGCCGGTCTATGACAAGCCAATGATCTACTACCCGCTGACCACCCTGATGATGGCCGGAATCCGCGACATCCAGCTGATCACCACCCGCCATGACGCTGCCGGGTTTCACCGCCTACTGGGCGACGGAACGCATTTCGGCGTGAACATCACCTATGCAACCCAGGATCAGCCCGATGGTCTGGCCCAGGCATTCGTCATCGGCGCTGACCACATCGGCACCGACTCGGTGGCATTGGTGTTGGGGGACAACATCTTTTATGGCCCGGGTTTGGGCACCAGCCTGCGCCGATTCCAAGACATCAGTGGCGGAACGATTTTCGC
This sequence comes from Mycobacterium marinum, assembly GCF_003391395.1. Taxonomy (NCBI): domain Bacteria; kingdom Bacillati; phylum Actinomycetota; class Actinomycetes; order Mycobacteriales; family Mycobacteriaceae; genus Mycobacterium; species Mycobacterium marinum. The sequence goes on from NZ_CP024190.1 coordinate 655,415, forward strand.
GTACTGGGTGGCAAACCCAACTGCCTACGGTGTTGTCGAGTTCAGCGCCGACGGGACCGCGCTCTCCCTGGAGGAAAAACCGGCCACCCCGAAGTCGCACTATGCGGTGCCAGGCTTGTATTTCTACGACAACGACGTGATCGAGATCGCGCGGGGCTTGAAGAAATCCGCGCGCGGCGAGTATGAGATCACCGAGGTGAACCAGGCCTATCTGAACCACGGCCGGCTCAACGTCGAGATGCTGGCCCGCGGAACGGCTTGGCTGGATACCGGCACGTTCGACTCGCTGCTAGACGCCGCCGATTTCGTCCGGACGCTGGAGCGGCGGCAGGGACTCAAAGTGAGTGTTCCCGAGGAAGTGGCGTGGCGGTTGGGCTGGATTGACGACGAACAACTGATGCGGCGCGCACGCAGCCTGGTCAAGTCCGGGTACGGCAGCTACTTGCTGGAGTTGTTGGAAAGGAACTGATTTCAGCGCCAATCCGGTGCTCGAAGGCTCGTACTATCAGGTATTCCCGATCGTGCCGATCAACAGCCCGCCGTTGCCCGGAAGGCCCGGGGTGCCGGCGCCCGATAGCCCGACGTCGCCGCTGTTTCCGCCATTTCCGATCAGCACGGCATCGCCGCCGTTTCCGCCGTTTCCGCCGGAGAAGCCGCCGTTCGGGCCGGGCGCCCCGCCCGCGCCGCCGGCCCCGCCGTTTCCGATCAGCCCGGCCCTACCACCGCCACCGCCGTTGCCGCCGTCACCGGCGGAACTGGGGCCGACGAAGCCGGCTCCGCCGGTGCCGCCGCCACCACCGTTACCGAATAGCGTGCCGCCGGTACCGCCCTGGCCGCCATTGCCGCCGGTGGCGTTCATGAGGATGTTGCTGGTGTAGGCGGCCCCGCCGACGCCGCCGGCACCGCCGTTGCCGAAGAGCCGGCCGTCGCCGCCTTGGCCTCCGTTACCGCCCACGGAGTCTGCGAGGGCGTTGGTGCTCTGTCCGCCCGCGCCGCCGGCGCCGCCGGTACCCCCGAAGATGCCGGTGGTGCCGCCGTCGCCGCCGTCGCCGCCCTGGGTAGCGCCGAACCCGCCGACGCCGCCACCACCGCCGTTGCCGAGCAGGGTGCCGGCCGCGCCGCCGTTGCCGCCGACCCCGCCAGGCCCGACGCTGGCCAGACCGCCGGTACCGCCGATCCCGCCGTTGCCGAAGAGGCCGCCGGCGCCACCGTCTCCGCCGGCGCCACCCCCGGTCAATCCGGTGCTGGCGATGCCGCCCTGGCCCCCGGCGCCGCCGATGCCGAATAGTGCGCCGCCGGCACCCCCGGCGCCGCCGGCCCCGCCGTCGATTCCGGATCCACCGGTACCGCCGATGCCGCCCTGGCCCCACAAGAGTCCGCCGGCCCCACCCGCGCCGCCGGCCGCACCGGTGCCCACCGTTGAAGCCCCGCCGGCACCGCCCGCGCCGCCATTACCGAACAGTCCGGCCGCGCCGCCGGTGCCGCCCTGCTGTTCCAACCCTCCGGACCCGCCCGCCCCGCCGTCGCCGAGTAACCAGCCGGCGGCGCCTCCGTTGGCGCCGGTGCCTGCCGCCCCGTTGGCGCCGTTGCCGATCAGTGGGCGCCCGGTCAGCGTCAGGACGGGCTGGTTGATGAGGTCCAGCGCGGTCTGCGCGACGTTGCTTGCTTCAGCTGTCGCGTACGAGCCGGCGCCGGCCTGCATTGCCTGCACAAATTGGGAATGAAACTGGGCGGCCTGGGCGCTGAGCGACTGATAGGCCTGTCCGTAGGAGCTGAACAACGTCGCAACGGCCGCCGACACATCGTCGGCGCCGGCCGCCAGTACCGCGGTGGTCGGGGTGGCCGCGGCCGCGCCGGCCTCGCCGAGCGTCGACCCGATCCCGGCGATGTCCGCCGCTGCCGCCGTCAATGTCTCCGGTGCCACGAACAGAAACGCCATGTGATCCCTCCCATTTCAGCTCAGTGCGTGACACACAGCGGGGGGACCGCCCGGTCACTAACGACTGGATAGAAGCGCATCGTATGCTGGCAGCGGCACCACGTAGTGGTCTTTCGCGAACATTATTCAAGCGCGTAACGCGACCACTCGTGGCGACATTTTGCTGCCGCTGAATGCGGGCGATCAGGGTGTCAGCCCCGCCATTCCGTCCTCGCCGATGAGCAGTCCGCCGATGCCGGCGGCGCCGGCGATACCCGGGCCCACCCCGCCGGAACCGGCGTTGCCGCCGTTGCCGCCATTGCCGATCAGCACGGCGTCACCGCCCTTACCGCCGGAACCCCCGGTGCCGAATCCCGAGTTGTTGTTTCCGCCGGCGCCGCCGTCACCGCCCTGACCAACTAGTCCGGCCTTGCCGCCGTTGCCGCCGTCCCCACCGTCGGCACCGCCCACGCTGTCCCCGCCGGCCCCGCCGGCGCCGCCGGCACCGTAGAGGAAGCCGGCGTTACCGCCGGCCCCGCCGGCTCCGCCGTCGGAGGCGCTGAAGCCGAATCCGCCGTTGCCGCCCGCGCCACCGGCCCCGATGAGCATGCCGGCGTTGCCGCCGGCGCCGCCGTTCCCAGCCGCGTTGCCGATGGTCGCCGCGGCGCCGGCGCCGCCGTCCCCGCCATTGCCGAAGAGCATGCCGGCGCTGCCGCCCATTCCGCCGGCCCCGCCGAACAGGCCGCCCTCGCCGCCAGTGCCGCCTGCCCCGCCGGCGCCGAAAAGTCCAAGGGCAGCCCCGCCGATCCCACCGTCGCCACCCTGGGTCAGGCCGGACCCGCCGGCCCCGCCGTCCCCGCCGGCGGCGAACAGGCCGGTGCCGCCGTCGCCGCCATTGCCGGCAAAGGTGCCGAACCCGCCGACTCCGCCGTCGCCTCCAGCGCCGAACAGTCCGCCGTTCCCGCCGAGTCCGCCGATACCGCCGGTGGAGCTGTTACCGAAACCGCCGGCCCCGCCCGCGCCGCCGCGGCCGAACAACAGCCCTCCGGCTCCGCCATACCCGCCGTTTCCGCCGGGTATGGAATCGCTGAGGCTCGATGCGGTGCCACCGGCGCCGCCGGCTCCGCCGGTGCCGAACAACAGCCCGCCGGCCCCGCCGTTGCCGCCGTTGCCGCCGCTGACGCTTGCCGTGCCGGGGGTTCCCGACCCGCCGGCCCCGCCGTTGCCGATCAACCACCCGGCCGCCCCACCGTCGGCCCCCGTCCCCGGGGCGCCGTTGGCGCCGTTACCGATCAGCGGGCGCCCGGTCGCCGCCAGCACGGGAGCATTGATCGCGTCGAGCAGCGGCGATACGGCCGCAGCCTCGGCGGCCGCATACGAAGCCCCACCCCCGCTCAAGGCCTGTAGAAACTGCTCATGAAACGTGGCCGCCCGCGCGCTGAGCAACTGATAGGCCTGGCCCTGCGCGTCGAACAGCGCCGCAACCGCCGCCGACACCTCGTCGGCGCCCGCGGCCAGCACCGCGGTGGTAGGCGCCGCCGCTGCGGCGTTCGCCGCGCCGATCGTTGACCCGAGACTGGCTAAATCCGTAGCCGCCGCAGTAAGCGCCTCCGGCGCCGTGATCACAAATGACATTTCGACCACCTCACCAACACGTATCGACCCATGACTCACCGTTCAACGCCGTCTCGGCGATCGCTGCTAACCATCAATCGACGGGACTAGACCCATCGTTGCTGCTGGGCGCGGCCGATTGGGCAAATTCGCAAGTATTAATGCGGCACGCACAAGATTCCTCGCGATCGCGCCGCCCCGGCCGGGGAATGCGAGGGCCGTGTCGGGAGCGGATTCAAGCCGGTCGTGTCCTCGGTTCTGACCTGCGCCGCGAGGTTTCTGCTGCGAGTTTGCTGTGTCGTTTCGCAAAAGAACCTGTGTGGTCAAAACTCTGAGTTTGCCGGGGTTACCCTCTGCTGATTCCGAGCGCGATTCACCAGTAGTCGACGGCTAATCGGTTGGGAGACTTGCGATGTCGTATGTGGTGGCAATACCGGACATGCTGGCATCGGCGGCCGCCGATGTGGCGGGCATCGGCTCATCGGTCGGCGCGGCCAACGCCGCGGCCGTGGGGGCGACGACCGGGGTGATGGCCGCTGCCGATGATGAGGTGTCGGTCGCGATTGCGGCGTTGTTTTCCGGCCATGGCCAGGCTTACCAGGCGATCAGTGCCCAGGCGGCTGCGTTTCACGACCAGTTTCTGCGGGCCTTGACCGGAGCGGGCGGCGCCTACGCGGCCGCCGAAGCGGCCAATGCTTCACCGTTGCAGGCCGCGGAGCAGCAGGTGCTGGCGGTGATCAACGCACCCACCAACGCGTTGTTGGGGCGTCCGTTGATCGGCAATGGCACCGATGGACTGGCGGGAACCGGAGCCGCCGGTGGTGCCGGGGGGCTCTTGTGGGGCAACGGCGGCAACGGCGGATCCGGCGCGGCTGGCCAGGCCGGCGGGGCCGGGGGAGCGGCCGGCCTGATCGGCACCGGGGGTGCTGGGGGTATGGGTGGGGCCGGCGGTGGGGCCGGCGGGATGGGCGGCAGCGGCGGCTGGTTGTTGGGCAACGGCGGGGCCGGCGGGGCCGGTGGAGTCGGCGGCGCAGGTGTGAGCGGTGGAGTCGGCGGAACCGGTGGCAACGCGGTGCTGTTCGGCAACGGCGGGGCAGGGGGCATGGGTGGGGCCGGCGCGGACGGCGCCGTGGGCGCCGCCGGTACCGCGGGGACCTCGACTTCGGCGGGCGGTGTTGGTGGTGTCGGTGGTGACGGGGGCAATGCCGGCAACGGCGGGGCCGGCGGCAACGGCGGACTTTTCGTCGGGGTTGGTGGGGCCGGCGGCCAAGGCGGCGCTGGCGGGGCCGGTGGGACCGGCGGGGCTGGCGGCGCAGGCTGGGACGCCACCGCCGCCGGAGTGCTTGCGGCCACCGGAGGCGACGGCGGCGACAGCGGTGGCGGGGGCGCTGGCGGTAACGGGGGCGCGGGCGGGGCCGGCGGGCATGGGTCGGCCTTGTTTGGCGCGGCCGGCGCGAACGGCAACGGCGGGGCCGGTGGCGCCGGCGGAAACCCGGGGGCGCCCGGCAACGGTGGTACCGGTGGGGTCGGCCCCGACGCGGCCCCCTCCGGGGGCATGGGCGGCACCGGTGGTGACCCCGGCGCGGTCGGCGGTGGCGGCAACGGCGGCGCGGCCGGTGGCGCGGGTGCGGTCGCCGGTGCCAGCGGTGCCGCCGGCACCATCATCGCCGGCAACGGAGGAAATGGCGGTGCCGGCGGGGCCGGCTATGCCGCCGATGGCCCTGCCGGCCCCGCCATCGGCAACGGTGGCGACGGCGGGCACGGTGGCGCGGGCGGCTTCTACGGCAACGGTGGTGCTGGCGGGGCCGGTGGTAACTCCGCACCCGGCGGCGGGAACGGCGGCAATGGCGGCACCGGCGGTGACAGTGGTGCGATGGGCAGCAGCGGCGGTCGGGGCGGCGATGGCGGCGTCGGCACCAACGGCGGGGCCGGTGGCGGCGGCGGCAACGCAATTAGCTACGGAACCGCAAACGCCACCGGTGGCGCGGGTGGCGATGGCGGCGCCGGTAGCAGGGGTACCGGGGGCACCGGCGGTGCTGGCGGCGGGGGCGGCGCCGCAAACATCCTCAATAGCGCCTCGACGGCCACCGCTACGGGCGGCAACGGTGGTGCCGGTGGCGACGGCAACGATGGTGGGCATGGCGGTGCCGGCGGTGATGTCTACACGGCTGGGACCGGAAATGTCGCGGCCGGCGTCGGTGGTCGGGGCGGTACCGGCAGCACCGGGGTAGGCGGTGCCGGCGGCGACGGCGGGAACGTGGAGATCAACAACGTCAGCTCCACGGTCTCCCCTGTCGGCGGGGCTGGCGGCCACGGCGGTGACGGCGCCACCAACGGCGGGGCCGGCGGCAACGGAGGATCCGCGTCTGTCGACGGCAGTGCCTCCACGGCCAACGCCACCGGCGGCACTGGTGGGGATGGCGGTAGCGGCGGCACCGGCACCGGCGGGCACGGTGGATCCGGCGGCGTCGCCAACAACTACGGGGCTGGCGACGCGATCGGCGGCGCCGCCGGGATAGGTGGCACCGGTGCCATCGGTGGCGACGGCGGCGCGGGAGGTAGTGGGTACAACTACGGAACCGGAAACGCCATCGGTGCCGCCGGTGCGGCCGGCACCGATGGCAGCACCGGCGCCGGGGGAGCCGGCGGCGCGGGCGGCTCGGCAAACATCGTCAATAGCGCCTCGTCGGCTCATGCCACGGGCGGCAATGGTGGTGCCGGTGGCAACGGCACCGATGGCGGCAATGGTGGCGCCGGCGGATATGTCTACAACGCCGGGACCGGAACTGTCACCGCCGGCGTCGGCGGTCGGGGCGGCACCGGCAGCGCCGGGGTCGGCGGTACCGGCGGTACCGGCGGTGGAGTGGACATCAATAACAGCGCCGCGACGGCGGCCCCGCAAGGCGGTGCCGGCGGTCACGGCGGTGACGGCGCCACCGACGGCGGTGCCGGCGGTACCGGCGGATTCACCCGAATCGACGGCAGCGCCTCAGTGTTTGATGCCACCGGCGGCGCCGGTGGTGATGGGGGCAACGGCGGTACCGGCCACGGTGGCGCCGGGGGCGCGGGCGGTGCTGCGATCAACTACGGAGCCGGAAACGCCTTCGGTGGCACCGCCGGGACGGGTGGCACCGGCGTGGTCGGCGGAGCCGGAGGAGCCGGCGGTGCTGCGATCAACTACGGAACGGGCAACGCCACCGGCGGTGCTGGCGCGGCGGGCACCGCTGGCACTGGCGGCACCGGAGTCATGGGCGTCGTCGGGGGCGCCGGCGGGGCCGGCGGGAGCGCAAGCATCATCAATCGGGCCTCAACCGCTACCGCCACGGGTGGCATCGGCGGGCGGGGCGGCGACGGCGCCGCACAGGAATTTACAGCGGGAGGCACCGGCGGCGCGGGTGGTTTTGCCTCGACCACAGGGACCGGGATCGCCGCTGGCGGCGATGGAGGTAAGGGGGGCAACAGTTTCGGACCCCTGGCCATCGGCGGCACCGGCGGGCACGGCGGTGACGCTCAGGCGCTCACGGGGAGTCCCATGCCTGGCCACGGCGGCACCGGCGGTGACCCCGGCCCCGGGGGTAAGCCCGGCCCGAACGGCGCGGACGGCACCGTCGTCGTGTAAATGCCGTCGAGTTCGGTGCTACTGCCGGTAGCTGACCAGGAAGTTGCCCAGGCGCTCGATGGCCGCCGCCAGATCACGCGACCACGGCAAGGTCACCAGGCGCAGGTGATCCGGTTCCGGCCAATTGAACCCGGTCCCCTGGGTGACCAGGATCTTCTCGGACAGCAGCAGATCGAGCACGAGTTGTTCGTCGTCGGCGATGTCGTAGACCTCCGGGTCCAGCCGGGGAAACGCATACAGCGCACCCTTGGGCTTGACGCAGGACACCCCGGGAATGTCGTTGAGCTTGGACCAGGCGACGTCACGCTGTTCGAGCAGACGACCGCCGGGGAGCACCAGATCATCGATGCTTTGGTGGCCGCCCAGGGCGACCTGGATCGCATGCTGGGCCGGGACGTTCGGGCACAAGCGCATGTTGGCCAGCAGGCTGATTCCCTCGATGAAGCTGCTGGCGTGCTCCTTGGGACCGGTGATCGCCAGCCAGCCCGCCCGGTATCCGGCAACGCGGTAGGCCTTGGACAGGCCATTGAAGGTCAGGCACAGCATGTCCGGGGCGAGCGTGGCCACGCTGATGTGCTTGGCGTCGTCGTAGAGGATCTTGTCGTAGATCTCGTCGGCGAGCAGCAACAGTTGATGCTTGCGGGCCAGCTCCACCATCTGGGTGAGGATTTCGTGGCTGTAGACCGCGCCGGTGGGGTTGTTGGGGTTGATGATCACCAGCGCCTTGGTGCGCTCGGTGATCTTGGACTCCAGGTCGGCGATGTCGGGCTGCCAGTCCTGCGTCTCGTCGCATAGGTAATGCACCGGAGTGCCGCCGGCCAACGAGGTCGACGCCGTCCACAGGGGATAGTCGGGTGCGGGAATCAGCACCTGGTCGCCGTTGTCGAGCAAGGCCTGCAGCGTCATGGTGATCAGCTCGGAGACACCGTTGCCCAGGTAGACATCGTCGACGTCGAATCGGGGAAAGCCGTCGACGAGCTCGTAGCGGGTGACCACGGCACGTCGGGCCGGCAGGATCCCTTGCGAGTCGGAGTACCCCTGCGCATAGGGCAGCGCCTGGATCATGTCGCGCATGATCACGTCCGGCGCCTCGAAGCCAAACGGCGCGGGGTTGCCGATGTTGAGCTTGAGGATCCGATGCCCTTCGGTCTCCAGCCGCGCGGCCTGCTGGTGCACCGGACCGCGGATTTCGTACAGGACGTCCTGAAGCTTGGACGACTGCGCGAAGGAACGCTGGCGCTGGTGGCTGGAGGCGTGCCAGGGCAGCTGGTGAGTGGTCACGTCAACCATGGTCTCATCGCTGTCTACTGATATTTGCTGACAGGTGTCAAGCCACGGTCAGCGCTTGCCCGGCGGACGCGCGCCCCGTGCCATGCCCAGACCCTTGACCGGGGCGGCCGGCGCCGCAGGTGGAGTCGGTTCCCCATCCTGCTTGCTGGCCGGCTCGGGTTCCGGTGTTGCCTCGGGCTCCGGCTGGGCGGGGGCCGCCGCGGCGGGCGCTTCCGCCTGCGCGGGTGCCTTCTTCGCCCCCGGACGCTTGGCGCCGGTGGCGATTCCCAGGCCTTTGACCGGGGCGGCGGGTGCGGCAGGTTCCGCGGGCGCGGCCGCGGCCTCGGGAGCCGGTGCCGTCGCGCCCGCTTCCGGTGCCGCAGCAGCTGGTGGCGCTGCCTTCTTGGCCCCAGGTCGCTTCGCGCCCGAGGCCATACCCAACCCCTTGACCGGTGCGGCCGGTGCGGCCGCCTCGGCCGGCTTGGTTTCGCCGGTGGGCGCGGCCGCCTTCTTGGCGCCGGGTTTCTTGGCGCCCGCGGCCATACCAAGGCCCTTGGCCGGTGCGGCCGGGGCCTCAGCTGCCGCGGTTTCGGCTGCTGGCGCCGGAGCCGCCTTCTTGGCGCCCGGTCGTTTCGCGCCACCCGCCATGCCCAGCCCCTTGGCCGGTGCGGCCGGGCTGGCCGCTGTGGCGGCGGCCGGGGCCTCAGCAGCCTTCGCGGGTGCCTCGGCTGGCGCCGGGGCGGGCGCGGCCGGGGCGGCGGCCTTAGGCGCAGCTTTCGCCCGCTTTTCGGCTTCCTTTGCGGCCGTGCCTTTCTCCGGCAGCGTTGCCTTTTCGCGGTCGAGCGAGCCGAGCAGCACCTGGGCCACGTCGAGTACCTCGACACCGGAACGGCCCGCTTCTTCCTGCCGGTCGTTGACACCGTCGGTCACCATCACCCGGCAGAACGGGCACGCGGTGGCGATGGTGGAAGCGTTGGTGGCCAGCGCCTCGTCGACGCGTTCGTGGTTGATCCGCTTGCCGATGTGTTCTTCCATCCACATGCGGGCCCCGCCGGCGCCACAGCAGAAGCTGCGCTCGGCGTGGCGTGGCATCTCGGCAAGGTTGGCCCCGGCGGCGCCGATCAGCTCACGCGGCGCCTCGTAGACCTTGTTGTGCCGACCCAGGTAGCACGGGTCGTGATAGGTGACATCTTGGGAAACCGGGGTGACCGGGACCAACTTCTTGTCGCGGATCAGCCGGTTGAGCAGCTGGGTGTGGTGCAGCACGCTGTAGTTGCTGCCCAGCTGCCGGTATTCCTTGCCCAGGGTGTTGAAGCAGTGCGGGCAGGTGACGACGACCTTGCGGTCGACGGTCTCCACGCCCTCGAAGACGCCGTCTAGGGTCTCGATGGCTTGCTGGGCCAGCTGCTGGAACAGGAACTCGTTGCCGGACCGGCGGGCGGAGTCACCGTTGCAGGTCTCCCCGGCGCCCAGCACCATGAACTTCACACCCGCGGTGGCGAGCAACTCGGCGACGGCCTTGGTGGTCTTCTTGGCCTTGTCGTCGTAGGCGCCGGCGCAACCCACCCAAAACAGGTACTCGTAGCCGTCGAAGCTATCCACGTCCTCGCCGTAGACCGGGACATCGAAGTCGACTTCGTCGATCCAGTTGGTCCGGTCCGAAGCGTTCTGGCCCCACGGATTGCCCTTGTTCTCCAGGTTCTTGAACAGCACCGACAGCTCGGAGGGGAACTCCGACTCCATCATCACCTGGTAGCGGCGCATATCGACGATGTGATCGATGTGCTCGATGTCCACCGGGCATTGTTCGACGCAGGCGCCGCAGCTCACGCAGGACCACAACACGTCGGGATCGATGACACCACCCTGTTCGGCGGTACCGACCAGCGGGCGCGCGGCCTGCTCGGGACCGTCTCCGGGCACCCGGCCGAAGCCGGATTCGGGCACGTGGTGGCCTTCTTCGGCGGCGGTCTCGAGGTCAAGACCCTCGAGCGGATCCGCGGTCTTCTCACCCAGGATGTAAGGCGCCTTGGCCATCCAGTGGTCGCGCAGGTCCATGATGACCAGCTTGGGCGACAACGGCTTGCCGGTATTCCAGGCCGGACACTGTGACTGGCAGCGCCCGCACTCGGTGCAGGTCGCGAAGTCGAGCATGCCCTTCCAGGTGAAGTCCTCGATCTTGCCGCGGCCGAAAATGGCGTCGTCGGGCGGGTTCTCGAAGTCGACCGGCTTGCCGTCGGCTTCCACCGGCAGCAGCGGACCCAGCCCGTCGGGCAGCCGCTTGAAGGTGACGTTGATCGGAGCCAAGAAGATGTGCAGGTGCTTGGAGTGCAGCACGATGATCAAGAACGCGAGCATGACCGCGATGTGCGCCAACAGCGCCGTGGTTTCGATGATCTCGTTGGCGGGCTGACCAAGCGGGCGCAGGATCGCCCCGAACAGCTGGGACAGGAATGCGCCCTTGCCGTAAGGAAGCGTTTCGTTGTTGACCGCTGAGCCCCGGACCAAGACGTAAGTCCAGATGACGTTGAAGATCATGAACAGAACGAGCCACGCACCGCTGTTGTGCGAGCCATAGAACCGCGACGCCCTACCGATCTCGCGCGGGTTCCGCTTGATCCGGATGATGGCGAAGGTAGCGATGCCCAGGAACACCGCGGTGGCGAAGAAGTCCTGCAGGAAGCCCAGCGCGTCCCAGTGGCCGATCACCGGGATGGAGAAGTTCTCCACGAACAGGAACCCGTAGGCCTCGATGTAGACCGTGAGCAGGATGAAGAAGCCCCACATGGTGAAGAAGTGCGCGATGCCGGGGATCGACCATCTCAGAAGCCGCCGCTGACCGAACACCTCGGCGATCTGCGTCCAGATCCGGGCGCCGATGTCATCGGTACGTCCCGAGGCTGGTTGCCCAGACATGATCAGCTTGTACAGCCACCAGACCCGACGCAAAGCGAGCACGACCACGACCGCGGTCATGCCCATTCCAACTGTCAGTCTGATGAGCATCTGCGTGGTCACCGAAGTACTCTCCAATGCATTTCAGTGTGCTTACTGGCAGCTCAACCTGCTCATACTGACATCTTTGCCTAATTCGCCGCGAGAAAGGCTGTCCTAACCTAGGCTCGCTCGCTTTAGGACATTTTTGTCTCAGCCCGGTGCCGTCAACATCGCCCGCAGCATCGACAACATCTCCGAGCGAGAGCCCGCGCCGAGGCGACGACGGATCCGCGCGACGTGGTGTTCAACCGTCTTCGCGGAGATGAACAGCTGGGCGCCGATGTCGCGGTAAGGCATGCCCAACAGCAGTAGCTCGGCGACTTCGCGTTCCCGATCGGATAGGGGGGATCCGGCCGCTGGCCGGCGGGGTGCGGGCGCCGCACCGGCGACCGGTTCCGCATCGGTGGGATCGTCAAAGCCGCTGGCCAGCTTCAGGTCTCGAGCCAGTTGCAACATGGCTCCAGAGACCCGGGCATCGGGCGTCTGCAGGGCGGCTTGACCGGCCAGCCTGGTCGCGTCAGACGTCAGTCCCACGCCCGACAATGACCGGGCGGCGACGGTGACCTCCTCGACATCCACCTGGTCGGCCAGCACCCGCAGCCACGTCCGTCCGGCGACCGACAGGGCATGCGCCAGAGCGTTCCCGGCAGCGGCCGCGCCAAGCGCCTGTCCGTGTGGTGCAACAGCACCTGGCGAGTTGGCCAGGATTCCCGCATGCACCCCGGCCCAATGAAGTGAGTTTGACCACAAGACCGGGTTGCCAAGTGAATTCAGCAGCGAAAAGGCCTGATCCAAAGTGTGTTGAAGCTGGTCCACCTGGCGATTACGGGCGGCCGCTACCCACAATTCGCCCAACGGCAGCAATGCGAACAGGTCGAGGGAATACTCGCCGAGCACCTCCATGGCCGCATTCCAATGCTTTTGCAGTGCACCGGCATCGCCACTGCGGCGTGCGATCGCGGTTTCAAGTGCCGCGGCCCACAGTGCGTCGCGTCGATGCATTGGTGCACCGGAGCAAGCCGCGGCGACATCAGCACTGGCCGACGGGAGTTGCCCCTCTTGCATCTTGATCCAGCCGGATAGCAGCAGGTGGCGCTGATGGAACACCTGGTCGGTTCCGGAGCGCACCGCACGCCCGATCACGCTGCGTGCGCGGACCGGATCACCGCCATGAATCGCGGCCAACGTCACCAGCGCGGCCGGGCTGTCGGGGATTGCCTCGGTGATCGGTTGGTCCGCCGCGATGGCCTGCCCCAGCTTCGCCATGGCCACCGGATACGGCTGACCCATGGTCAGCAGCAGTCCGTCGGCAAGACCGCGCGCGGCCCGCGCCGCCATGGTCGGCGGGCCGGTGTCCTTCACGTCCAGCGCTGCGCGGGCGGTCTGCAGATCGCCCACCGCAGCGAGCACGATCGCCGCTGACGAACCAACGACCGCATCCGGGTAGGGGCCCAACCACCCGAACAGCTCGGCCGCTTGACCCGTGTTGCCCTCATGGGTCGCCACGCTGGCCGTGATCCGCACCGCCGCGGCGCGTTGCGCGGAATCCGCGGAGCCGAGCAGCTCGTCGGCCAACGCCGCCGCGCCCGCACAGTCGCCGTTTCGGGCCAGCGCATCGGCCAATTGGGATTTCAGTTCTGTTGCGCCGGCACTGACGGCCGCCCGGTAGAGCCGCGCCGTCTGCGCGGGGTCACCGCGCGCGGCCGAGGCGTATCCGGCGAGGGCGGTCGCCAATCGCTCACCGTGCAGCCCGTGCTCGGCCAGTCGCAGCGCGAGATCTTGCGACATCGGCGAGATGTCGAGTTGTGATCGCAGCAGGGAGGTCTCGACCTCATGGTGGTGTGTGTTGCCGACGATGTGTACGACCGCCTCATGTACCAGCCGCAGGAAGGCGGGCGGATGTGACGGCTCGACCAGTCCGCTGGCGTGCACACGATCGACGAGCTGACGCGCGTCCGAGGTGGACACATCAAGTGCGGCGGCCACGTCAGTGGCTCCCGATTCCTGGGTCAACGACATGATGAGCAGCGCATCCAGGGTGGGTTCGTCGAGTCGGCGCAACCGCTCGATGAGGGCAAACCTGGCCGCCGGGACCGGGGAGTCGGTCTCGCGGGATACCGCCTCGACCAAGAACGGCATACCCGCGGTGCTATCCCGAAGTTGGTCGGCGACCGGCAACGGACCCAGCGATATCTGAGGTCGTTCGCGTTCGATGGTCGTCGCGAGCGCACGCAGCGCGTGGTGTTGCTGATAAAGCTGTGTGCCCACCACCACGGTGGCCTGGGGATCTGCGACCCACTCGGCCAGGCGCAGTAGTTCGTCCTCGGCGAGTAGGTGGGCGTCGTCGACCACGAGCGCCACCTCGGAGGGTTCGCAGTCCCCGGTGGGATGGGTACGGACGGTAACCCCGGCGCGGCGCAGGGCGTCGCGGACGGTGCCCAGCACGGTTGTCTTGCCGGTCCCGATGCCGCCGCCGATCAACGCCTTCACCGGGGTTGCGCCGCCGCTTGCGAGTTCATCGATCAGCCCGCGTGCGGGAGCGGGAACCGCGGCCGAGTTAGGGGGCGCCGACGTGTCGTCGCGTGAAGCGTGGCCCTTGGACACCCCATCTCGCTCTCCCCGTGCATGATCTGCGGGTGGCAGCGGATTTCTGGCCATACTGTTTCTTACCCCGGAACCCCAAAATCCCCTAACGCGCCACCCCCTAATGGGGCCGTGGGATACGCGGGTTGGACACCGAACACATTGGTGGCATCACCGGATAGCATCGTCCCCGACGCGGAAAATGTGCGATTTGGAGGCGCGAGATGGCTAACTCGTTGCTCGATTTCGTCATCGCGCTGGTGCGTGACCCCGCGGCGGCCGCACGGTATGCGGCCAACCCCGCGCAGGCTATCGCCGATGCCCACCTTACGGACGTGACCAGCGCCGACGTCAACAATCTGATCCCGATGGTGTCGGATTCACTGTCCATGGCCGACCCGAGCGGGGCGATTGCCGGTGCACAACCTGCCGATCACGGCAACGTTTGGGCGAGCGGTGCGGCGGCGGCCGCGCTGGACTCGTTCTCACCGCAGGTTGCCGGGGCGGTCGTCCCACAGCACCAACCGTCGGGCGGTGTGATCAACGAACCAACACCCGTCGCCTCCGGTGAGGTAACCGCCGATCCGCATCCCGTAGGGTTCGAACCCCATCAGCCATCAGTGCTGTTCACGGGTGCCGAGACGCCCGACCCGACCTTTGACCACGGCGTCCTGCCGGCGGCTGATCCGGCTATCTGGGATCACCCAGTCGATCACCCGCATGTCACCGAGCCCGATCACCACGGCTTCGGTATCCACGGGTGAACTCCGTTCGCTAGTGATCTAGCTGGCCGCCTCTGGCGGCCCTTCATTGGCATGTGACGTGCAGAAATGCTGGTTTTTGAGGCGGTTCCCGCATGTGCGTTGAGGGTGCTCGATTTCCCCTAATCCCCTAATGGGGTGACCCGGTTGATCCCGGTGGGTACTCGTTGGTCTGGGGGATCTGGCCCCGATTTCGAGGAAGGGCCAAATCCATAGCGTTTATGGCAGAGCGCCGGTCGTTTCGGCGAACAACTTCACACATTCGATTGAAGGGACAATGAAGATGACCTCGCTTGTCGACTACATCCTGAGCCTGTTTCGCAGCGAAGACGCGGCACGGTCGTTCGTCGCATCTCCCGGGCAGGCCATGACCAACGCCGGACTGGTCAACGTGTCTCCGGTGGAGATCTCGTCGGCCGCGGCCAATGCGCTGCCATTTCTCAACCTTGGTGCTGGGGACCCGATTGGGGGATTGCAGCAAGCGGTGGCGGACCAATACGGGCTTGCGCCGGCCTCGGAGGTGGGCGCCGCGTCGAGCTACGTTGCTCAAGATGCGGGTGCTGTCGTTGCTCAAGACGCTGCCGCGGTCGTGAGTGACGCGGGAGTCGTTGCGGCTGATGCGGGCTTTGCCGGTGCAGACATCGGTGCCTCGGTGGCGAATGTCGTTGCGGCCGACATTGGGGCAGGCCTGGCCAGCGGGCTGACAAGCGGTCTGGGAGCTGGGTTGTGGAACCAGAGTGGCCTCGGGTGGCAGACCGGTGTCGGCGGAGTTGTTCCGGGCCTTGCCTACACGCAGGCAACCGGAGACTTCGGCGGCCAGGTTGGGCTTGCCAGCCAGGTCGGCCTGGGCTTCGGGGCCGGTATTCAGGCCGGGTTCGGTGCGCAAGCCAGTGCCGGTCTCGGGCTCGGGTTCGGCGCCCAGACCGGCCTGGGCGCACAAACCGGCCTGGGCATCGGAGCCGGTTTTGAGGGGGGATTTGCCGGTCAGGCTGGCGCCGGTTTGGGCCTTGGGATCGGCGCGCAAACGGGTCTGGGAGTGGGCCTTGGCGGTCAGACCGCTGTCGGTGGTGGGCTCGGACTTGGACTCGGCGGCGGGTTGGGGGGTCAGGCCGGGCTTGGCCTCGGCGGCGGGTTCGGCGGCGCTGGTGAGTTTGGTCTGGGCGGTGGATTTGTGAGCCAGGCTGGGTTTGACGCGCAGCTGGGCGCTCAGGCCGGCGCCACGGTTGGCGCCGGGATCGGCGGCAATGTTGGTCTTGATGTTGGTGGCGCGCTCGGCGGTCAGGCCGGGCTTGGTTTGGGGGGTGGGTTTGTGAGCCAGGCTGGGTTTGACGGGCAGCTGGGTGGTCAGGCTGGCGTCGGTGTTGGTGCCGGTGTTGGTGGCCAGGCCGGTGGTGCGGTCGGCGGTAGTGCTGGTGGTGCGATCGGCGGTGGCTTCGGTGGTGGGGCTGGCGTGGGTGGTCAGGCCGGGCTTGGTTTGGGGGGTGGGTTTGTGAGCCAGGCTGGGTTTGAGGGGCAGCTGGGTGGTCAGGCTGGCGTCGGTGTTGGTGCCGGTGTTGGTGGCCAGGCCGGTGGTGCGGTCGGCGGTAGTGCTGGTGGTGCGATCGGCGGTGGCTTCGGTGGTGGGGCTGGCGTGGGTGGTCAGGCCGGGCTTGGTTTGGGGGGTGGGTTTGTGAGCCAGGCTGGGTTTGAGGGGCAGCTGGGTGGTCAGGCTGGCGTCGGTGTTGGTGCCGGTGTTGGTGGCCAGGCCGGTGGTGCGGTCGGCGGTAGTGCTGGTGGTGCGATCGGTGGTGGCTTCGGTGGTGGGGCTGGCGTGGGTGGTCAGGCTGGCGGTAGCGCTGGTGGTGCGATTGGCGGTAGCGCCGGCGGTGCGGTTGGCGCAGGTGCGGGCTTTGGAAGCCGCGTCGTTGGCAATGGCCAGGTTGGCGCCGGTGGCCAGGTAGGCGGTGGCATCGCGGGCCAAGCGGGCGGCGGCATCGCTGGCCAGGCAGGTGGCGGCATTGCTGGTCAGGCCGGTCTTGCTGGTCAGGCGGGTATCGCCAGTCAGGCGGGTCTTGCCGGTCAAGCGGGTCTTGCCGGTCAAGCGGGTATCGCCAGTCAGGCCGGACTTGCTGGTCAAGCCGGTCTTGCTGGTCAGGCGGGCATAGCCAGTCAGGCCGGTCTTGCCGGTCAAGCGGGCATCGCTAGCCAGGCCGGTATCGCCAGCCAGGCCGGTCTTGCTGCCGGTGGTTCGGCAGGTATCGCTAGTCAAGCCGGTCTGGGTATTGGTGGCCAGGCGGCGCTGGGCGGTCAAGCGGGTGCCGCGGTCGGTGGCGGGCTTGCCGGCGTCGGCAACGTCAGCGGCCTGACCGGCATCGGTGGCAACGCATCGCTGGGAGCCACCGGTCAAGCCGGATTGATTGCCAGCGAAGGCGCCGCGCTCAATGGTGCTGCCACCCCACATGTTTCAGGCCCGTTGGGCGGTGTGGGAGTTGGCGGTCAGGCCGGTGCAGCCGGCGGTGCGGGCTTGGGCCTCGGGGCTGGCAGTCGGGGCAGCATCCTGAGTGGTGACAGCACCACCTTGGGCGGGCATCCCAATCCGCAGCCCGCCGCCCTGGGGGCAGCCGGTGGTACGGGCATAGGGGCCCATTCCGGTGCGGGCGGCGGAATGGCCGCCGGGCTGGGCGGCAGCGCCGCCGGCGGCGCTGGTGTGGGACTTGGCGGCAGCGCCGCGGGCGGTGCAGGCGCCGAGGCGGCTGGCGGATTTGGTGGCGGTACCCACATTGGCGGCCAGGCCGGGCTGGGCGGCAGCGCGGCGGGCGGCGCGGGAACGGAGCTGGGTGGCACGGCGGGTAGCCCGGGAGCCGGAATGGGCGCCGGAGTTGGCGGTGGCACACACGCTGGCGGCCAGGTAGGCGTCGGCGGCGGGAGCACCGCTGGCGGCCAGGCCGGCCTCGGTGGCGGGAGCACCTCGGGTGGATCGACGGGCCACGGAGACATCCTTGGCCAGGAAGGCACCACCCTCGGGGGCAACGGCGGCGTCACCGGCGGGATCCCGCCGGTAGAGCACGGGCCGACCATCCCTACCGGTCAAGGGCCCGTCATCCAGGGCGGCGGGGGTGCCGGAGCCGGGGCCGGCGGTCAGGTGAGCCCACCGTCGGGCAACGGTCCCGTCATCCAGAGCCCGGGCGCCGGTGCCGGCCACGGTGGCGCGAACCCGCCGGTGATCAATGCGCCCGCGCCGCACGTCGCGACGCCGACGCCGGCGCACACTCCGCCGGTTGAGCACGCGCCGGTGGTGACGCCGCAACCGCACGTGCCGGCCGAACAGCCGGCGCATCACGAGCCGCCGAGCCCCTCGGTGTTCGGTCACGAGCCTCCGGTGACCCACACACCGCCGGTGCATGTCGATCCGCCGTCACACGGTCCGGTTGACCCGCACGGGTTCTGAGCCGTAATCGCGAAACCGGCGGGGACCTTCGTGGTCCCCGCCGGTTTATGCGCATACCGTGATCTGAAATACACAGCGACCGAGAAAGTGGGGCAATGCGGTGACCCAACCCGATGACCCGCGTCGGGTCGGCGTGATTGTCGAACTCATCGACCACACCATCGCGATCGCAGAACTCAACGAGCGCAATGACCTGGTGGGGCGCTTGCGCCGTGCTCGCCAGCGGATCACCGATCCACAGATCCGCGTGGTGATCGCTGGGCAGCTCAAACAGGGCAAGAGCCAACTGCTCAACGCTCTGCTCAACCTGCCCGTGGCGCGAGTGGGAGATGACGAGGCCACCGTGGTGGTCACGGTGGTCAGCTACAGCCCGCAGCCATCGGCCCGGATCATCGTGGCCGCCGGGCCCAACGGCGAAACCACCTCGATCGACGTCCCAGTCGACGACATCAACACCGACTTGCGCCGGGCGCCGCAGGCGGGCGGCCGCGAAGTCCTGCGGGTCGAGATCGGCGCACCCAGCCCGCTGCTGCAAGGCGGGTTGGCTTTCATCGATACCCCTGGCGTCGGCGGCCACGGGCAGCCCCATCTGTCTGCGACCCTGGGGCTGTTGCCAGACGCTGACGCCATGTTGATGGTCAGTGACGCCAGCCAAGAATTCACCGAACCGGAGATGTGGTTTCTGCGAAAGGCGCATCAGCTCTGTCCGGCCGGGGTGGTGGTTGCGACCAAGACCGACCTCTATCCGCACTGGCGCGAGATCGTCAACACCAATGCCGCGCACCTGCAGCGCGCTCGGGTGCCAATGCCGATCATTCCCGTCTCGTCGCTATTGCGCAGTCATGCGGTCACGCTCAACGACAAGGAACTCAACGAGGAATCCAACTTCCCGGCGATCGTCAAATTCCTCAGCGAAAAGGTGCTCTCCCGTGAAACCGACCGGGTGCGCGATGAGGTGCTGCGCGAAATGCGTTCGGCTGCCGAGCAATTAACGATCTCCGTGGACTCCGAGCTAGCGGTCATCAACGATCCCGCACTGCGCGACAGGTTGGCGGGCGACCTGGAGCGCCGCAAGCGCGAAGCCAACGATGCCTTGCAGCAGACCGCACTGTGGCAGCAGGTGCTCAACGACGGATTCACCGACCTGAGTACCGATGTGGATCATGATCTGCGGGCCCGGTTCCGTGCCGTTACCGAAGACGCTGAGCGCCAGATAGATTCCTGCGATCCGACCCTGCACTGGGCGGAGATCGGCACCGACGTGGAGAACGCGATCGCCACCGCCGTCGGCGACAACTTCGTCTGGGCATATCAGCGCGGCGAGGCATTGGCCGACGACGTTGCCAGGTCTTTCGCCGACGCCGGTCTGGACTCGGTGCTGTCCCCGGAACTGAGCAAGCGGGCCATGGGTGCCGAGTTCGGTCAGCTCAAGGCCCCCGCCCAACTGGAAGCCAAGCCGGCCGGCAAGGCCCAGAAAGTGGTGACCGGCTTGCGGGGTTCCTACGGCGGCGTCGTGATGATCGGCATGTTGTCCTCGGTGGCTGGGCTGGGTCTGTTCAATCCCGTGTCAGTGGGGGCCGGGTTGATACTCGGCCGGATGGCCTACAAGGAAGACCGTGAAAATCGGCTGCTGCGCGCGCGTGCTGAGGCCAAGACCAACGTGCGGCGCTTCGTCGACGATGTCTCGTTCGTGGTTGGCAAGGAATCGCGCGACCGTCTCAAGATGATCCAGCGGACCCTGCGTGACCACTACCGCGAAATCGCGAACGAGATCACTCGGTCGTTGAACGAATCGCTGCAGGCCACGGTCACCGCCTCGCACTTGGAAGAAGCCGAGCGCGACAACAGGGTTCGCGAACTCGAGCGACAGCGCAACATCCTCGGCCAGGTCACCGACAACCTGCTGAAATTGGGCCCTGGCGTGAGCCCCCGGGCGAACCTAGGACGAGCGTGAGCACCAGCGATCGGGTCCGCGCAATTCTGGGCGGAACCATTCAGGCCTACCGTGGTGAGCCGGCCTACCGCCAGCGCGCGGACGTCTTCTATGAACTCGACCGCATTGGTGCCCGGCTGAGCGAACCGATCCGCATCGCCCTGGCCGGCACCCTCAAGGCGGGCAAATCCACGCTCGTCAACGCGTTGGTCGGCGACGATATCGCGCCGACCGACGCCACCGAGGCCACCCGTATCGTCACCGGGTTCCGGCACGGCCCGACTCCCAGGGTGACGGCCAACCACCGTGGCGGGCGCCGCGTCAACGTGCCCATCACCCACCGGGATGGCCTCAGCTTCGATCTGCGCCGGCTTAACCCGGCCGAGATCGCGGATTTGGACGTCGAATGGCCAGCAGAAGAACTCGTCAACACCACGATCATCGACACTCCCGGAACATCGTCGTTGAACCGGGATACCTCCGAACGCACGTTGCGGCTATTGGTGCCCGCGGACGGGGTGCCCAGGGTGGATGCCGTGGTCTTCCTGCTGCGAACCCTCAACGCCGCGGATATCGCGCTGCTCAAACAGATTGGCGGCTTGGTGGGGGACTCGGCGGGAGCGCTGGGCATCATCGGGGTCGCGTCGCGGGCCGATGAGATCGGTGCGGGCCGGATCGATGCCATGTCCTCGGCCCAAGACGTGGCGAAGCGATTCACCGCCGAGCTGAGTCGGACGGGCATCTGTCAGGCCGTGGTGCCGGTATCCGGACTGCTCGCGCTCACCGCACGCACGCTGCGCCAGAGTGAATTCGCCGCGCTGAAGAAGCTGGCCGGCGCCGACAGCACCGAACTCAACAAGGCACTGCTCAGCGTGGATCGCTTTGTCCGGCCGGATAGTCCGTTGCCGGTGGACGCGGGCACCCGCGCGCAGCTGCTGGAGCGGTTTGGCATGTTCGGAATCCGTATCTCGATCGCCGGCCTGGCGGCGGGGATCGCGGATTCGACTGGGCTGGCCGCCGAACTGCTCGAACGCAGTGGGCTGGTGGCCCTGCGGGAGGTGATCGATCAGCAGTTCGCGCAGCGCTCAGACATGCTCAAGGCACATACGGCGCTGGTCTCGCTGCGCCGGTTCGTGCAGGCGCACCCGGTCATGGCGACGCCGTACGTGATCGC
The DNA here is from genome assembly GCF_003391395.1 of Mycobacterium marinum. NCBI lineage: Bacteria > Bacillati > Actinomycetota > Actinomycetes > Mycobacteriales > Mycobacteriaceae > Mycobacterium > Mycobacterium marinum. The sequence goes on from NZ_CP024190.1 coordinate 676,710, forward strand.
CGATATCGATCCACTGCTGGCCGACACACACGCCTTTGAGGAACTGCGTGTTCTGAGCCTGTTGCCTTCGCAGGCAACGACATTGAATGACGAAGAACTCGTCTCGCTGCGGCGCATCATTGGCGGCTCAGGCACCAGTCCCGCCGCCCGGTTGGGGTTGGATCCGCAGCACCGGCACGACGGTCCACGGGCCGCTTTCGCCGCGGCGCAGCGCTGGCGCCGACGTGCGGATCATCCGCTCAACGACCCTTTCACCACCAGAGCCTGCCGCGCCGCGGTGCGCAGCGCCGAGGCGATGGTGGCGGAGTTCGCCGCACGCCGCTGACCGGCTAGGCCCCTGGCGCCTCGGTGGTCGGCGTGATGGGCGCGGCCGTCGTCGTCGACGGTTGTTGGGTGGTGGTCGGCGGGGCGGTGGTCGTTGCCTGCGTGGTCGTGGTTCGGGTGGTGGTCGGTTGGGTGGTCGTGGTGGTGGTCGGGGGAGTGGTCGTGGTCGTCGTCGTGGTGGTCGGCGTGGTCGTGGTCGTGGTCGTAGTGGTGGGCTGGGTGGTCGTGGTGGTCGCCGACGGCGACGTGGTGGTCGTGGAGGGCGGCGTCGGGGTTATCACGGTCACGGTGGGGCTGCTGTTGGGCCCCAAGATCGTCGTCGTGATGGGTTCCGGTGGGGGCGCCGGAACCGTGGTGTTGACCGGCTTGTTGTTGGACGTGCCCAGCGTCAGCCCCAACACCACCGCGACCAAGATGGCTAGCCCGGCCGCGGCCAGGCTGAACACCACCGCCGCGCGTTTGTACCACGGCAAGGGGGCGGCCTCGGCGTAGCGGTCCTGATCGGGGTAGTCGTAGCGGGGCGCGTAGTCGGTGGCTGGCTCCCGGCCGTATTCGCCGGTGGCGTCGGGGCCGGTGTAGGGCACCGGTTCGTTGCCGGTGTCCGCGTCCTGGGACCAGGCGAGGGCTCGGTATGTCGCCGATTTGGCGTTGTCAGAGGCGGATTCGGAGGACGCCGCACTGCCGGCCTGGTTCGCCCACGCTGTGGGCGAGACCTCGGTCATGGCGCCGATCGTGCCGGCGGCGCCGACAATGTTGGTTGGCATGTCGACCGCGGGCCCGGCGCCGGTGGGAGCACCGGCCGACGATTGATCTTGGCCGAGCATCGCCGCGCCGATGGCCGCGCTGAATATCGGCTGTGCCGTGGTGAATACGGGTACCTGCAGGCGTTCCGACAGCCGGTTGCCGATCAGCGGGATGGCAGCGCCTCCGCCCACGGCCGCCACCGCGGCCAGGCTGGGCCGTGGCACTCCGCTGCGCTGCAGCATGTCTTCGACCGAGCCGATGAATCGGTCCAGGGGTTGGGTGATGAGCTGTTCAAGCTCGTTGCGGGAAAACCTGATATCGGCACCCGGCTGCCCCGCCGCGCCCGTTGCGATGGTGGCCACCGGCGCCGCCGACAGGTGTTCTTTGGCGAACCGGCACCCGCCGAGCAGAAGCGTGACCGACCCCATGCTGGTCGCCGTACCGGAAACCTCGGCGCTGTCGATACCGGGGGTGACCGTCAGGAGATGACTCAAGATGAGTTGGTCGATCTCGTCGCCGGAGAACTCCCGGTACCGGAAGGTCGGGCCGATCTGCTGAAGACTCGAACCAACTTGGGCCAGCGTTACGCTGGTGCCGCCGGCTCCGAAATCGCACAGCGCCACCACGCCGCTGGCCGGGAATCCCGGTGTGGGCCGCAGCGCTGCCAGTGCGGCCGCCGCATCCGAGACCACCGCCGCAGCAACACCGTTGGGTGCCAAGGCCGGCTCGGTCAGCAACGCCCCGCGCAACGCGCCAAGTTGAGCCCCTGACCAATACGCGGGTGCGGCGATTGTGACCGGCGAACCATAGCCGACCGTGCGCGCCAACGCGCTCAGGGCTTGCACGGCCAGCGCCTCGCCGAGGTATTTGGTGCCGTCGGCCGCTATCAGCGGCGACTGGTCCCCAACTCGTTCGACGAATCCCCGTAGCACCAGGCCAGCGCCGGCGAGACCGGGGTTTTCCTCTGGCAGACCGACTTCGGCCGCTTGGTGCTGAAACAGATGCAACACCGAAGCACGTCGCAGCGGGGCGCCGCCTGCCCGGGTAGCGACCAGGTTGGCCACCCCGATCGACAGCCCGAGCGACTCGCTCATATCCCACACCCCTGTGTCCCTTGTCTTTGCCAGCGATCGCTGGCCGCTGGCCGTTCCCCACCATAGCCGCCGCCGATGCGGCGAAATCGGCTCACAGGCCCGGCGGCAAATTGATCACGGTGGGTATCGACGGCGTGAGCTGCGAAGGAAAAGTTGGCATCGCTCCGGGGGACATCGGGTTTGTCGTGGTCGTCGTCGTGGTGGTCGGCGCCGTGGTGGTCGTCGTGGTGGTGGTCGGCGTCGTGGTGGTGGTGGTCGTGGTGGTTGTCGTGGTGGTGGTGGTCGTGGTGGTTGTCGTCGTGGTGGTGGTTGTGGTGGTCGTCTTGGTCGGCGCCGTGGTGGTGGTGGTCGGCGTCGTGGTGGTCATGGTGGCGGTCACCGTCTTGGTCACCGACGCGGGGGTGGGGCGACCATGGGCAAGCTGGATGATGCCGAAAATGATCAGCCCGATCAGGACCGCGATCAACACGCCCCAACCCGCCAACGCCAGGGGCTTGCGCCACCCCGGGGTGGGTTCGGGCGGTGGCTGTTGGCCGTAGCCGCCACCTTGGTCGCCGTAGCCGTAGTTGCCGTACGCGGTTGGATCACCGGCGCCGTAGTCCGGCGGATCGTGCCTTGCCACGGCCGCTGATGGTAGCCGCTGCGGTCAGCCCGACCCCGCAGCAACGCGGTTCGTTACCGGACGGTAGCCCAATTGCGTCTCTAGCCGGTCGGCCTGGGCATTGACGGCTAGGGCAGGTGGGGCGGCAGGGTGATCGTCGTCGGCACTCCCGGGATGGTGATCACAGACGGCAGCGGCGGCAGATGCGGGAAGCGATGCGTCGGGGGATGCGTGGGTTGTTGGGGTGGCGGCTGGACCCGGGGGGTAGTGGCCGGCGCGACCGTTGTCGTCGTGGTGGTCGGCGGGGTTGTGGTGGTCGTCTCGGCGGTGGTGGTCGACGTGGTGGTGGAAGGCGTCGTCGTGCTCGGGTTGCCGGTGCCCTGCCGGTCGCTGATCAGCTCGATGATGCCGTAGACGATCAGCGCGATCAGGATCATGACCAGCAGTGCCCAGCCGGTCAGCGTCACCGGATTGCGATACCACGGCTTGGGCTCGGCCTCCGGCTTCTCCTGGTCGTAGCCCTCAGCGGATGCGAACTGCTCGGACGGATTGGGTGAATCGGGGCCCGGCGGGGCCTGCGGGGGTGGCCCGGACTGCTTGCCCGCCGGCCGCGACGGTGGGGGACCGGCCGGCGGCCTTCCGCCCGCTGGGTAGCCGCCGTATTGGGTCGGTTGGCTGTGGAAGTCGTCAGGTGGGCCGTAGCGTGCCACGGAACCGATGGTACTGACGCCGCGGCGCCAGTCAGGTCAGAACGTCTCTACCTTGTCGATGCTGACGAACATGCCGTGCCCGGTGCCGTTGTTCTGGAAGCGGGTGCCGTCGGTGGTGGCGGTGATGATCCAGCCCTGCGCGTCATAGGTCTTGTAGTCGATGGTGACGGTCGGGATCGCGCCGAGGTTGCCCAGCACCCACTGCACGTTGCCGGCCGAGGTGATGTGCACACCGTTGGCGTGCTCCCCGTCCTTGATAGGGGAATTGGTGAACGGCGCTTCGCAGCCCACGCTGTCGTGGTTGATCTGGCAGCGTGTCTGGCCGGATTTGGTCTCGATGAAGACATAACCGTTGTCGTCGGGCGGCAACGGGATGGCGCCGGCGGGCGAGGTCGGGCTGGCCGGAGACGTGGGCTGGCTGGGTGACGTGCTGGTCGGCGGCGACGTCGTTGGTCGGCGCGTCGGAAAAGACGGCTCGGTTGGCCCCGCTCCCGGAGTAGCGATCGGCTTGCCGTCGATGGTGGCGTCGCACCCGGCGGCCAGCACAGCAGCAGCCGACAGGGCCAGCAGGCCCCACCGTGTTTTTTGCGGTAAACGCACGCGTTACTCCCCGAGAAATCCAGATATCAGAATTCAGATTACGCACGAGCGAACGCAAGTCACCGCAGTGACGCACCTTGGGACCAGCCCATCATTGCGACATCAGCTCCGAGGCCCGTCGGGTAGCCGCGACAATACCCTGGTAGCCGGTGCAACGACAGAAATTCCCGGACAGGCCTTCACGTATCTGCTCGTCGGTGGGATCGGGATTGTCGCGCAACAGGGCGGTTATCGACACGACGAAACCAGGGGTGCAAAAGCCGCACTGAAGTCCATGGCACTCCCGCAAAGCCGACTGCACCGGCGAGAGCTCGCCGTCAGCTGACGCGATACCCTCCACCGTCGTCACCTCGGCTCCGTCCGCCTGCACCGCGAACAGCAGGCACGAGCGCACGGCTTCGCCACCCACCAACACCGTGCAGGCGCCGCACGCCCCGTGCTCGCAGCCCAGATGGGTACCGGTGAGTCCGCACTTCTCCCGCAGAAAGTCGGCCAATGTCATCCGCGGTTCGACCCTGGCGGCAACGCGACTGCCGTTGACTGACAACTGGACTGATCGTTCATGCATGGGCGGTCTCCGCGTTCGCTTCCTGGACGGCCCGCGACCAGGCGCGGGCCGTCATGACCGCACCCACCTGGGCGCGGTAGGACGCTGACCCCTGCAGATCGGACGCAATGTCATCCAGGCCGGACATGGCGCTCTGGCCGATCTGCTCGGGTACCAGCTCGTCGATCGGCTTGCCGAGTACGGCCGCCTCCGCCGCCGTCGCCCGCCGAGGGGTAGGGCCCAGGCCGAGTAGCCCTATCGCGCAGCGCGATACCCGGTGCTCGTCGTCGAGTTGGACGGCGACCGCCGCGCCGGCGATCGCAAAGTCGCCGTGCCGGCGCGAGAATTCCCGCATCGCGAAGCCGGACTTGCCCGTCCAGGTGGGAAAGCGGACCCCGGTGAGCACCTCATCGGGCTCCATCGCGGTCTCCCAGAGCCCGGTGAAGAACTCCGCTGCGGGGATTTCGCGGTATCCGCTCGGTGACAGCACCTCCATGACCGCATCGAGGGTGAGCGCCACCGTCGGGTATTCGCCCGCGGCATCGGCATGCGCGATCGAACCACCCAACGTGCCTCGGTTGCGGATCTGAAAGTGCCCGATGTAGGGGGTTGCCCGGGCTAGTAGCGGAACCGACTGGTGCACTTGGGAATTGTTCCCCACCTTGCTGTCTGGCGTCCCCGCGCCGATCCACAGTTGATCGTCACGGAGCTGGATCCCCTGCAGTTCCCCTAACCGGGAAATGTCGATGAGATGGTCGAAGAAGGCCAGGCGCATCGACAGCATTGGCACCAGGCTCTGCCCGCCCGCCAGAATCTTGGCGTCCTCACCCAATTCGGCCAGGAGGCCCACGGCTTCCTCGGCCGTATCGGGGCGGTGATAGTCGAACGACGCCGGCTTCATCGGGACGCTCCAGCCAGCAGCGAGGCCACCGATGCGGGGCTGGCCGGCAACCGGGTGACGGTCACCCCCAACGGTGCCAGGGCGTCGTTGATGGCGTTGATGACCGCAGGCGCGGAACCGATCGCCCCGCCTTCGCCGGCGCCCTTGTAGCCGCCCGGCCCCGGGCCGGGTATTTCGACGTGGCCGTACTCGATCGGTGGGACCTCGGTGGCGGTCGGCAGCAGGTAGTCGACAAACGTGGTGGCCAGGGGGTTTCCGTCGTCGTCGTAGGCGAGGTTTTCCATCAACGCGCCACCGATGCCCTGCACCGTGCCGCCGGCGATCTGGCCCTCTACCACCGCGGGGTTGATCATCGGTCCCACGTCTTCGCTGACCACGTAGCGCTGCAACGTGACTTTGCCTGTCTGGGTATCGACTTCGCAGGTGCAGGCGTGTGTTGCGTTGGCCCAGTGAATGGGATTGGGCGACTTGAACCGAGCGGTCCCCTCCAACTCGGTCGATATCGTTGACGGCAACTGCTGCGGCGAGTAGTAGGCGGTATAGGCCAGCTCGCCAAAGGTCACCTGCCTTGCCGGATCGCCGCGCACCGCTGCTTTCGAATGCGCCAACTCCACTTCGGATTCGGCCACCTCGAGGTGGTGCGCGGCCAGCGCCACGATCTTCTCGCGCAGGATCTTTCCCGCTTCGTTGACGGCTCCGGCGGTCATCGGGCCGCTACGGGAGCCTTGGGTCCCGGCGCCGTAGGGCGTGATCGCGGTATCGCCCTGGATCGTGGCCACGTCATCGATATCGGCGCCGAGCGCGTCGGCGGTCAACTGAATGACGGTGGTTTCCAGGCTGTTTCCGCTTGACCCGCCGTTGACGTAGACGTTGACCTTGCCGGTCGGTTCCATGCGAATTGTGGCCCCTTCGGTGGCCAGATGGCCGGTGGCGGCGCCGGTTGGCTCGATGTAGGCCGAAAGCCCGAGACCGAGGTAGCGGCCGTGTGCCAGCGCCTCTCGCTGTTCGCGGCGAAAGCCTTCGTAGTCAAGGATTTTCACGGCCTGTTCGAACGTCTCGATCGGGGCGACGTGGTCGTAGGGCATGCCGTTGGGGTTGACGTAGGGCATTTCTTCGCGCCGCAGCAGATTGCGCCGGCGCAGTTCGATCGGATCGATACCCATCTTGCGGGCCGCGATGTCGAGAAGGATCTCGCGCGCCAGCGTTTCGTATTGCCAGGGACCTCGGTAAGCGGCCAACCCGCTGGTGTTGGAGAAGACCGTCTTGTAGCTGAAGCTGGCTTTGGGTATCCGGTATGGCCCAGGGAAGAACATGCCGATGGCGGCCGTGGTCAACACCGGGTACGGCGTCGGATACGCGCCGATGTCCATGATGAAGTCGACATCGGCCGCCTGGATGTTGCCGTCGCTGTCGAAGGCCATCCGTGCGGTGCCGTCAACGTGGCGGGCTTGCCCGGCCGACATCAGGTTTTCGCGCCGATCCTCGATCCACTTCAGCGCCCCGGGTACCTTGCGGGCCGCCAGCATGATGCACATGTCCTCGCGCATCGGGACGACCTTCTGGCCAAAGCCGCCGCCGGTATCGCGCATGATGACTCGAACCCGTTGTGCGGCAATGCCTAACAGGCGTGCGCAGAATGCCCGGAGCTCATGGGGCGTCTGGGTGGAAGCCCAGAGGGTGAGTTCTTCGGAGGCGGGCGCCCATTCGGCGACCAGCCCGCGGGTCTCGATCGGCACCGGCGCGTACATCTGCTGGTAGATGTTCTCGGTCACGACGCACGGCGATGTGGCGAAGGTCTGCTCGTCGGGCGGCGCCCCGGCCAGGCCACCCGCGACATTGTCGGGGTAGCTCTCGTGCACCAGCACATCCGACGATTGGGCTCGGGTGAAATCGGTGATCGCGGGCAGCGGTTCGTAGTCGATGTCGACGAGCTCGATCGCATCCTCGGCGACATAGCGGCTCTCGGCGACGACCAGGGCAATTGGGTCCCCGACGAATTTCGCGTCCCGCTCGGCCAGCGGCGGTCGGGGTGTGTCCGCAACATCCCTGCCCGCGACGGCGTGCCAGGCCTCCTTGACGTCTGCGTTGAGGTCGGCCGCGGTGAATACCGCGTGCACGCCGGGTAGGGCCAGTGCCGCGGTGGTGTCGATGCCGTTGATCCGGGCGTGGGCGAAGGGGCTGCGGACGAAGCAGGCGTGCAGCATGCCGGGCCGCGAGATGTCGTCGACGAAGCTGCCGTGACCGGTCAGCAGCCGGCCGTCTTCAACGCGCGGTACGCGGGTCCCCGCGTACCGGGGTGCGGGGGCCTCTTGCATGTCTTGGGTCATGCCGCTCCGTCCGATTGTCGCCCAATGAGAAGCTCAATGTCATCATAGGAGAGTGCCGTTACCGTAGTCGATAGTCGCCATTGCGCGTGCCGTCGCAGGTTGGGGGCGCGATGACATCATGGGCGGTGTGGTGGTGATCGGAGTTGATAGTCGCCGGCGATGTGCGAGCTGACCCGCGTCGTAGCGGTGTTGCTGGCCGCGGGGGCCGGCCGGCGCTACGGGAAGCCGAAAGTTCTGGTTGAGGGTTGGCTGGAGACCGCGGTGGCCGCGCTGCGCGGCGGCGGTTGTGCCGATGTGGTGGTGGTGCTGGGCGCGGCCCCGGCGGCCGTTCCATCGGGCGTCACCGCCGTCACCGCCCCGGATTGGCAGCAGGGCCTGAGTGCGTCGGTTCGCGCCGGCTTGGTGCAGGCCGACCGGATGAAGGCCGATTACGCCGTATTGCACGTGATCGATACACCCGATGTCGATGCGGCGGTAGTAGCACGAGTTGTTGGTCGTGCGTTGGGATCAAGTAGCGGTCTGGCGCGGGCGTACTTCGGGGATCGCCCCGGCCACCCCGTCGTTATCGCCCGCCGTCACTGGCCGGAGATACTGGCCCGCATGACCGGCGACCATGGCGCGGCCGCCTACCTGGCTGCCCGGCGAGACGTCGAAAACGTTGACTGTCTTGATCTGGCCAGCGGCAGCGACATTGACCGACCCGTCTGACCTGGTTCGTGGGCGCTAGCCGCCGCCACCGGCGGGGCTGGCGTGATTGGGGTCTGGTTGCGGGCTCGGAAGGGACGCGCGCTCGGCTTGCCGGGCCGCAAGCAGGGCGTAGAACTCGGCCTCAGCGGCTTGATACCGTTCCGCTGCGCACTTCACGGCCTGCACGAACGAGCCATGAAACTCCGCGGCATGGATGCTGAGCACCCGGTAAGCCTGGGCGCACTCGGAAAACAACGACGCAATGGCTGCCGAAACCTCATCTTCGGCGGCGGCGACCACGCTCGTGATCGCTGGCGCCGCCACCACATTGGCCGCGCCCAGCGCCGAGCCGATGCGCTCCATCTGCGTCGCCGCCCCCACCAACATCTCCGGCGTGGCAACCACAAACGACATAACGATCTCCCGTCGATCATGTCGACGAAATCACGATAGGTCGCCAGTTAGCCGATGACGCCGCGGGCGCTCGCGTTCTTGCCAAGGTCAAATATTCCCCGCGCCGTCGGTGGGCGCGGCTTCGGCGTTGCGGGGATGCCCGGGTCTACCGGCGGTGGCCACGACGGACGTGCGGCTGGTGGAGCCCAGCGGGCATCACATGGGTAAACCGGTGTGACCACTCTCCGGCTGGGCCGGTTCGAGGGTATCGCGGGCGGCCACTTTTACCCGGTTTCGAACCAGATACCAACCGCCGATCAGCGCGGGGACACCCACCAAGATGGCGGCCAGCATCCAGCGACCGTAGACCTCGTCGAACAGCATCAGGATCAGCACGCTGGCGAGGAAAGCCAGCGTGATCCAGCCGCTGTAGGGAGACCACGGCATCCGGAAACTCGGCCGCTGCAGCACGCCGCTGATGGTCAACCGGTGGAAGCGCAGCTGGCAGGCAACGATGGTGGCCCAGGCCGCGATCACCCCCGTCGCAGCGATGTGCAGCACGATCTCGAAGGCCTGACTGGGTTTGACGGCGTTGAGCACGATGCCCAACGTGCCGATCCCGGCGGTCAGCAGGATTCCGCCGTATGGCACCCCATTCTTCGACATCGGCGCGGTGAATTTAGGGCCACTGCCGTTGATGGCCATCGATCGCAGGATCCGGCCCGTCGAATACAAGCCGGCGTTCAGGCTCGAGAGGGCCGCGGTGAGCACGACGAGGTTCATCACGCTGCCCGCACCCTCAATTCCGACCTTGGAAAAGAACGTCACGAACGGGCTGACGTGTTCACGGTAGGCGGTGTAGGGCAGCAGCAGGGCCAGCAGAACGGTCGACCCTATATAGAACAGCCCGATGCGGAACACCACCGAGTTGATCGCACGCGGCATGATCTTCTCGGGCTCGGCCGCCTCTCCGGCGGCGGTGCCGACCAATTCGATGGCGGCATAGGCGAACACCACCCCCGAAGTGACCAGCACCAGCGGCACCAGGCCGGTCGGCAAGAATCCGCCGTGGCTGCGCCACAGCCCTAGCCCGGTCTCCTGACCGTCGACGTGGTAGCGCCCCGCCAGGAAGATCGACCCGATGATCAGGAATATCACCAGCGCGATCACCTTGATCAGGGCGGCCCAGAATTCCAGCTCGCCGAAGAGCTTGACCGAGATTAGGTTCATCAACAACACGCTCACCAGCGCGACCAGCGCCAATGTCCACTGCGGGACGAATTGCAGCGCTTTCCAGTAGTGGCAGTAGTGGGCGATCGCGGTGGTGTCCACGACCCCCGTCATGGCCCAGTTCAGGAAGTACATCCAGCCCGCGACGAAGGCCACCTTCTCGCCGAAGAATTCGCGGGCATAGGACACGAAAGATCCTGACGAGGGGCGGTGCAAGACGAGTTCGCCCAGCGCTCGCAGGATCAAGAAGACAAAGAAGCCGCAGATCCCGTAGACCAGGAACAAGCCGGGCCCTGCGGATGCGAGCCGACCGCCCGCGCCGAGGAAGAGCCCGGTCCCGATCGCCCCGCCGAGCGCGATCATCTGCAGCTGGCGGTTCTTGAGGGACTTGTGATAGCCCCTGTCTTCGCGGGTGAGTCTCGCGGTCGCGGCGGTGTCTAGCGGTGGCATCAAGCTCCTGCTGTCATGGCTCCCCGGAACGCGTCGACGCGAACACCCCCAAGCAACGGATGGGTGTCAGGCTAGCGCACGATTGCGCTGATGGCCCAGCGTTAACCAGCGCGGAACATTTCGCCATCTGGGCTCACTCCGACCCATGCGCTGCGGCGGGCCGGATGGGGGAGTACGTACCCCCGGGAACAAGACGCGAAGGACCGGCGTTAACATGTTCGACAAGTTGAGCGAACCATACTCAACCTTGAGGTTGACAGCCTTGCTGCGGCCGGAGCAGGCTTGAGCGGGGTTCACTCAGCATAGTGCAGTAACAAGATCTACCTACTCAGGAGGAATCACTATGGCTCGTGCGGTCGGTATCGACCTCGGGACCACCAACTCCGTCGTCGCGGTTCTAGAAGGTGGCGACCCTGTCGTCGTCGCCAACTCCGAGGGCTCTAGGACGACTCCGTCCGTCGTGGCGTTCGCTCGTAACGGGGAAGTGCTGGTCGGCCAGCCCGCCAAGAACCAGGCGGTGACCAACGTCGACCGGACTATTCGCTCGGTCAAGCGCCACATGGGTGGCGACTGGTCCATCGAGATCGATGACAAGAAGTACACCGCGCCGGAGATCAGTGCCCGCGTGCTGATGAAGTTGAAGCGCGACGCCGAGGCCTACCTCGGTGAGGACATCGCCGACGCGGTGATCACCGTCCCGGCATACTTCAACGACGCCCAGCGTCAGGCCACCAAGGATGCCGGTCAGATCGCCGGCCTCAATGTGCTGCGGATCGTCAACGAGCCGACCGCGGCCGCGCTGGCCTACGGCCTGGACAAGGGCGAGAAGGAACAGACCATCCTGGTCTTCGACCTCGGCGGCGGCACCTTCGACGTCTCCCTGCTGGAGATCGGCGAGGGTGTGGTTGAGGTGCGCGCCACCTCGGGTGACAACCACCTGGGCGGCGACGACTGGGACGACCGCGTTGTCGAGTGGCTCGTCGACAAGTTCAAGGGCACCAGCGGCATCGACCTGACCAAGGACAAGATGGCCATGCAGCGGCTTCGGGAAGCCGCCGAGAAGGCCAAGATCGAGCTCTCGAGCTCGCAGAGCACCTCGATCAACCTGCCCTACATCACCGTTGACGCGGACAAGAACCCGCTGTTCCTCGACGAGCAGCTGACCCGCGCCGAGTTCCAGCGCATCACGCAAGACCTGCTTGACCGCACCCGCAAGCCGTTCCAGTCGGTCATCGCCGACACCGGCATCTCGGTGTCCGACATCGACCACGTGGTGCTCGTCGGCGGCTCGACCCGTATGCCGGCGGTCACCGAACTGGTCAAGGAGCTCACCGGCGGCAAGGAACCCAACAAGGGCGTCAACCCCGATGAGGTGGTTGCCGTGGGCGCCGCGCTGCAGGCGGGTGTGCTCAAGGGTGAGGTGAAAGACGTTCTGCTGCTGGACGTCACGCCGTTGTCGCTCGGTATCGAGACCAAGGGTGGCGTGATGACCAAGCTGATCGAGCGCAACACCACGATCCCGACCAAGCGGTCGGAGACCTTCACCACCGCCGATGACAATCAGCCTTCGGTGCAGATCCAGGTGTATCAGGGTGAACGCGAGATCGCCGCGCACAACAAGCTGCTCGGGTCCTTCGAGCTGACCGGCATCCCGCCGGCCCCGCGCGGTGTGCCCCAGATCGAGGTCACCTTCGACATCGACGCCAACGGCATCGTGCACGTCACGGCCAAGGACAAGGGCACCGGCAAAGAGAACACCATCCGAATCCAGGAAGGCTCGGGCTTGTCCAAGGACGAGATCGACCGGATGATCAAGGACGCCGAGGCGCACGCCGCCGAGGACCACAAGCGTCGCGAGGAAGCCGACGTCCGCAACCAGGCCGAGACGCTGGTCTACCAGACGGAGAAGTTCGTCAAGGAACAGCGCGAAGCCGAGGGCGGGTCCAAGGTTCCCGAGGACACGCTCAACAAGGTGGATGCAGCCGTGGCGGAAGCCAAGTCGGCGCTGGCCGGCACCGACATTTCCGCAATCAAGTCGGCGATGGAGAAGCTCGGCCAGGAGTCGCAGGCGCTGGGGCAGGCCATCTACGAAGCCACCCAGGCTGACGCGGCGGCTGCAGGCGCACCCGGCGGCCAACCCGGCGGTGCCGAGCCCGGCGCCGACGACGTGGTGGACGCGGAGGTGGTCGACGACGACCAGGAGTCCAAGTGAGCGAGGGCAATCCACAGGAACAGGTAACTGTTACCGACAAGCGGCGGGTCGATCCCGAGACGGGTGAAGTCCGGCACGTCCCTCCCGGCGATACGCCGGGAGGGACGCCTCCGGCGGGCGCGGACAGTTCGGCCGCCAAAGTCGCCGAGCTGACCGCCGATCTGCAACGCGTGCAGGCTGACTTCGCCAACTACCGCAAGCGGGCGTTGCGCGATCAGCAGGCCGCCGCGGATCGGGCCAAGGCTTCGGTGGTCAGCGAATTGCTGCATGCCGTCGACGACATCGAACGGGCGCGCAAACACGGGGACCTGGATTCCGGTCCGCTCAAGGCGGTCGCCGACAAGATGATGAGTGTGTTGACCGGGTTGGGGCTCAAGTCGTTTGGCGCCGAGGGCGAGGACTTCGACCCCGTGCTCCACGAGGCCGTGCAACACGAGGGCGACGGCGGGCAGGACGCCAAACCGGTGATCGGCACCGTCATGCGTCAGGGCTACCAGCTCGGTGAGCACGTGTTGCGAAACGCGCTGGTCGCGGTCGTCGAAACGATTGCCGACGCCACCTCCGAAGCGGGATCCACTCAGCAGCCGGCCGATAGCGGCGAAGCCGGGCGACCCGACACCGCCGATAACGCCGACGCCCCAGCTGAATAGGGCCCAGAATCAGGACGACAACAAAAAATGGACATGAAGGTAAGGAGGTGACGCGGCATGGCCCAGCGTGAATGGGTCGAGAAGGACTTCTACAAGGAGTTGGGCGTCTCCTCCGACGCCGCACCTGAAGAGATCAAGCGGGCGGCTCGCAAGCTGCTCGCCGAGAATCATCCCGACCGCAACCCGGGGAACAAGTCGGCCGAGGACCGCTACAAGGCGGTATCCGAGGCCAAAGAGGTGCTCACGGATCCGGCCAAACGCAAGGAGTACGACGAGACTCGTCGGCTCTTTGCGGGAGGCGGATTCGGGGGCCGCCGCTTCGACACGGGTGGCTTTGGCGGCTTCACAGGGGGGCCCGCATATGGCTCCGATGGCGCCGAGTTCAACCTCAATGACTTGTTCGACGCCGCCGGCCGCTCCGGGGGCACCAACATCGGCGACTTGTTCGGCGGCCTGTTCGGACGCGGCGGCAGCGCTCGTCCGAGCCGGCCTCGCCGCGGCAACGACCTGGAGACCGAGACCGAACTGGACTTCGTGGAGGCCGCCAAAGGCGTGGCGATGCCACTGCGGCTGACCAGTCCGGCGCCGTGTACGAACTGCCACGGCAGTGGCGCACGGCCGGGCACCAGCCCGAAGGTGTGTCCCAACTGCAACGGTGCCGGTGTGGTCAACCGCAACCAGGGCGCGTTCGGTTTCTCCGAACCTTGCACCGATTGCCGGGGAAGCGGCTCGATCATCGAGCACCCCTGCGACGAGTGCAAAGGCACCGGCGTCACGACCCGCACCCGCACCATCAATGTGCGGATTCCACCCGGCGTGGAGGACGGGCAGCGGATCAGGTTGGCCGGGCAGGGCGAGGCCGGGTTGCGCGGTGCACCGTCGGGAGATCTCTATGTCACCGTGCACGTGCGGCCGCACCAGGTCTTCGGCCGTGACGGCGACGACCTCACCGTCACGGTTCCGGTCAGCTTCACCGAATTAGCTTTGGGCTCAACGCTTTCGGTGCCAACGCTGGACGGTAGCGTCGGTGTCAAGGTGCCGCAGGGCACCGCCGACGGGCGCATCCTGCGGGTTCGCGGCCGTGGCGTGCCCAAACGCAGCGGCGGTAGTGGCGACCTGCTCGTCACGGTCAAGGTGGCCGTCCCGCCGAATTTGGAAGGGGCTGCCAAGGAGGCGCTGGAAGCCTACGCGGCGGCTGAGCGGTCCAGTGGGTTCGATCCCAGGGCCGGTTGGGCAGGTAATCGCTAGATGGCTAAGAACTCGAGAGAAGGGGAAGCCCGAACGTTTCTGATTTCGGTGGCGGCGGAGCTGGCCGGAATGCACGCGCAGACGCTGCGCACCTATGACAGGCTTGGTCTGGTCAGCCCGCGCCGGACATCCGGTGGCGGGCGCCGCTATTCGGAACATGACGTCAATCTGCTGCGTCAGGTTCAGCAGCTCTCTCAGGAAGAGGGGGTCAACCTCGCGGGCATCAAGCGCATCATCGAGCTGACCAACCAGGTCGAGGCGCTGCAGTCGAGGTTGCAGGAAATGGCCGACGAGCTCGAGACGATGCGGGCAAAGCAGCGCCGCGAGGTGGCGCTGGTGCCCAAGAGCACGGCGCTGGTCGTGTGGCAGCCGCGCCGGCCCCGCTGAGCCGGCTTTCCGCCACACCCCGCCGGGCTACGGCCCGGTGCCGGTATTGAAGAACCCGGAGAGGTTGGATCCGGTGTTGAAGAAGCCCGAGATGTAGGCTGCGGCGTCTTTGACCTTGCTGGTGTTGAAGAAGCCCGAGACGGTGTTGCCCACGTTCACCAGGCCCGATTGCAGGTCGCCGAAGTTGTAGACGCCCGAGGTCTGGCTGCTTCCGGAGCCGAACGGATCCATGCTGCCGTTGAGGAAGCCCGAGTCGTAGGCGCCGATGTTGCCAAGCCCTGACGTGAAGCCCTTACCGGAGTTGAAGAATCCCGACGAGTCGTTGTTGGTGAAGTTGAAGAAGCCCGGCGCCGGGTCCATGTCGACCGCGATGTTCAGTGGCCCGCCATCGAAATTGATGGTGGTATTGAGAGCCGGGGGACCCACCGTGAAGTTCTGGCTGGACCCGCCGATCTGGATGCTCGGGATCGTGATCGCGGGGATGTCGAAGGCATACGGGAACGGGTAGTTGAACTTGATTCCGAGGATCTTGTACGAGTAGCCGTACTTTCCGGAGATGGTGAACGCTGAAATGTCGAAGCTGTGGATGGTCGTTCCGCCGACGTCGAGGCTGATCGGTGTCTGGAAGTTGGCATAAATATCCAGGTCCACGGGCAGCGTCGGGATATTGAGCGTGTAGTTGAAGCCCAGTTGGCCTAGCTCGTCGCCCCTCAACAAGAACCCGTTGTTCATGCTGCCGGAGTTGAAACCACCGGTGTTGATATCGCCGAGGTTGGCAATTCCGGTGTTGGTGTCACCCACATTGAAGTAGCCGGTGTTGCCGACACCGGTGTTGAACGAGCCGGTGTTGATGTCGCCGGCGTTGAGGTTGCCGGTGTTGTAGCTGCCCGCGTTGGCCACGCCGGTATTGGCGATGCCGGAGTTGAACATGCCCGTGTTCGCGGCGCCGGTGTTCCCGACGCCGGTGTTGTAGTTGCCCGAGTTTCCGATGCCCCAGTTTCCGGTGCCCGAGTTGCCGATGCCGACGTTGCCGGTGCCGGAGTTGAACAAGCCGACATTGTCGGTGCCGCTGTTGAGGGCTTCGAAACCGCGCAACCCGTCACCGTTGAGCCCGATTCCGATGTTGCCGTCACCGGTGTTGCCGAAGCCGATGTTGCCGTCGCCGGTGTTGCCGAAGCCGAAGTTGTTGCTGCCGGTGTTGCCGAAGCCGAAGTTGTGGTTGCCGTTGGCCAGCGAGACGCCGGAGTTGCCGAAGCCGAAGTTATTGCTGCCCAGGTTCCCGAAGCCGAAGTTGGTGCTGCCGAGGTTTCCGGCGCCGAAGTTGAGGTCGCCGATATTTGCGCCACCGAAGTTGATGCCGCCGACGTTTGCGGTGCCCACGTTGTAGTCGCCGACGTTGGCGGCACCGAGGTTCAGGACGCCCAGGTTGGCGAAGCCCACGTTGAGGGTGGTGCCGCCCGCAGAGTCCCGGAACAACCCGGCAAGGTTGGCGCCGGCATTTCCGACGCCGGAGACGTAGGCCGCCGTCGCGGTGTCCAGGCTGCTGGTGTTGAACAGGCCCGAGACGCTGTTGCCGTAGTTGGCCAGGCCGGACTGCACCGCGCCCAGGTTTCCGTAGCCCGATACGTCGGTGCCGGAGTTGAAGAAGCCCGATCCGCTGCCAGCACCGTTGTTGAAGAAGCCCGAGGAGTAGCTGGTGGTCGTGTTTCCGAAGCCCGGCGCGGCGGCGATGTCGAACAGTGGGACGCCGACCAAGCCCTGGTAGTCGCCCCTTGCCAGGATGCCGTTGCTGTAGTTGCCGGAGATGAAGATGCCGGTGTCGACATCGCCCGTGTTGGCCCAACCGGTGTCGTAGTTACCCGAGTTGAAGCCGCCGGTGTTGTAGCTGCCCGAATTCGCGTTGCCGGTGTTGGCGTCGCCGGCGTTGAAGGTTCCGGTGTTGAAGTCTCCGGCGTTGCCGATGCCCGTGTTGACGATGCCCGCGTTGAACACGCCGGTGTCGTAGTTGCCCGAGTTGAACAGCCCGGCGTTGCCGATGCCCGAGTTCCCGATGCCGATGTTGTCGCTGCCCGAGTTGAACAGGCCGATGTTGTTGGTGCCGGAGTTGAACAGGCCGAGGTTGCCGCTGCCGGTGTTCAGGGCGCCGAACCCGCGCAAACCGTCGCCGCTGAGCCCGATTCCGATGTTGCCATCGCCGGTGTTGCCGAAGCCGATGTTGCCGTCACCGGTGTTGCCGAAGCCGAAGTTGTTGCTGCCGGTGTTGCCGAAGCCGATGTTGTGGTTGCCGTTGGTCAACGAGGCGCCGGAGTTGCCGAAGCCGAAGTTGTTGTTACCGATGTTGCCGAAGCCGAAGTTGGTGTCGCCGATGTTTGCGCCGCCAAAGTTGAAGTTGCCGACGTTGGCGGCGCCGACGTTCCCGTCTCCGATGTTGCCGAAGCCCAGGTTGTAGTTGCCGGTGTTGGCCGCACCCGCATTGAAGATGCCGATGTCGGCGAAGCCCAAGTTGAACGTCGAATCGGGCGCATTGCCCGAGGCGTCGTTGTAGAAGCCGGACAGGTTGGTGCCGATGTTTCCAATACCTGAGACGACGGCCGGCGTATCGATGTCCAAGGTGCTGGTATTGAGCAATCCCGAGATGCTGTTGCCGAGGTTGCCCAGCCCGGATTCGAGGTTTCCGTAGTTTCTCAGGCCCGAATTTCCGTCGATGAAGCTGACATTGAAAAAGCCCGAGTTATTGATGCCGACGTTTCCGAAGCCCGACGAGCTGCCATCGCCCGAGTTGAAGAATCCCGACGAGGGGCTGGTGCTCGAGTTGCCGAAGCCGGGACCCGCCGGAATATCGATGAGTGGGATCGTCAACGGGCCGATAGTGCCGTCGGTGTCTACCCCCAACACGGTGGAACCGTCGGTGTTTCCGATGGTGCTGGTCAGCGTGGGCCCGGAAATCGTGATGTCGGAGAACGTGATGGGACTGATTTTCAGGTCCCAATAGAGCTTGACATTTACCTTGCCGACACCCGGGATCTTGTACTTTATTTTTCCGTCGAGGTTGGCGGTGATTTTGGGCAGGGTAAAGCTCTCGATGACGATCTTTCCGATGTCGATGCTGATCGGCAGGCTGATCGGGAAGCTCAGATTCAAGTCCGCGGTGGTGGTCGGAACCGTGACCGTGTAATTGAAAGCACCCAGGTTGCCCTGGTAGTCGCCGCGCCACAACAGGCCATTGTTGTAGTCGCCGGAGATGAGGGCGCCGGTGTTGACGTTGCCGGTGTTGGCCCACCCCGTGTTGAGGTCACCCACATTCAGCGACCCCGTGTTGCTCTGGCCTGTGTTGAAATTGCCGGTGTTGTGGTCGCCGACGTTGAAGGTCCCGGAGTTGTAGCTGCCCACGTTGCCGATGCCGGTGTTGAAGGAACCGGAGTTGAACAAACCCGTGTTGGCCAGGCCCGAGTTGCCGATGCCGGTGTTGTAGCTGCCGGAGTTCCCGATTCCGGAGTTTCCGGTGCCGGAGTTGCCGATGCCGACGTTGTCGGTGCCGGAGTTGAACACGCCGATGTTGCCGCTGCCCGAGTTCCAGCCGCCGAAACCCTGCAGACCGTCTCCGTTGAGCCCGATGCCGGTGTTGTCGTTGCCGGTGTTGCCGAAGCCGATATTGCCGTCGCCGGTGTTGCCGATTCCGATGTTGTTGCTGCCGGTGTTGCCGAAGCCGATGTTGTGGTTGCCGTCGGTCAACGAGGCGCCGGAGTTGCCGAAGCCGAAGTTGTTGGCGCCGATGTTGCCGAAGCCGAAGTTGGTGTCGCCGATGTTTGCCCCGCCGATGTTGGCGCTGCCGAGGTTCCCGGGGCCGAAGTTGATGTTACCGACGTTGCCCAGACCGAAGTTGTAGTCGCCGAGGTTGGCGCTGCCGATGTTGAAACTGCCGTCATTGGCCACACCCACGTTGAAGATTCGATCCGCGGAGTCGCCGGCGAGGAAGAAGCCCGAAAGGTTGCTGCCGAAGTTTGAAACACCCGACACATTGGCCGCCGTCAGCAGGTCCAGCGCGCTCGTGTTGAACACACCGGAAACGCTGTTGCCCAGGTTTGCGATGCCGGACTCCAGCGTGCCGTAGTTCTTGAAACCGGAGTTTCCGAGACTGTCGGTGGCAAAGTTCAGGAAGCCGGAGTTGCTGCCGCCCCCGTTCCCGAAGCCCGACGCGCTACCGTCACCCGAGTTGAAGAAGCCCGACGACTCGACGCTGGTCGAATTGCCGACTCCCGGGCCAGAAGGCAGGTCGAGGACGATCGCCTGGACCAGCCCCGTGTCGACAACAAAGCTCGGCGTGAACACGGACTGTGTCCCGCCCACGCCGATGTCTATCGTTGGACCGACAATCGTGATGGTCGGGAAGGTTTCCGGCCCGATGTTGCCGCTGACCACTCCGTACGCGCCGATCGGGATCTCCGGAATGGTGAAGCCCTCGATCACGGTGTTGCCGACGGTGGCGCTGATGGGGATGTCTATCGGGACGCTGAGGTTGAGGCTGGTGGTGATGGGCACCAGGCCAATCGCATAGCTGAAGCCGCCTTGCGCCCGGTAATCGGATCTCCACAAGATGCCGTTGTCGTAGTTGCCGCTGATCAGGGCGCCGGTATTGACGTTGCCGACGTTTGCCAGCCCGGTGTTGTAATCGCCCAGGTTCAACCAGCCGGTGTTGTAGTCACCCTGGTTGGCGCCGCCGGTGTTGGTGCTGCCCACATTGTGCGCACCCGAGTTGTAGTTGCCCGGGTTGCCGATGCCGGTGTTGAGGTTGCCGATGTTGAACAGGCCCGTGTTGGCCAGGCCCGAGTTGCCGATGCCGGTGTTGTAGCTGCCGGTGTTGCCGATGCCGGAGTTTCCGGTGCCGGAGTTGCCGATGCCGACGTTGTCGGTGCCGGAGTTGAACACGCCGATGTTGCCGCTGCCCGAGTTCCAGCCGCCGAAACCCTGCAGGCCGTCTCCGTTGAGCCCGATGCCGATGTTGCCGTTGCCGGTGTTGCCGAAGCCGATGTTGCCGTTGCCGGTGTTGCCGAAGCCGATGTTGTTGTCGCCGGTGTTGCCGAAGCCGATGTTGTTGAAGGCGGCCGTCAACCCGGGACCGGCGTTGCCGAATCCGATGTTGGCGCTGCCGAGGTTTCCGCTGCCGATGTTGTTGTCGCCGACGTTGCCGCCGCCGATGTTGCCGAACCCGATGTTGGCGCTGCCGAGGTTGAGGTTGCCGATGTTCGCGTTGCCGAAGTTGTAGTCGCCGATGTTTGCGCTACCGAAGTTCAGCCCGCCGTCATTGCCGACGCCCACGTTGAAGGTGGTCGCGTCCGGGCCGTCCCGAAACACACCGGCCAGATCGCTGCCGATGTTGCCGACTCCCGATATCCGGGCCGGCTCCAGGGTCGCGAGTTCGAGCCCACTGGTGTTGTGAATGCCCGAGATCGTGTTGCCGAAGTTCAGCGCGCCCGATTCCAGATCGCCGTAATTGAGCAGCCCGGAGACGCCGAACGGACCGGAGGTGGTGTTGAACAAGCCCGACGAGCCGCCGTCGCCCTGGTTGAAGAATCCCGACGACGGGCTCGAGCTCGTGTTCCCAAGCCCCGTGGTCGGCGGGATGTAGAGAAGTTGCAGCTGGATGGGGCTGACGTCATAGGAAAGGGACAGATCCAGCGTTGCGGGGCCCACGGTGGCATTGATCGGGGGACCGACGATCGTGATCGATGGGATGGTGATGGGGCCGATGTATCCCCCGTTGAGGAAGGTCTGCTTGGGAATGGTGGTGCCCGGGGTGGTGATGGTGGGCACGGTGGCGCTGAACGTGTTGTCCAGGGGGATGCTGACGGCGTAGTCGCCGCTGGTTCCGCCGAAGTTGATCTTGAGATCGATGCCGAGCAGCCGGTAATCGTCCTGCCAGAACAGGCCGTTGCTATAGCTGCCCGAGATGAATGCGCCGGTATCGACATCGCCGGTATTGGCCCAGCCGGTGTTGAGGTTGCCCGGGTTGAAGCCGCCGGTGTTGGTGTTTCCGGCGTTGAAGCTGCCCGTGTTGTGGTTGCCGGTGTTCGCCCAGCCGCTGTTGGCGTTGCCCGGGTTGAACACCCCGGTACTGGCCTCGCCCGAGTTGCCGAAGCCCGTGTTGTAGCTGCCCGAGTTCAACACACCGAAATTGCCGGTGCCCGAGTTGAAGAAGCCGATGTTGTTGGTGCCCGAGTTGAACAGCCCGATGTTGCCGCTCCCGGAATTCAAGGAGCCGAACCCGATCTTGCCGTCACCGCTGAGCCCGATGCCGATGTTGTTGCTGCCGGTGTTGCCGAAGCCGACGTTGAAGCTGCCGGTGTTGGCGAAGCCCTGGTTGTTGCTGCCGGTGTTGGCGAAACCCTGGTTGTTGCTGCCCGCGTTGCCAAAGCCCTGGTTGGCGCCGCCTAGGTTGCCCCAACCGAGGTTATAGCTGCCGAGGTTGCCGCCGCCGAGGTTGCCATCACCGTTATTGCCGTTTCCGATGTTCCCGCTACCGATGTTCCCGAAGCCCAGATTGGATGTGCCGACGTTGGCCGCCCCCAGGTTCAACGGGATCGCGGCGGCCAGGCCCAAGCTGGGCAGGCCCAGCGCGCTCACCGGGTCGGCGACCACGGCCTCGGCGGCGGCGGCCACCGCCGCGCTGGCCGGGGCCGCGCTGGCCAGGCTCGCGGCGGCGGCGTTGCCAAGCTGGCGCACCAATCCGCTCACGGCAAAGGGCGTCAATGCTGAGGCGGCCGCCGAGGCGCCGGCGTGGTAACCCAGCATGGCGGCGACGTCCTGGGCCCACATTTGCTCGTACTGTGCTTCGACGGCCGCGATCGCCGGCGCGGCCAGGCCCAGCACGTTCGCATTCACCAGTGCGGTCAGGACGGTGCGGTTTGCGTCGATAGCCGGCGGACTGACCGTGGCCACCAGCGCCGCTTCGAAAGAAGCCAACGCCGCCCGGACCTGACTGGCGGCCTGCTCGGCCTGGGCGCTTGCCGTGGTCAGCCACGCCAGATAGGGCTGCGCGGCGCTGGCCATCGCGGTCGACGCCGGACCTTGCCAAGTCCCGCCCGCCAGGCCGGAGGTCACCGCCCCGAACGCGCTTGCCGCGGCGAACAACTCGGCCGCCAGCCCATCCCAGGCCGTCGCTGCCGCCAGCATGGGCCCCGGCCCAGCACCGAGGTGCATCCGGGCCGAATTGATCTCCGGCGGCAACAACACAAAACTCATCGGAAACGCCTACTCGCCGCTACTAAGCGGATGGCGAGCTGTCTCATAACACTCCCCGCGCACACTGCAAATGCGAAAAACATTCGCATAGCAAAATGTGAAGCCTATTCACAATTTCCAATGGCCACTCTCTGCTGGCCAGGCTAGCCCGATTTGTCTTGTCCGTTTTGGATTTGGATTGGTTCGGCAGGAATCGGCGGGATATTCGGTGCGGCTTTGTCCGCTGCCGCACCTCGAATTGCCCGCTGGGCCGACGTGCGGGAGGCGGGGCCGATCAGGCGGTGCCGCAGGTGGATTGAGCAACGTCCCCGATCGCGCGTCCGGGTGCCGCTACGCCATCGCGTCGTTCAAGAAGCCGGAAAGCTCATGGCCGGTGTTGCCCAAGCCGGAGACAAAGGCCTGGGCCATCAGGTTCAGAATGCTGGTGTTGTAGATGCCCGACAGCGAGTTGCCGAAGTTCGCCCAGCCTGATTCGAGCGTGCCGACGTTTTGGAGGCCGGACAGTCCCGGGCCGCCCGCGTTGAAGAATCCCGAACTCTCCAAGAAGGCGTTTCCGATCCCCGAAACGGCCCCTTGGGCGTCGTTGAGCAAGCCCGACGCGCCTCCGGCTCCGGAATTGAAGAAGCCCGACGACGGCGTGTCCGACGAGTTGAAGAATCCAGGGCTCTGCTGCCAGTTGAAGCCGAAGGTGGCGGGGCCGACGGTGCCCGCGTCGGAGAAGTCGATGGTGTCCGTGATGGCCGTGTTTATCGGGCTTTGTGGGTTGATCACACTGGGATCGATGACGAACGGCCCGACGTGTTCGGTGGTAATCGGAACGGTGACCGACACGTGCAACACACAGCCGACGAAGGGGACATAGATCAGGCAGATCGTGGTCTCCAGACTGATTGGTATCTCGAATTCGGCGATGGTGAACATGTCCTGGGTGATGGTGTTGATCGCGCCGGTAATCGGTATGTCGATGTCGGAGTGCACCCCGATATTCCACGGGATCGCTGGAACGGTGGACTCGTAGGTGAAGCCGAGCAGGCCCTGGTAATCGCCGCGCCACAGCAACCCGTTGCTGTAATTGCCCGAGATGAACGCGCCGGTGTTGACGTTGCCGGAGTTGGCCAGGCCGGTGTTGGAATTGCCCTCGTTGAAGTAGCCGGTGTTGTAGTTGCCCGGATTGAACCCGCCGGTGTTGTAGTCGCCCGGGTTGAAACTGCCGGTGTTGAAGTCGCCGGTGTTGTAGCAGCCGGTGTTGTAGTCGCCCGCGTTGCCGATGCCGGTGTTGACCATGCCGGAGTTGAAGAACCCGGTGTTGGTTGTGCCGGTGTTGCCGATGCCGGTGTTGTAGCTGCCGGAGTTGCCGATGCCCCAGTTGCCGGTGCCGGAGTTTCCGAAGCCGATGTTGTTGGTGCCGGAGTTGAACAAGCCGATGTTGCCGCTGCCCGAGTTCCAGCCCCCGAATCCGGTCGTGGTGTCGCCGGTGAGTCCGATCCCGATGTTTCCGTCGCCGGTGTTGGCGAAGCCGAGGTTGCCGTTGCCGGTGTTGCCGAACCCGATGTTGTAGCTTCCGGTGTTGCCGAACCCGATGTTGCCGATGGCGTCCGACAGCGCCGGGCCGGTGTTGGCGAAGCCGAAGTTGTAGCTGCCGAGGTTGGCGCTGCCGAGGTTGAAGCCGCCGAGATTGGCGCTGCCGAGGTTGGCGCTGCCGATGTTGCCGAAGCCGAAGTTGGAATCGCCGATGTTGGCGTTTCCGAGGTTGTAGCTGCCGATGTTGGCGCTGCCCACGTTCCAGAATCCGGGGTTTGCGATGCCGAAGCTGAAGGTCGTTGCGTCCGGCCCATTGCGGTACCAGCCGGCCAGGTCGGTGCCGATGTTTTGGAATCCGGAGAGGTTGGCCGGCGTTGCGCCACCGGTGTTGAGGAAACCGGAGATGGCGTTGCCGAGGTTGGCCAGGCCGGATTGCTGCGACCCGATGTTTTGGAAGCCGGAGTTGCCCAGGGCGGCGGTGGCGACGTTCCAGATGCCCGAGTTGTTGGCACCCACGTTGGCGAAGCCGGACGCGCTTCCGTCGCCCAGGTTGAAGAAGCCCGACGACGGGCCGGTGGTCGCGTTGAAGAAGCCGGCGGCCGGTTTGATGTCGATGAGCGGAATCTGGCCGGGGCCGAAGTTGAAGTAGCCCCCGACGTGAACGACGGTGGAACCATCGGGATTACCGAGATTGAGCTGCAACGCCGGTTGGGTGCCGAAGTCGATGACGATGGGTGTGTTCAACGGGGCCGACGCGTCGCCACCGTGGATGGTGATGGGGCCGATCGGTGCGATGACCGTGCCACTGATGATGGCGAGGTCGACCTTGCCCGTGGCGGGCACTTTCGGGAAGGTCACGGCCGGGATCGAGATGTCGGTGATGGTGCCGGTGATAGGGATGTTGACCGGGGCATCGATGGTCAGGAATGCCGGAATCCTGTTGACCGTGATGGCGTAGTGGGCGGACAGCTGCCCGATGCTGTCAGCCCGCCAGAAAACGCCGTTGGCCATGTCGCCGGTGATGAACGCGCCGGTGTCGAAGTTGCCGATGTTTGCCAGGCCGGTGTTGTAGTCGCCGGTGTTGTAAAAGCCGGTGTTGTAATCGCCGGGGTTGGCGATGCCGGTGTTGAAGACGCCGATGTTGAACAAGCCGGTGTTGAAATTGCCGGGGTTGGCGATGCCGGTGTTGAAGGAACCGGAGTTGAACAGGCCGGTGTTGTAGCTACCCGTGTTGCCGATGCCGGTGTTGTGGCTGCCGGAGTTTCCGATGCCCCAGTTGCCGGTGCCGGAGTTGCCGATGCCGACGTTGCCGGTTCCGGAGTTGAAGAGGCCGACGTTGAAGCTGCCCGAGTTCAGGCCGCCGATGCCCATCAGGTTGTCACCCTGCAGACCGATGCCGATGCCGCCGGTACCCATGTTCCCGATGCCGACGTTGCCGGTGCCGGAGTTGAAGAAGCCGACGTTGCCGGTGCCGGAGTTGAACATGCCGACATTCGAGGTCCCGGAGTTGAAGAAGCCGGTGTTGCCGGCGCCCGAACTCAGCGACCCGAACCCGACTCGGCCGTCGCCGGTGAGCCCGATGCCGACGTTGTTGTCCCCGGTGTTGAACAGCCCGATGTTGTTGTTTCCGGTATTCGACCAGCCCTGGTTGTCGTTGCCGGCGTTGGCCAGTCCCGTGTTGAAGTCGCCCAGGTTGAACAGGCCCGCGTTGCCGACGCCGTCATTGAGCGGGCCGAACCCGATCTGGCCGTCGCCGCTGAGCCCGATGCCGATGTTGCCGTTGCCGGTGTTGCCGAAGCCGATGTTGCCGTTGCCGGTGTTGCCGAACCCGATGTTGGTGTCGCCGACGTTGCCGAAGCCGATGTTGTTGAACGCCTCCGTCAACCCCGCTCCGGCGTTTCCGAACCCGATATTGCCGCTGCCGATGTTCCCGCTGCCGAGGTTGTCGGCGCCGACGTTTCCGAATCCGACATTGAAGCTGCCGATGTTTGCGCTGCCCACGTTGAAGTCGCCGACGTTTCCGCTGCCCAGGTTCAGCTGGCCCAAATCGCCCAGGCCCGCGTTGAAGATCGTGCCGGCCGAGTCGCGCAGCACCCCCGATAGCTCCGTGCCGATGTTGAAGAAGCCCGAGAGGTTGGCCGCGTTCGGAAGATCCGCCGTGCTGGTGTTGTACCAGCCCGAGACGGTGTTGCCCAGGTTCGCCCAGCCGGAGAGTTGTTGGCCGTAGTTCTGCAAGCCGGAACTGCCGATGTCGCCGAAGCCGGTGTTCCAGAAGCCCGAATTGTTTGCGCCGACGTTTCCGAAGCCCGAGGCGGTTCCGGTGCCGGAGTTGAAGAAGCCCGACGACGGGGCCGAGGTCGAGTTTCCGAACCCGGGCGCCGCGGGGATGTCGAGCAAGACAATGCTGATGGGTCCCAAGCCGCTGCGAATCGCGACGGGGATCGAGCTGGAACCGTCGGGGTTGCCGATGTTGATATCGATGACCGGCAGAATGCCCTTGATGGTCGGGATGGTGATCGGCCCGATCTTGAAATCGGTGATCGACAGGGCGTCGATCGTGATGGTGGGAATCGTGAAGCCGTTGAGGGCCAGGCTGCCGAGATCGAGGTAGATCGGGATGTCGACCGGGATGTTCAAATCGAAGTTGAGCACCGGGAATTCGGGAATGAAGATCTCGTAGTGGGCGCCCACTAGCCCTTGGTAGTCCCCGCGCCAGAACATGCCGTTGCTGTAGTTGCCGGAGATGAATGCGCCGGTGTTGACGTCGCCCGTGTTCGCCAGGCCGGTGTTGTAGTCACCGGTGTTGAAGAAACCGGTGTTGTAGTTGCCTGCGTTCGCCAGGCCGGTGTTGTAGTCGCCGGTGTTGAAAAAGCCGGTGTTGTAGTCGGTGGGGTTGGCCAGGCCGGTGTTGGTGTGGCCGGCGTTGTACAGACCCGTGTTGTAGTCGCCTGCGTTTGCGATGCCGGTGTTGCCGGTGCCCGGGTTCCACAGGCCCCAGTTCGTGCTGCCCGAGTTGGCGATGCCGGAATTGGCGGTCCCGGAGTTGCCGATGCCCCAGTTTGCGGTGCCGGAGTTGAAGATGCCGGTGTTGCCGGTGCCCGAGTTGAAGATGCCGGTGTTGTTGGTGCCCGAGTTGAACAGGCCGGCATTTCCGGTGCCGGAGTTCAGCCCGCCGGCGAGGTTGATACCTACCTGGTTGTCGCCGGTGAGCCCGATGCCGATGTTGTTGTTGCCAGTGTTGCCGATGCCGATGTTGTGGTCGCCGGTGTTGGCAAAGCCCTGGTTGAGACTGCCCGCGTTCCCGAAGCCGACGTTGTAGTCGCCCAGGTTTGCCAGGCCGACGTTGTAGTCGCCCAGGTTTCCCAGCCCGAAGTTGTATGTCCCGTGGTTACCGGAGAGGAAGTTGAAGCTCCCGATATTGCCGCTGCCGAAGTTGTTGGCACCGACATTGCCGAAACCGGCGTTGTTGCTGCCGATGTTTCCGTCGCCGATGTTTCCGTTGCCGAGGTTGGCGATGCCCAGGTTGCCGATTGGGTTGTCATTGAAGAACCCTGCGATGTTGGTGCCGATGTTGGCGGCGCCGGAGATGTCGGCCGGTATCGATACGCCCAGCGAGCTCGTGTTGAAAAAGCCCGAGACGCTGTTGCCTAGGTTGGACATGCCCGACACCAGATCGCCGAGGTTCTGGTAGCCCGATATTCCGGAGCTGCCCGAAGCGAGGTTGAAGAACCCGGAATTGTTGCCGCCTGTGTTACCGAACCCGGAGGCGGTGCCGCTGCCGGTGTTGAAGAAGCCCGAGGACGCAGTTGTCGTGGAGTTACCGAAACCGGGGGCGGCCGCAATGTCGATGATCGGGATCTTGATCGGCAGCAGGCCGCCGGTGCCGACGATGTGGATCAACGGTTCCGGTCCGGTACCGATGTTGATGTCAATTGCGGGTAGGCCCAGCTCGAGGTTGGGGAACTTGATCGCGCTGACATGGACGGCCTTGAACCCGATGCCGACGATGTCCAATTCGACGGTGGACGCCGGGATGGTGAATCCGTCGACGGTGAAGACCCCGAGTGTGCCGGTGATGGGGATGTCGAGGTAGACCGGCACATCCAGGTTCAGTGGGATGGCGGTGTCGGGAATGGTGATCGCGTAATCGATGCCCCACAGGCCCTGATAGTCGCCCCGCCACAACAAGCCGTTGCTGTAGTTGCCCGAGATGAATGCGCCGGTGTTGACGTCGCCGGAGTTGGCAAAACCGGTGTTGTAGTTGCCGCTGTTGAGGTAGCCGGTGTTGTAGTCGCCCGGGTTGAGACCGGCCGTGTTGAAGCTTCCGGTGTTGAAGCTTCCGGTGTTGTAGTTGCCCGGGTTGCCGATTCCGGTGTTGACGTTGCCCGCATTCCACAATCCGGTGTTGATCTGACCCGAGTTGAAGACGCCCGTATTGGTGACGCCGGTGTTGCCGATGCCCCAGTTTGCGTTGCCGGAGTTGAAGATTCCGGTGTTGTTGGTGCCGGAGTTGAAGATTCCGGTGTTGTTGGTGCCGGAGTTGAACAGTCCGGTGTTGCCGGTGCCGGAGTTCAGGCCGCCACCAAAATTGAAGCCCTGCTGGTTGTCGCCGGTGAGCCCGATACCGATGTTGTTGTTGCCGGTGTTGAACAGGCCGATGTTGTTGTTGCCGCTGTTGGCAAGGCCCTGGTTGAAGCCGCCCGCGTTGCCGAATCCGACGTTGTAGTCGCCGAGGTTGGACGAGCCGATGTTGTAGCCGCCCAGGTTCGCCGAGCCGACGTTGAAGTTGCCGAGGTTGGCCAAGCCGAGACTGTTGAATCCGCTGTTGCCAAGGCCCAGGTTCTCGTCGCCAAGGTTGGCAAAGCCGAGATTGAAGTCGCCGGTGTTGCCGAAGCCCACGTTGGCCTGGCCGATGTCGGCCAGTCCCAAACTGAAGGTTGACATTCCAGACGCCTGGTCGGCGAAGATGCCCGCGAGGGTGGTGCCGATGTTCGACACGCCCGAGACATTGGCGGGTGTCCCGATGCCGGTATTGAACAGGCCGGAGACGGTGTCGCCGATGTTCAGCAGACCCGATTGCAGCGAGCCGACGTTCTTGAAGCCCGATACTGCCGAGGTCCCGAAGTTCTGGAAGCCGGAGATGTCGCCGCCGAAATTCGCGATCCCCGATACCGTTCCGGTGCCGCCGTTGAAGAAACCCGATGACGGGCTGCTGGTGGAGTTGAACAAGCCGGTGACCGCCGGGATGTCGAAGATGGTCCAGTCGACGGGGCCGAGACTGGCCGTGGCGGGGATCGACACCACCGTCGTCCCCTTGGGGTCGCCGATGTTGAACGAAATCGCCGGACCGGTGGCCGTGATCGGGGCAAGGGTGACGGAGTCGATCGTTCCGGTCAAGACAGGTAGCGGCCCAATCGCGACGGTAAAACCGAAGTTGATGTCCTCCATCGTTATTCCGCTGTACAGCGTGTTGGTGAAGTTGGCGGTGAGCGGGATGTTGATGGGGGCGCTGGCGTCGACATGCGCTGGAATCTCCGGAACGTGGATGACATAGCTGGCGCTCACCTGGCCCTGCTGGTCGCCGCGCCAGGCGAAGCCGTTGCCCATGTCACCACTGATCAGAAGGCCGGTATCGATGTTGCCCGCGTTGGCAAAGCCGGTGCTGTAGTTGCCCGTGTTGTACCAGCCCGTGTTGTAGTCGCCCCGGTTGGCGGCGCCGGTGTTGACGTCACCCGTGTTGAACCAGCCGGTGTTGTAGTCACCCACATTGGCGATACCGGTGTTGACCATCCCGGTGTTGAACAGGCCCGTATTGGTGCTGCCGGCGTTGCCGAATCCGGTGTTGAGGCTGCCGCTGTTGCCGATGCCCCAGTTTCCGGTGCCGGAGTTTCCGATCCCGACGTTGTTGGTGCCCGAGTTGAACAACCCGATGTTGCCGCTGCCCGAGTTCAGCCCGCCGGCGAAATTCACGCCCCGCTGGCCAGCACCGGTAAGGCCGATGCCGATGTTGCCGTTGCCGGTGTTGCCGAAGCCGAAGTTGCCGTTGCCGGTGTTGCCGACGCCGATGTTGTTGTCGCCGGTGTTGCCGAAGCCGATGTTGTTGAACGCGTCCGTCAGCCGCGCTCCGGCGTTTCCGAACCCGATGTTGCCGCTGCCGATGTTCCCGCTGCCGAGGTTGTCGGAGCCGACGTTGCCGAATCCGAAGTTCGCGCTACCGATGTTTGCGCTGCCCACATTGAAGTCGCCGACGTTTCCGCTGCCCACGTTGAGGTGGCCCAGGTCGGCAAGGCCCAGATTCAAGATTGTTCCGTTGGCGTCGCGAAGCACACCCGCCAGGTCGGTGCCGACGTTGAATAGACCCGAAAGATTGGCTGGTGCAGCGAGGTTCGCCGTACTGGTGTTGTAGAAGCCCGACAGCGTGTTGCCCAGGTTCGCCCAGCCTGATGCCAGCGAGCCGAAGTTTTGCACGCCCGAGTTTCCGACCGCCGCCACCCCGCTGTTCCACAGGCCCGAACTGGCGGCGCCAAAGTTGGCGAAGCCGGAGTTGCCTCCGGTGCCGGCGTTGAAAAAGCCTGACGACGGGCCGGCGGTGGTGTTTCCGAAGCCGGGCGCTGCCGGGATGTCCAGGAAGGTGATCGTGCGGCGTTCGACGGCGCCGACGATACTGATCGGTATGTTCGTGCTCGGTCCACCGAGGGCGATTGTCACGGTGGGAATCGTCAGGGTGGAGGCGCCGAGGTTGATCGGTCCCAGGAAGAACAGGCCGCCCAGATAGTAGGTCCTGGGGAAGACCGCTCCAGCCTCGCTGACTTGTATCGTGTTGCCGCCCAGCGTGTATACCTGATTCACCGGCACGATCGACTGCACATCGATGGGAATGTGCGGAGTGGTGACCGATAGGTTGATCGCGATCTGACCTTGGTTGTCGCTGGTCACGAAGAAGCCGTTGTTGTAGTTCCCGGTGTCGAAGAAGCCGGTGTTGACGTTCCCGGGGTTGTAGGAGCCCGTGTTGGTGTCACCGGGGTTGAAGTTGCCCGTGTTCGCACTACCCGCATCGAAGCTGCCGGTGTTGGTGCTGCCCACGTTGAAGCCACCGGTGTTGTAGCTGCCGTTGTTGTAGAAGCCGGTGTTGGCCGCTCCGACGTTGTGCAGGCCCGTGTTGTACTGGCCGGCGTTGCCGATACCGGTGTTCGCGGTGCCGGGATTCTCCAGGCCCCAGTTCGCAACGCCCGCATTGAGCAGGCCCGTGTTCCCGCTGCCCGAATTTCCGATCCCGATGTTTCCGCTGCCCGAGTTGAACAGGCCGACGTTGTCGGTTCCCGAGTTGAACAAGCCCGCGTTGCCGATGCCGGAGTTCAGTGCGCCGATTCCGATCTGGCCGTCACCGGTCAGTCCGATGCCGATGTTCCCGTTGCCGGTGTTGGCGAACCCGGTGTTGTTGCTGCCGGTGTTGGCCAGACCTTGGTTGTAGCTGCCGGCGTTGCCGAAGCCGGTGTTGTAGTCACCGAGGTTTCCGAATCCGACGTTGTAGCTACCGAGGCTTGCCGAACCGATGTTGTAACTGCCGATATTGGCCGAGCCGAGGTTGAGGCTGCCGATGTTGCCGCTGCCGAAATTCGTTCCGCCGAAGTTTCCGCTGCCCAAGTTGAGGCTGCCGATGTTGCCGCTGCCGAAGATGTTGTAACTGCCGGCATTGCCGCTGCCGATGATGTTGTAGTCGCCGACGTTGCCGTTTCCGCCGATGTTGTAGTTGCCAACGTTGGCATTGGCCAGTATGTTTCCGACGCCGTCGTTGGCGAAGCCGATGTTGAACAGTGTTGGGCCAAGCAGGAATCCGGCTAGCTTGCTACCGGTGTTCAAGACACCGGAGATGTAGGCCGGCGTCGTTATGGGCACCAGGCTCGAGTTGAGCAAACCGGATATGGTGTTGCCCGAGTTCACCAGACCTGACTGCAGCACGCCGGTGTTGGCGAAACCCGAGTTGCCGACGGGCCCCGAGGAATCGTTGAAGAAGCCAGAGTTGTTGGCGCCGGAGTTGAAGAACCCTGAGGCGCTACCGTCGCCACTGTTGAAGAAACCCGAGGAGGGGACGGTGGTCGAGTTCCCAAAACCGGGCTCTCCGAAGATCAGACCCTGGTTGTCGCCGCGCCAGAGGAAGCCGTTGTTGTAGTCGCCGGTGTTCAGGGCGCCGGTGTTGACATTGCCGAAGTTCGCAACGCCGGTGTTGTAGTCGCCGCGATTCAGGTAACCCGTGTTGTAGCTACCCGTGTTGAAACCGCCGGTGTTGGCATCGCCAGGGTTGAAGCCACCGGTGTTGTAGCTGCCCACGTTGCCGATGCCGGTGTTGGCGACGCCGGCATTGAAGAAGCCGGTGTTGGCGTCACCCGAGTTGCCGATGCCGGTGTTGTAGCTGTTGCCGGAGTTCCCGATTCCCCAGTTGCCGGTTCCCGAGTTCCCAATACCGAAATTGCCGGTGCCCGAGTTGAACAACCCGATGTTGCCGCTGCCCGAGTTCAGGCCGCCGAACCCGAATTGGCCGGTGCCGGTGAGTCCGATGCCGCGGTTGTTGTCGCCGGTGTTGCCGAAGCCGATGTTGTTGTTGCCGGTGTTGCCGAAGCCAATATTGTTGCTACCGGTATTCCCGAAGCCGATGTTGTTGAGGGCCGCTGTCAGTGCGGGCCCCGAGTTTCCGAAACCAATGTTGCCGCTGCCGATGTTGGAGCTGCCGACATTTTCCGAGCCGAGGTTTCCCGAGCCGAGGTTGTAGTCGCCGACATTTCCATTACCGAAGTTGCGGAAGCCGACGTTTGCAAAGCCCAGGTTGGCGGTGACGACCGACCCGGCGGCCTGCAGCGGGAATGGTGTCAACGCCGCGGCGATCGATTCCGCTCCGGAACGGTAGCCAAACATCGCGGCAACGTCTTGGGCCCACATCTGCTCATAGGCGGCCTCAGCGGCGGCGATCGCGGGGGCATTCTGCCCCAATAGGTTAGAGACCACCAGGGATACGAATTGGGAGCGGTTGGCGGAGATCGCGGCTGGGTGCACCGTCGCGGCCAGCGCCGCCTCGAATGCGGCCGCAGCCAATCGGACTTGCGTCGCGGCTTGCCCGGCCTGAGCTGCCGCGGTAGTCAGCCACTTCAGGTACGGCGCCGCCGCACTAGCCATCGCTGCCGACGCCGCACCCTGCCAGCCGCCGCTCACCAGATCGGTGGTTACCGACGAGAACGCCGAGGCGGCCGAGCCCAGCTCACCAGCCAGACCCTGCCAGGCATTGGCCGCCTCCAGCATCGGTCCCAGCCCGGCGCCGATGGTCAAGCGCGCCGAGTTGATCTCCGGCGGCAGCACCGCGAAATTCATCACCCGTCCCTAACTCAGATCCTTAACTCGAACCGTTTGACCGGTACGCGCAGTGGCGCTACAGCATCCGCACGACCTCCCTGAGTCCGGTGCCGACAGCAGCAAGATTATTCAGTTGCGCACGGCGAAAAAGCCACTGATTTGCTCAAAAAAATCTGGGTTTCTTAATCCCGCCGGATTCGACTCGGAGTGCCGTCGGCATGCTCCAGGGTTTGGGGCAAACACGCGACGTTGACATGCGCGTTGTGCGCACCTATCGCCGAGCGAAATTCATCCAGGTATAAATAAAACTGTCAAAAATGTCGTCGAACGAGGCAAATTCGAGCACCGCAGTGTGAACGGCTTTCGGTGTTGGCTACGGGCCTGGCGCGCGCGGGCCCGCCATCGTTGCGCGTGAGGTTCAGGCCCCAGCAACCAGCGGCACCGCGCGGGCTCGAACGAGGGCGCGTTGTGCGCCAAGTCGCCCCAGGCCGGCGAAGGGACCGCCATTGCGTCGGCGATGGGGATGCTCCCGGTCGGTCGTGCGGGTGGAGGTAGCCGCGTCATTCAAGCGACTGGATCAGCCAAAATATTCATCAGTGTCGGCGCCGAATGGTGCAGTGCCCCATGGCTCCAGGGCGCCAGTACTCGAAGCTAGTTCTAGAACAATGCTCTAATCGGTAGGTGTTGGGCGCACTGTGCCACGCGACCGTAGGCGGTTCGCGCACCCCCGCGTGACGGTTCGTGCCGTGTGGTCGCAGGTATCGCGGGGCTAGGTGATCTGGCCGCTGTCGACGGCGCCTGCATCGGTCCCATCACGCGCATTGTCAGGGCTCGGAAATGTCTGAGATCGGGCCGCCCGCCGAGCGCAGCGGATGGGGAGTGCGGTGCAGCCAGCCCGAATCGAGGGGTCCGAATTCTGCGCGGCTGCCCTGTTCATTTCGGCGCCGTGGGCTTTGGTCAATATCGGCAAACGCGCCGTATCCGAGCGGTCAACGGTGATGCGCATAGATATCCGGAGTGATACTAAATGGGCTGTGCGGCAGGAAACGGAAACATCAACCCGGTATTGCAGCCTTTGTGAAAATAACCTGGGTTTGGCAGATATTGATGGACGGCGAAGTATGCGAGCCGCGGTGATCGGTTGTTGCGCCCAGCGCTCAATTTCGGCCGCGCTCTCGATATCCGCCGCCGCGAGGCGAAACCACACTAGGCGACTTGTTCTGGCTAGACGTGGATTGAGAACACCGCGACCGCCGACTCGCCAATCGGCGCACAACGGTAGCCGCCGCGCCGGAGCGCGTCGGTCGGTGCGGCCATCGGTTCGAAGCAGATCACGTCCTCGGCGATCGGCGCGAAGATCTGCGCCGCGGGATACCCCTGTTCGAAGTGCACCTCCAGGCGGCGGCCGCCACCGGACACGGCGAACACCGCTCCCTCGGTCACCTGGTCATAACCGTCGTCAAAGGTGCTGTCGCCCAGGGGCGCTGTCTTCGCCGGCCGGTGCTCCGACTCGCCGGTGGGCAGTCCGCGCTGGTCGAGGCAGAGCTGCCGCAGCGGGGGTGTCTCGATGACCCACTCGGTGCGGGGCACACCCGGCAACTGCAGATACGGGTGGAAGCCGAAGCACAACGGCACGGTCGTGTCACCGGTTGGGGTCACCATGGTGCGCAGTGTCAGCACCCGTTCGGTCAGCCGCGCCGTCAACGACAGCACGTGCGGATACGGAAAGCTGGCCAGCAGCACCGGGTCGGCCCCGAAGTCCAGCTCTGCGGTGAGCTCGTTGCCCGATTGAGCCGTGACCCGCCAGCCGGGATAGGCGGCCAGGACCCCATGGATCGGCAAGCCGGCGGGGTCCACCCGAACCCCGTTTGCGCCGGGGTTCAGTGTTACCTCCTTGCCTTCGGCGTGATATGTGTTCTTGCCCAGTCGATTTGCCCAGGGGTACAGAATCGGTATTCCCATTGTCTTGCCCGCGGCAAGGTAGCCGTCCAGGCCGCGCCGTTGGCCGAGCAGTTGCACTCCGGCGTCGGTCAGCGAGGTGCCGATCATTCCAGCCGCGGGCACGAACTGTGCTTCCACCGATGACAACGGGTCGCGCAGAGTTACGGCATGCACGCCGGCCAGACTAGCCTGCGTGCCCCGCTGCGGTGGCTGAGCGCGGGGCCTTTCCTGGTAGTCGTGGCTTGCCGCTAGGGCAGTGGATCATGCTGGATGCGTTCCAGCGGAGCGCCTTTGGCGATCAGTGCGGCCTTGGTGGTGCGAACCATGGCCGGCCCGCCGCAGATCAGGATTTGCCGATCGCCCCAGTTGCCGTAGTTGGTGACCACTTCGGCCAGCCGGCCGGTCTGGCGCACGTGCAGGCCGCGCGGCGGTGATACATCGGGATAGTCGGTGGCCCAGGACGGGTCGAGCTTGTATTCGGCGACCGGAGAAACCGAAAGCCACGGGTTGTGCGCCGCAACCTGCCAAAGCGTGCGCAGGTCATAGAGTTCGCAGAAGTAGCGCGCGCCGAAAAACAGGTGCACTCGTGGATTGTCGACAAAGCGGCCCATATCCAAAATCAGCGCCCGCAACGGGGCCAGACCGGTGCTGCCGGCGACCATGAGCACGTCACCGCCGGTGCGGTCGACGTGCAAGCCGCCGTGCGGGCTCGCCAAGCGCCACCGGTCGCCGGTCCGAGTTTCGTTGACCATCGCGGTGCTGACCAGCCCGCCGGGCACCACGCGGACATGGAATTCGATCCGCCCTTCGAGGTCGGCCGGAATGGCGGGGCTGAGGTAACGCCAGCGGCGCGGACACTGCGGGACTTGGACATTGACGTATTGGCCGGGGTGGTAGGGCATTGGGCGGTCCAGTTGCAGCCTGATCACCGCCAGATCGCGCGACACCGGGATGTGCTCGATTACCGTTGCGTCCCACCACGCGGGTCCGTCCTCGGAATCGGCCGCGCCGCTCATCACCCCGACGATCAGATTGAGAGATTGCTCAGCGGCGCGCGCGACCGAATCGGTCCAGGAACTGCCGAGATGACTGCGCAACGTGGTCTGCAGGGCGCGCCGCAACGTCTCGTATTGGGTTGGCTGCACACCGTATTTGCGGTGATCCCGGCCGAGCTGTGCCAGGAAGGCAATCGGCTCCTCGGCGCGCTGTGCGACGAGCTCGCTGTACACCCAGTGCAGTGCACGTGTGAAAGCTGCGCGCTGGCCGCTCATTTCGGGTGGGAACAAGTCGCGCACCGAACTGTCCAGGGAGAACCAGTTGGTGTAGAAGCTGCGGACGAGTTCGCTGGATTGCGTTTTGTGGTCTAAGTCGGGTTGCGGTGCGAAGGCGTCCCGCAGCACCCGCAGCGCGTCTCGGTCCTCAAGGCCCACGGACCACGATTCTAGGCTTGCCGGGACGCACCGGGGATCGCGATTGGGCTACTGGCTCGCGGTGCACGGCCCAAGGTGGTCCGCGGTGCCGCTGGAACTCGCAGCTAGTCGCCGACCAGAGATGGTCATGCGACGCCGCCGGGGCCGCCGGTGCCGCCTGGGCCGCCGTTCTGGCTGGTGCTCGCCGTCCCCGGCAGGCCGCCTGTGCCGGGCCCACCCGACCCCGCGCCGCCATGCCCGCCGTCGCCTCCTTCTCCTCCGCCGGTGAGCCCGTAGCCGCCGGCCCCGCCGTCCCCGCCGTCGCCACCCACGCCGTCGCCGCCGGTGCCGCCGGCCCCGCCGTCCCCGCCGTCGCCGCCGGGGCTGGCGGCGCCACTAATGCCGCCGGCCCCGCCGCGGCCACCGTCGCCGCCGTACCCGTTGGTGCCATCGCCGCCGTGTCCGCCGTTACCGCCGTTCCCGCCCGGGCTTTCCCCAGGGATTTGCTGGCCGCTACCGGGGATTACCGTGGCACCGCCGTAATTGCCATTACCGCCGCGGCCACCGTCGCCGCCGCCAGCGATACCGGTGCCGCCGTCGCCGCCATTGCCGCCGTCTCCACCCGCCGCATGGCTGTTGCTGGTTGAGCCGTACCCGCCGTCGCCGCCGGTGCCGCCGGTACCGCCGAAGTAGCCGTCACCACCCCGGCCTCCAGCGCCGCCGGCACCACCCGATGCGTCGGCAGGCCCGCCTGCGGATGTGGCGGCGCTACCGCCGGTGCCGCCGGTGCCGCCCATACCTCCCGTGCCGCTGGAGCCGCCGTATCCGCCGTTTCCGCCGGTGCCGCCGGTGCCGCCCTGGCCATGCACGTTGCTGCCGCCGGTGCCGCCGGTTCCGCCGGTGCCGCCAGTACCCAAGGCGCCATCGGCGCCCTTGGCGCCGTTGACCGAGCCGGTGCCGCCGGTCCCGCCGGTGCCGCCGATGGCGGCGGCGCCGCCATCGCCACCCTGGCCACCGGTGCCGGCGATCTGCGTCGGCGTACCGGCGGTGCCGGTACCCCCGGTGCCTCCCTTACCGGCCGCGCCGGCATCTCCGCCCTTGCCGCCCTCGCCGCCGGCGCCTTGGCTGGCGATGTTGCCAGCCGCGTCGCTGCCGCCGGCGCCGCCGGTCCCGCCGGAGCCACCGTTGCCGCCGGCGCCAGCGTCGCCGCCGTCGCCACCGGTGCCGGCCGGGGCGGTGGCGTTTGCTCCGCCAGCTCCGGTGCCGCCCGTGCCGCCGCCGCCGCCGGTGCCGCCGCTTCCGCCCTCACCGCCGCTTCCGCTGTGGGTTCCACCGGCTCCACCGGCTCCACCGGTTCCGCCGTTGCCGCCATCGGATCCTCGGGTGCCATTTCCTGCCGCGTCGGTGGTGCCATTGGCTCCGGTATGGCCCGCTCCGCCATCGCCGCCGGCCCCGCCATTGCCGACTTGACCGCCGGCTCCGCCGGCGCCGCCGGTCCCGCCATCTTGGCTGGCCAGGGCGCCATCGGCGCCCTTCCCGCCGTCGCCGCCGTTACCGCCGCTCGTTGGGGCCTGGCCAGAGTCGCCGGTGCTACCGGTAGTGGAGCCAAATCCTCCCGTTCCGCCGGCGCCGCCGCGCCCGGGGTCACCGCCCCTGCCGCCGGCTCCACCGATCCCGGTGCCGTTGTTGGCATATGTGCCGGTAGCACCCTTCCCGCCGTCGCCGGGGGCCCCACCCGTGCCGCCGTCGCCACCGGATCCACCGGCACCTTGGACGCCGCTGCTGCCGAACAGACCACCCGCGCCGCCCGCGCCCCCGGTCCCACCAACACCACCTGCGCCGCCGTCACCGCCATCTCCGCCGGCTTGGCCGGCCGCACCCAGAGTGGCGCCCCCAAGACCGGTCACCCCCGCGCCGCCGTTGCCACCGTGTCCGCCGGCACCGCCCATCCCACCGGCGCCACCGGCCCCGGACAGCAGACCTCCGACGCCACCGGCGCCACCGGCACCACCGGCGCCACCGACGCCACCGACGACACCGGGATCGCCAGCGTCCATGCCCGCAGTACCCGCGGCGCCGGTGGCGCCCGCCGCCCCGAGCCCGCCCGTCCCGCCGTCTCCGATGAGCCAGGCGCGGCCACCCGCGCCACCCGCTCCACCCGTCTCGCCCAGTGCGGTAGCTGCGCCGCCGGCGCCGCCGTCGCCGCCGCTGCCGTAGGCAAATCCGCCGTTTCCGCCGGCACCGCCGGCCGAGCCCGCCCCGCCGTCGCCGCCGGCGCCGCCGTTACCGGTCAGCCAGGCCGTTCCGCCGTCGCCGCCGGCCGCGCCCGCTCCGCCGAGACCGCCGTTGCCGGCGTTGCCGTAGAGCCATCCGCTGTTTCCGCCGGCACCGCCGGCCGCGCCGGCGCCACTGTCGCCGCCGGCGCCGCCGTTACCGATCAGCCAGGCCCTTCCGCCGGCCCCGCCGGCCGCGCCCGCTCCGCCGAGACCGCCGTTACCGGCGTTGCCGTAGAGCCATCCGCTGTTTCCGCCGACCCCGCCGGCCGCCCCGGCACCACCGGTTCCCCCGGCCCCGCCGTTGCCGATCAGGCCGGCCGCTCCGCCGGCACCACCGGCCAGTCCCGGGGTCGGCTGCGAGTAGCCCGCGCCGCCATTGCCGTACAGCAAACCGCCCGCCCCGCCGTTGGGATTGGCCGCGGTGCCGGCAGCGCCGTCGCCGATCATCGGACGCCCCAGTAGCTCTTGGCTACGGGCATTGACTTCGCGCAATAGCGCCTGTCCGGCGGCCCTCAATGGCGCGGTGTTGGCCGCCTCGCTACCCAGGTAGGCCGCCCCCGCATCGCTGAGTGCTCGGACAAATTCGTCGTGGAATACCGCGGCTCGCGCGCTGAGCAGTTGGTACTGCTCGCCGTAGGCGGTGAACACCGATGTGACTGCCGATGACACTTCATCGAGGCCGGCGGCCGTCAACTCGGTGGTCGGCAGGGCGGCCCAGCTGGTGGCCGAGCGCAGGGCCGAACCGATTCCAGCCACGTCCGCCGCCGTAGCCGCCAAGGCCTCCGGCGCAACCAAAAAAGACATCGCGAACCCCCCTAAGTCCAGCAAACCGGACTTCGTGCAGTGAGATACTTATGCTTCCTAACAAGCTACCTGGGGTTTCGCTGTGCAACGTGGGGTTTGCCCGAACGGGTTGCTGGCCAACGACTTTGGGTCGCGGTGTGGCCTAGCTAACTTGGCGCCAACGTGGCCTCTCGCGCCGACGGTCGGTGGCGGGCAGGGTTGTCGAGCTATTTGGCGCGCGCTGGCCGGTAGGTCGGACCCGCCCCTGGATTACCGGCGGACAAAAAAGCTAGAGTTGAGCGGAACAGACTCAACCTTGACGGCGTTACACAACCCGAGAACCATTTTTTCAGATACTTACCCCGAACGGAGCTGTCGTGGATTCTTTCAACCCGACCACCAAGACGCAGGCGGCCCTGACGTCGGCTCTGCAGGCGGCTTCGGCTGCCGGCAATCCCGAAATTCGGCCGGCGCATCTGCTGATGGCCCTGTTGACGCAGGCCGATGGCATCGCCGCGCCGCTGCTCGAGGCCGTTGGCGTCGACCCCGCCACCATCCGCACCGAGGCGCAGCGCCTAGTTGACCGGTTGCCGCAGGCCAGTGGGGCCAGCACGCAGCCGCAGTTATCCCGCGAGTCACTGGCCGCCATCACCACCGCCCAGCAACTGGCTACCGAGATGGACGACGAGTACGTCTCCACCGAGCACGTGCTGGTCGGGCTGGCCACCGGCGACTCCGAGGTCGCCAAGCTATTGACCGGGCATGGGGCCTCGCCGCAGGCGCTGCGCGAGGCCTTCGTCAAGGTACGCGGTAGCGCCCGGGTGACCAGCCCCGAACCGGAAGCGACGTACCAGGCGCTGGAGAAATACTCGACCGACCTGACCGCGCGGGCCCGCGAAGGAAAGCTCGACCCGGTGATCGGGCGAGACAACGAGATTCGCCGCGTGGTGCAGGTCCTGTCGCGGCGCACCAAGAACAACCCGGTGCTCATCGGTGAACCCGGCGTCGGCAAGACCGCGATCGTGGAGGGTCT
Organism: Mycobacterium marinum; assembly: GCF_003391395.1. Taxonomy (NCBI): domain Bacteria; kingdom Bacillati; phylum Actinomycetota; class Actinomycetes; order Mycobacteriales; family Mycobacteriaceae; genus Mycobacterium; species Mycobacterium marinum. Next base: position 717,359 of record NZ_CP024190.1, read on the forward strand.
GGCCCAGCGCATCGTGGCCGGCGACGTCCCAGAGAGTCTGCGCGACAAGACGATCGTCGCGCTGGACCTCGGCTCGATGGTGGCCGGCTCGAAGTACCGGGGTGAATTCGAGGAGCGGCTCAAGGCCGTCCTCGACGACATCAAGAACTCGGCCGGGCAGATCATCACCTTCATCGACGAACTGCACACCATCGTCGGTGCCGGCGCGACCGGTGAAGGCGCGATGGATGCCGGCAACATGATCAAGCCCATGCTGGCCCGCGGCGAGCTCCGGTTGGTCGGTGCCACCACGCTCGACGAGTACCGCAAGCACATCGAGAAGGACGCCGCACTGGAACGCCGCTTCCAGCAGGTGTACGTCGGTGAGCCCTCGGCGGAGGACACCATCGGCATTCTGCGCGGACTCAAGGACCGCTACGAGGTGCACCATGGCGTCCGGATTACCGACTCTGCGCTGGTGGCCGCCGCGACGCTGTCCGACCGCTACATCACCGCGCGGTTCCTGCCGGACAAGGCCATCGACCTCGTTGACGAGGCCGCTAGCCGGCTGCGGATGGAAATCGATTCGCGCCCCGTCGAGATCGACGAGGTCGAGCGGCTGGTGCGCCGGCTGGAGATCGAAGAAATGGCGCTGTCCAAGGAAGAGGACGACGCCTCCAAAGATCGGCTGGAAAAGCTGCGCGCCGAGCTGGCCGACAAGAAAGAAGAGCTGGCAGAACTCACGACCAGATGGCAGAACGAGAAGAACTCCATCGAGATCGTCCGCGAGCTCAAAGAGCAGTTGGACGCCCTGCGTGGGGAATCCGAGCGCGCTGAGCGCGATGGTGACCTGGCCAAGGCAGCCGAGCTGCGCTACGGGCGCATACCGGAGATGGAGAAGAAGCTCGACGCTGCCGTGCCGCACGCGCAAGCCCGCGAGCAGGTGATGCTCAAGGAAGAGGTCGGTCCCGACGACATCGCCGAGGTGGTGTCGGCATGGACCGGCATTCCCGCCGGACGCATGCTCGAAGGCGAGACGGCCAAGCTGCTGCGAATGGAAGACGAGCTGGGCCACCGCGTCATCGGGCAGAAGAAGGCGGTGCAGGCCGTCTCTGACGCCGTGCGGCGCTCTCGGGCCGGGGTCGCCGACCCCAACCGGCCGACCGGCTCGTTCATGTTCCTCGGCCCCACCGGTGTCGGCAAGACCGAGCTGGCCAAGGCGCTGGCGGAGTTCTTGTTCGACGACGAGCGCGCGATGGTGCGCATCGACATGAGCGAGTACGGCGAGAAGCACTCGGTGGCCCGCCTCGTCGGTGCCCCTCCCGGCTACATCGGTTACGACCAGGGCGGTCAGCTGACCGAGGCGGTGCGGCGGCGTCCCTACACGGTGATCCTGTTCGACGAGATCGAGAAGGCCCACCCGGACGTGTTCGACGTGCTGCTGCAGGTTCTCGACGAGGGCCGGCTGACCGACGGGCAGGGCCGTACGGTCGACTTCCGCAACACCATCCTGATCTTGACGTCCAACCTCGGGTCGGGCGGCACCCCGGACCAGGTGATGGCGGCGGTGCGGGCGGCCTTCAAGCCGGAGTTCATCAACCGGCTCGACGATGTGCTGATCTTCGACGCCCTCAACCCCGACGAACTGGTGCAGATCGTCGACATCCAGCTCCAACAGCTGGACAAGCGGCTGGCCCAGCGTCGTCTGCAACTCGAGGTGTCGCTGCCGGCCAAGGAATGGCTGGCGCAGCGCGGATTCGACCCCGTGTACGGCGCCCGCCCGTTGCGTCGGTTGGTGCAACAGGCGATCGGCGACCAGTTGGCCAAGATGCTGCTGGCCGGTCAGGTGCACGACGGCGACACGGTGCCGGTCAATGTCAGCGCCGACGGCGAATCGCTGGTCCTCGGTTAAGTCGCAGGAGGTTTCGGGGCGGCGCCCAGCTCGAATTCTCGGGTCTGGGCGCCGGCCTCGATGACCGCCTGCAATCGCCGGCGGGTGTCGGGCAGCGCGAGCGTTTCGCGTAAGAGCTGATCCTCCATGCGCAGACCGGTAGTCAGATCTGTTCGCTGGTCCAGCGCGACGTCCACGGCGCGTTTGGCCGCCGCGATGGCCTCTTTGGGATACGACGCGATGCGCCCGGCGAGCTTGTCGACGAATCGCCACAGCTCCTCGCCCGGTAGCGCCCGATTGACATACCCCCAGGCCTGGGCCGTCGCAGCGTCGATATCCCGGCATCCGAGGATCACCTCGAGCGCCCGTGCACGGCCGACCAGGTGCGGTAGCCGTTGGGTGCCGCCGCCCCCGGGGATGATGCCCACCGACACCTCGGGGTGGCCCAGCACCGTCGTGCCCAGCGCGGCGTAGCGCATGTCGAACGCCATCGCGAACTCGCAGCCGCCGCCGCGGCACGCGCCCTCGATGACGGCGATCGTGGCCTTGGGCAGGCCGCGCAACGCTTGCATGGCGGCATTGAATCGCGACAGCTCGTCATGGCGGGCGGTGTCGTCGGCCGGCAAGTCACTGATTAGCGAGACATCGGCGTGCGCGATGAAGAATTCCGGATCGGCCGAGTCGACGATCAACACCCGCACCTCGTTGTCGGCCGCGACTTGGTTGGTGAGGAGTTCGATTTCGGTCAGCAGGTCAACGTCTAAGAGGTTGACCGGCGGGTGGTCGATGGTGGCCCGGCAAATCCCGTCGGCGCTGACGACTCGTAAGAGCCGGAAATCCTGGTGCATCCCTAGGCCTCCGAGAAATTCACGTACCGCCGATATTGCCATCGCCGTGGTGTCTGGCCATTACTGCCGCAAAGAGTTCGCCCATTGCGTCACCCGGGGAGCCCCTGCCGGCGTCGCGCACCAGGCCAAACTCCCGTCGCCGCGCGCACAGCATTGCGATTTGTTGCAAGGCGACAAACCTCACATCGGCTCACCCAAGGCTCACATCAGCGCACCGCAACGGGTGTCCAACCCGGCACATCAAACCCGAAAAGGCGGGTTACCGGGTGGGGGGCAGGCCGGGGTATAAAGTCCTGTGATTGGGTTGTGACCTGCTCGGATTATTTACTGGGTCCGCAGAGCAGATAGGCTGTGCGGAATGGTCCCGCTTTGGTTCACGCTCTCCGCACTGTGCTTCGTCAGTGCGGTGGTGCTGTTATACGTCGACATCGATCGACGCCGCGGGCGCAGCAGACGTCGCAAGTCTTGGGCGCGGTCGCACGGATTTGACTACGAGCGCGAGTCGACCGACATCCTGCAGCGCTGGACGCGCGGCGTGATGTCCACGGTCGGCGAAGTCCCGGCCAAGAACGTGGTGCTTGGTCAGATTCGGGGCGAGGCCGTGTACATCTTCGATCTCGAGGAAGTCGCCACGGTGATCGCGCTGCACCGCAAGGTGGGCACCAACGTCGTGGTTGACCTGCGGCTCAAGGGCCTGAAGGAGCCGCGCGAGAGCGACATCTGGCTGCTCGGCGCGATCGGGCCGCGGATGGTGTATTCCACCAATCTCGATGCCGCCCGGCGGGCCTGCGACCGGCGCATGGTGACCTTCGCGCACACCGCTCCGGACTGTGCCGAAATCATGTGGAACGAGCAGAACTGGACGCTGGTCAGCATGCCGATCGCCAGCTCGCGCGCGCAGTGGGACGAGGGCCTGCGCACCGTGCGCCAGTTCAACGACCTGTTGCGGGTATTGCCGCCGCTGCCGCAGGAGAGCCCTCAGGAGGCCGAGGAATCCGAGCCGGCCCAAAGTGGGAACCGCTCGTTGACTCCGTCCCGTCGCCCCGAGCTGCCGCCGCGGCGCGCTCAGGTCGATCCCGCGGCCGGCTTGTTGCCCGACGCGTCGCGCCGCGCCCCCGAGCCGATGCGTCGCGAGGAGGGCCGTTCCGAGGGCTCCCGGCGGCCACCGCTGGGGGGCCGTAACGGCCAGCAGGCCACGAAGTACCAGCGCTAATAGCGCGCCGGGGACGCCAGCACCCGGTCAGTAGACTGACGCTCATGCCACGCCCCGTTGCGTTGATCACCGGGCCGACGTCCGGGATAGGCGCCGGCTATGCGCGCCGCTACGCCCAAGACGGTTACGACCTGATACTGGTTGCCCGCGACGTCGACCGGTTGAAGCAATTAGCGGTCGAGCTCGAGGACGATGCCGGCAACGTGGAGATACTGCCTGCCGATCTCGCCGACGCGGCCGGTCGCGACAAAGTCGCCGAGCGGCTCTCCCGTGGAGTCCGGGTGTTGGTGAACAATGCCGGGTTCGCCACCTCCGGGGAGTTCTGGGAAACCGAGCCCGCCGCTTTACAGGCACAGCTCGATGTCAACGTGACCGCGGTGATGCAGCTGACCCGGGCGGCGCTGCCGCCCATGCTGGCCGCCGGTGCGGGCACGGTGATCAACATCGCCAGCGTTGCCGGGCTGCTCTCCGGGCGGGGGTCTACCTATTCCGCGTCCAAGGCCTGGGTCATCTCGTTCAGCGAAGGGCTCTCCACCGGGCTGGAGGGCACCGGCGTGGGCGTGCACGCCGTCTGCCCGGGCTATGTCCATACCGAATTTCACGCCCGGGCCGGTATCGACATGACCAAGTTGCCGTCGTTCATGTGGCTCGACGTTGACGATGTGATCCAGGAAAGCCTGGCCGACATCGCCGACGGCAAGGTGATCAGCATTCCGGGTGTGCAGTACAAGGCGCTGGTCGGTGCCGGACGAATGATTCCCCGAGGCCTGCTACGGGCCGTGATGAAACGAGTAGGTGGTGGTCGTGGCCGTACGTGAGCGTGAAGAGCTTGCCGAGCTGGTGCGCCAGCTGGCGGTCGTGCACGGCCGTGTCACGCTGTCGTCGGGGAAGGAAGCCGACTACTACGTCGACCTTCGCCGCGCGACGCTGCACCATCGGGCGGCGGCGCTGGTCGGCAGCCTGATGCGCGAACTGACCCAGGACTGGGACTATGCGGTCGTCGGGGGTCTGACCCTGGGGGCCGATCCGGTGGCGACCGCAATGATGCACGCACCGGGCCGCCCGATCGACGCCTTCGTGGTCCGTAAGGCCGCGAAAGTGCATGGCATGCAACGACTTATCGAAGGGTCCGAGGTATCGGGCAAGCAAGTGCTGGTGGTCGAAGACACCAGCACCACCGGCAATTCGGCGCTGACGGCGGTGCATGCCGTTCAAGATGCCGGAGGCGAGGTCATCGGCGTGGCCACCGTGGTGGACCGGGCCACCGGCGCGGCCGAGGCGATCCAAGCCGAAGGACTGCCGTACCGCAGTGTGCTGGGCCTTGCCGATCTGGGGCTGGGCTAGGCCGCCTGCCGTGCGTTTCCTGATTGCGCTGGCCATCGCTTTGTCCTGCTTGGTGGCCTGCTCGCGATCGGAGTCCGATCTGGTCTACGGCGCCCAGCGCGCGCGGTTCGGCCAGGCGCTGCCGGTGCTGGGCTGGAACATGCGGGTGTCAAATTTGCGCTGGTCGGGGGACTACGTACTGGTCAATGTCGACGCATCGCCGACCCAGCAGGACACACCCCACGCCAAACCCGAGGATGTTCGCTACGGCCTCTACGGAGCGCTATCGCACCCGATGGAGGTCAACGGCCTGGGCAGCTGTGACGACGCGATGACCAAGGTGCGCGACATTGGCTCGCCGCTCTCGGGGGCACAGGATCGGCTCCTTGGGACGGTGTGTCTGGGCCCGCTCACCGATCGCAGCGCGGTCCGCGGTGTCTACGCGTATTCACCTCATGACCGGATCGCCAAGACCGCGGCTGCCTATCCGGCTGCCTTTCCGGTGGGAATGCTGCCGACCAACCAAAACGACACCGGTCTTACGGTCAAGACCACCAGCCTGTCGGCATGGCGTGCGGACGGTACGCCGCTGACCAAGGCGCAGCTCGGTGACCCGGCGGCCTTCACCGGCAACGGGTTCATGCTGCTCGGCTTGCAGGTGGACGCCCTGGCGGCCCGCTATCGCGACGACTCCGCTGCCCGCGGCGGTCCGATGATGTTGCTCACCTCGCCGACGCTGCCCGGCCGGGGGCTCAGCCCGTCCTGTGCGGTCTACGGTTCCTCGGTGCTGATCCTGCCGGACGCATCGATGGACGCCGTGCAGGTCAACGCGTCGCTGTGCACGCAAGGCGAAATCAACGACGCGCTGCTGTATGCCACGGTGGCGGTGGTGGGCACGCATGCCGCGGTGTGGACGTCGCGATGAGCGAACCTGGGCCCACCGAGTGGGGGGCGTCGGCCGCCGGTGTCGGCCCGTGGCCGGGTGAGCACCCGGACGACCCGAGATACGACCCGGACCTGCTGCGTGACGGCGATGCCCGCAATGTCGTCGATGCCTACCGGTATTGGACGCGCGAGGCGATCGTTGCCGACATCGACAAGCGGCGGCACCCGCTACACATCGCGATCGAGAACTTCGGCCACGATGCCAACATCGGCTCGGTGGTGCGTACCGCCAACGCGTTCGCGGTGGACACCGTGCACATCGTGGGGCGTCGGCGCTGGAACCGGCGCGGCGCCATGGTGACCGATCGCTACCAGCGGTTGCGCCACCATGACAGCACTGCCGAGTTGCTGGAGTTCGCCGTGGGGGCCGGGTTGACCGTGGTGGCGGTGGACAACGTGCCCGGAGCGGCGCGACTCGAAGAGACCACGCTGCCTCGGGATTGCCTGTTGGTGTTCGGTCAGGAAGGGCCCGGCATCACCGACGACACCCGGGTCGGGGCCGTGGTCACCGTGTCGATCGCCCAGTTTGGCTCAACACGCAGCATCAACGCCGGAGTTGCGGCCGGGATCGCGATGCACGCCTGGATCCGCCAGCACGGAGACCTCTCACACGCCTGGTGAGCGACTCGACTCTGCGCTGACGGCTTCGAGTGTGCGCCGGCGGCGGGCATTTCGTGATTCCACCGCCCCCGGCGCACCCTCAAGGCCCAGGACGCGCATTCGGCGGGATCAGCGCGGTTGCGAAGGCCTCATCTTGAACGAGATCTCGAGCTTGATGCGATAAGTGATCTTCCCGCTGGAATCCACCGCCATGTCCTGCTCGATGACCCGGGCTACGCGGATGTCATCGACGCTTTCCCGCGCTCGCTGCACCGCTTCGGCCGCGGCCTGCTCCCATGACGTGGGGCTGGTCCCGATGATGTCGATCACCTTGTACACGCTCATGGGGGTAAAGCGTATAGCTAACTCCACAGCGTGACGTGCACCTTCGGCCGGAACCGCGTCACACCGACCCCGCTGCCCCGGATCATGGCTTGAATGCACCTCGGCGTGGTGATGAAGCGGACCAGCTCAGACACCGCGGGTTGACGTGCGGCCGGCGGCAGGGTCGCCACGCACCACTCACCCGCCTTGTCCAGCCCCGGACTCGTCACGTGCACCAGCCGCCCCGCGGCAAGGTCCTTGGCGACCGCAAATCCGATGGTCAGCGTCGCGCCACCAACGCGCATCACCTCTTCCAGCGCGGCGGCGTCGCTCTGGAAGATGCGCTGCTGTGACTCCGGAATCGCCAAGTCGCGCAACATGGTTGCGATCTCACCGGCCACGCTTCCCGCCGGTGGGCCAAGCATCCACTGTTGCTGGCGCAGCAGGGAGGGCGTTGGAATCCCCACGGCCAGTGGGCTGTTGGGTGCCACGACGGTGATGATCTGGTACTTCAGGAAGGGCCGCACGAACAACGATGCGTCCGAACCGATCGAACTCTCGCTGGCCGGGCCGATCGCGATGTCCACCGCCCGCGAGCAGATCAGATCGCGGAATTGGCTGGTGGGATGCACGCTCAACTCGACGGAGAGGTCGTCGGCTCGCGACGAGAACAGCTCGATCAGCCCCGGCGCCGCGTGCTCGGCGAAAGTGCTGGACGCCGCGATGCGCAACAACCGGCGGCCATGAGCCGCCTCGGTGACCTCGATCGCTGTTTGCTGCTGCAGCCCCAGGATCTCCACCGCGCGACTGGCCAGCCGCAGGCCGCCAGGAGTGAACGCCAGCCCCGCGCCGGTCCTGGTGAACAGCGGGTCGTCGAGTTCTTTGCGCAATGCCGCGACGTGCATCGAGACGCCGGCATCCGAGAGGCCGAGTTCGGTGGCGGCAGCCCGCACCGAGCCCAAGCGCACCACCGCCGAATAGGCCCGAAGTTGAGCCGGGGTCACGAGTTTGAGCTTACTTTGGGATGTGTGCGGGATGTGCTTACCGACCTGATAACGATCTGGCGCGCGGGTGACACGGCCGGCCTGGCCACGGTGGTTCGCACATTGCGCTCGGCGCCCCGGCCTCCGGGCGCGTCGATGGTGGTGGCGCCGGATGGTTCGGTGAGCGGCTCGGTGTCGGGTGGCTGTGTGGAGGGCGCGGTATACGAGAGCGCCGGCGAGGTGACGCGCACCGGCGTACCGAGGCTGGAGCGCTACGGTGTCAGCGACGACGACGCGTTCGCGGTGGGCCTGACGTGCGGCGGCATCATCGACATCTTCATCGAAGCCGTCTCGCCGGCGACGTTTCCCGAGCTGGTCGCGGTGGCCGAGGATATCGCGGCCCATGTGCCGGTCGCTGTCGCCACCGTCATCGCGCACCCGGACCCGCAGTGGGTAGGCCGCCGGCTGGTGGTCCGGACCGACCCCAGCAGGCCGACGGCGGGATCGCTGGGTTCGGTGCGTGCCGACGCTGCGGTCACCGATGATGCGCGGGGTCTGCTCGCCCTGGGGCGTAGCGAAATCCTCAAGTACGGGCCCGATGGGCAGCGGCGCGGCGAAGGGATGGAGATCTTCGTATCCAGCTTCGCGCCGCGCCCGCGGATGCTGGTGTTCGGTGCCATCGACTTCGCCGCGGCGCTGGCCCGGCAGGGTTCGTTTCTTGGCTACCGGGTTACCGTCTGCGACGCCCGCGCGGTATTCGCGACGCGGGCGCGCTTCCCGACGGCCGACGAGGTTGTCGTCGAATGGCCCAGCCGGTATCTCACCGCCGAGGTGCAGGCGGGTGCCATCGACGAACGCACGGTGATCTGCGTGCTCACCCATGATCCGAAGTTCGATGTCCCGGTGCTCGAGGTAGCGCTGCGCCTGCCCCGGATCGGCTACATCGGGGCGATGGGATCACGCCAAACCCATGACGATCGGATGAGCCGGCTGCGCGCGGCGGGGCTGACCGACGCCGAGCTGAGCCAGTTGTCCAGCCCGATCGGCCTGGATCTGGGAGCCCGCACCCCAGAGGAGACCGCGGTCTCGATCGCGGCCGACATCATCGCCCGGCGTTGGGGCGGCGGTGGCCGCCCGTTGGCCGAGACATCGGGGCGCATCCACCGAGATCTGCAGGTCGCAGACGATTTCGAAGCAAGTGCGGGCTAAGTTCAACGATTACTTAATTCGATGTTGACGGCCATTTCGGGCGGGGCCGACACTTTCGACATGCAAGTACCTGGGCCCTTCGAATACGAGCGTGCGACCAGCGTCGATCACGCCATCGGACTATTGGACCGGTTGGGGGAGGGGGCGCGCCTTGTCGCCGGCGGCCACAGCCTGCTGCCGATGATGAAGCTGCGGATCGCAAACCCCGAGTACCTGGTCGATATCAATGACCTGGCGCCCGAGCTGGGGTACGTGATCACCGATCCGACGCTGGTGCGCATCGGGGCGATGGCCCGTCATCGCGAGATCCTCGAGTCCGAGGCGCTGGCGGCGGTGTGCCCGATCTTCCGCGACGCCGAGCGGGTGATCGCCGACCCGGTGGTGCGCAATCGGGGCACCCTGGGGGGTTCGCTGTGTCAGGCCGACCCGGCCGAGGACCTGTCGACGGTCTGCACCGTGCTGGACGCGGTGTGCCTGGCCCGCGGGTCCTCGGGGGAGCGTGAGATCGCCATCGACGAATTCCAGGCCGGGCCCTACGAGACCACCCTGGCCCCGAGCGAGATGCTGGTCGAGGTTCGCATCCCGGTCCGGCACAACACGTCCAGCGCCTACGCGAAGGTGGAGCGGCGGGTCGGTGATTGGGCGGTGACGGCGGCCGGGGCGGCCGTCACGCTGGACAACGACACCATTACCGCCGCCCGGGTGGGATTGACCGCGGTCAATCCGGACCCGGCCGCGCTGGCCGAACTCGCGGCGGCGCTGGTTGGTCGGCCGGCCAATGAAGACACGTTCGCCGAAGCGGGCCGCCGTGCCGGGCAGGCGTGCGAGCCGGTCACCGACATCCGTGGCACCGCCGATTACAAGCGGCATCTGGCCGCGGAACTGACCATACGAACCCTGCGTAGCGCCGTCGGGCGAGTGCGCAACCAGCCGGCACCGGAAGGGAACTAATGATGCAGGTGAACATGACCGTCAACGGCGAACCGGTCAGCGCCGAAGTCGAACCCCGAATGCTTCTGGTCCACTTCCTGCGGGATCAGCTGCGGCTCACCGGAACCCACTGGGGCTGTGACACCAGCAATTGCGGGACCTGCGTGGTTGACGTCGACGGTGTGCCGGTGAAGTCCTGCACCATGCTGGCCGTCATGGCCTCCGGGCGCAGCATTCGCACCGTGGAAGGGCTAGCGGCGGCCGATGGCTCACTCGACCCGGTGCAGGAAGGGTTCATGCGTTGCCACGGACTGCAGTGTGGTTTTTGCACGCCGGGAATGATGATCACCGCCCGCGCCCTGCTCGACCGCAATCCGGACCCCGATGAAGAGACCATTCGCGAGGCGATCTCCGGGCAGATCTGCCGGTGCACCGGCTACACCACCATCGTGCGGTCCATCCAGTGGGCCGCCAAGAACGCCAAGGAGGTGGCTAGCTCGTGACCACCATCGAATCACGGCCAGAAGACCTGGCCGACAACGACCAAAAGCCCTGCGGCCACGGCCGGATGCTGCGCAAAGAGGATCCTCGCTTCATCCGCGGCCGCGGCAACTATGTTGATGACGTCGCGCTGCCGGGCATGTTGCACCTGGCGATCTTGCGCTCACCGTATGCGCACGCCCGCATCGTCAGCATTGACGTGACTGCGGCCCTTGCCCATCCGAAGGTCAAGGCGGTGGTGACGGGCGCGGATCTGGCCGAGAAGGGCTTGGCCTGGATGCCCACGCTGTCCAACGACGTGCAGGCCGTGCTGGCCACCGACAAGGTGCGCTTCCAGGGCCAGGAGGTGGCTTTCGTCGTTGCCGAGGACCGTTATTCGGCCCGCGACGCGCTCGAGTTGATCGACGTCGAGTACGACCCGCTGGACCCGGTTGTCGACGTGCGCAAGGCCTTGGACCCGTCGGCGCCGGTGATCCGCACCGACCTCGACGGCAAGCAGGACAATCACATCTTCGACTGGGAGACCGGTGACGCGGCGGCCACCGACGCCGTGTTCGCCAAGGCTGACGTGGTGATCAAACAGGAGATGGTCTATCCGCGTGTGCACCCGGCGCCGATGGAAACCTGCGGAGCGGTAGCCGATTTGGACCCGGTCACCGGCAAGCTCACGCTGTGGACCACCTCGCAGGCGCCGCATGCCCACCGCACGCTGTATGCGTTGGTCGCCGGGCTGCCCGAACACAAGATCCGGGTCATCTCGCCCGACATCGGCGGCGGCTTCGGCAACAAGGTGCCGATCTATCCCGGCTATGTGTGTGCCATCGTCGGTTCGTTGGTGCTGGGTAAACCGGTCAAATGGATGGAGGACCGTAGCGAGAACCTGACCTCGACTAGCTTCGCGCGCGACTACATCATGGTCGGTGAGATCGCCGCGACCAACGAGGGCAAGATTCTGGCGCTGCGCTCTCACGTGCTGGCCGATCATGGTGCCTTCAACGGCCAGGCGGCACCGACGAAATACCCGGCCGGTTTCTACGGCGTGTTCACCGGCAGCTACGACCTGGAAGCCGCCTACTGCCACATGACCGCGGTGTACACCAACAAGGCGCCCGGCGGGGTGGCCTACGCGTGTTCGTTCCGCATCACCGAGGCGGTGTATTTCGTTGAGCGGCTGGTGGATTGCTTGGCCTTCGAACTCAAGATGGACCCCGCCGAAGTGCGGCTGCGCAACCTGCTGAAGCCCGAGCAGTTCCCGTACACCACCAAAACGGGATGGGTCTATGACTCGGGCGACTACGAGTCCACCATGCGCCAGGCCATGGACATGATCGGCTATGACGCCCTGCGCGCCGAACAAAAAGAAAAGCGCGATCGCGGTGAGCTGATGGGCATCGGCATCTCCTTCTTCACCGAGGCCGTCGGCGCCGGCCCGCGCAAGGACATGGACATCCTCGGGCTGGGCATGGCCGACGGATGCGAGCTCCGGGTGCACCCGACGGGCAAAGCCGTGGTGCGACTGTCGGTGCAGACCCAGGGCCAGGGCCATGAGACGACGTTCGCCCAGATCGTCGCCGAGGAGCTGGGGATCCCACCCGACGACATCGACGTGGTGCACGGTGACACCGATCAGACCCCGTTCGGGCTGGGTACCTACGGCAGTCGCTCGACCCCGGTCTCGGGCGCCGCAGCGGCGTTGGTGGCCCGCAAGGTGCGCGACAAGGCCAAGATCATCGCTTCGGGCATGCTCGAGGTATCGGTTGCCGACTTGGAATGGGAGAAGGGCTCATTCCACGTCAAAGGAGATCCGTCGGCATCGGTCACCATCGCCGACATCGCGATGCGGGCCCATGGAGCCGGCGATCTGCCGGAGGGCATCGAGGGCGGCCTGGACGCCGAGGTGTGTTACAACCCGTCGAACCTGACCTACCCGTACGGCGCGTACTTCTGTGTGGTCGACGTCGATCCGGGCACCGGGGTGGTCAAGGTGCGGCGCTTCCTGGCCGTCGACGACTGCGGCACCCGCATCAACCCGATGATCATCGAGGGCCAGGTGCATGGCGGCATCGTCGACGGCATCGGCATGGCGTTGATGGAGATGATCGCCTTCGATGAGGACGGTAACTGTCTGGGCGGCTCGCTGATGGACTATCTGATCCCGACCGCGCTCGAGGTGCCGCACCTGGAAACCGGGCACACGGTGACGCCCTCGCCGCATCACCCGATCGGGGCCAAGGGAATCGGTGAATCGGCCACCGTGGGTTCGCCCCCGGCGGTGGTGAACGCGGTGGTGGATGCGTTGGCGCCATACGGGGTTCGCCATGCCGACATGCCGCTGACGCCGTCCCGAGTCTGGGAGGCCATGCAGGGCCGGGCCACACCTCCGATTTAAGGGTTGCAGATGACCATTAGTGAGCGGGCAGCGCAGCTGCTGGCTGCGCGGACACCGTTTGTGCATGCCACGGTGGTCCGAGCCCAGCCGCCGACCTCGGCTTACCCCGGTGACGAGGCGATCCTGTTGGCCGATGGCACTATCGAGGGCTTCGTCGGCGGGCAGTGCGCGCAGAACTCCGTTCGCAAGGCGGCGTTGGGGGTGCTTCAGGCGGGCGAAAGTGTGCTGCTGCGCGTGCTTCCCGATGGGGACGTGCACTTCCCCGAAGCCCCCGGCGCATGCGTGGTGGTCAATCCGTGCCTGTCGGGCGGGTCGCTGGAGATCTTCTTGACCCCGCAGCTGCCGGCGCCGCTGGTCCGAATCTACGGTGCCACGCCGATCGCCGAGGCGTTGATCGAGGTCTGCGGCGTGCTGGGCTACGACGCCCGCCGCGACAGCGACCCGGTCGGCGCTGCCGCCTTGCCGACTGCCGTCGTGATCGCCAGCCATGGCGGTCCGGAAGCCGAAAACATCCTCGCGGCATTGGATAACGGCGTTGGTTACATCGGTCTGGTGGCCAGCAAGGTCCGTGGCGCCGCGGTCCTGGACTCGCTGGGCCTCTCGGCGACCGAGCGGGCGCGCATCCGCACCCCGGTCGGACTGGCTATCGGTGCCAAGACGCCCGCCGAGATCGCGGTGGCCATCGCCGCCGAAATCATTGCGGCGGTGCGCGCCGGCGGCGGGGGCCGGCCCGCGCCGGTGGATGCGACTGCCGCCGAGGCGGTGGATCCGGTGTGCGGGATGACGGTCCTGATCGGGCCGGCTACCGAACACCTGCGGCTGGCGGGTGCCGACTACTGGTTCTGCTGCCCCGCATGCCGAACGGCGTTCAGCGACAGAAACGGCGGCGCGTGAGGGCGCCTAGCATCACCGGTGTGGTGCTGGCGGCCGGCGGATCCCGTCGTCTGGGCACGCCGAAACAGCTTCTGGCTTATCGCGATACGACGCTGCTCGGGGCGACTCTGCGGGTAGCGCGGGGCGCCGGATTCGATCAGCTGATCGTGACCCTGGGCGGGGCCGCCCAACGGGTCCGCGCGCTGGTGCCGCTGGATGAGGCCGAGGTGGTGACGGTCGAGGACTTTGGTACCGGGTGTTCGGCTTCGTTGCGCGTTGCGCTGGGACGGGTGGATCCGCAATCCGCCGGCATTGTGCTGATGCTTGGGGATCAGCCGGGCGTCGACCCGGCCACCGTCGCCCGCCTGGTCGGCCAGGGGCCGGGCTGCGACATCATGGTGTGCCGGTACAACGATGGAATCGGGCATCCATTCTGGTTTAGCCGCAGACTATTCGGTGAAATAACACAGCTGCACGGCGATAAGGGAGTGTGGAAGCTCATCCAATCCGGCCGCCACCCGGTGCGGGAACTGGTGGTGGACGATTCGGTACCGTTGGACGTGGATACCTGGGACGACTACCGGCGGCTCGTGGAATCGGTGCCTTGAATGAGCGTGACGACCTTTGCAGACCCCCAAGATGTGGTTCGCCGATTCGACGCGCAGAACTATCTGCTGGACACCGGGACCGCATCGGCCATCTATCTCGCGGTCACCCTCGGGCGCCCGCTACTGCTCGAGGGTGAGCCCGGTGTGGGTAAGACGACCGCTGCGAAAGCCCTTGCCGCGGTTTTGGATACCTCGTTGATCCGGCTGCAGTGCTATGAAGGGCTGACCGCCAACGAGGCGCTCTACGACTGGAACTACCAGCACCAGCTGTTGTCCATCCGGCTCGCCGAGGCGCGTGGCGCCGATATCTCCGAGGCCGATCTGTACAGCGAGGCGTATCTGGTGGATCGGCCCATCCTGCAGTGCGTGCGCCATCGCGGCTCGACACCGCCGGTGCTGCTGATCGACGAAATTGACCGGGCCGACGATGAATTCGAGGCGCTGCTACTGGAGTTCCTCGGTGAGGCGGCGGTGACGGTTCCCGAATTGGGCACCTTCGTCGCGCCGCTGCCGCCGATCGCGGTGCTGACCTCCAACCGCAGCCGCGATCTGCATGACGCGTTGCGCCGGCGTTGTCTGTACCACTGGATCGACTACCCGGAGCCGGCGCGGGCGGCCGCGATCGTGCGGCGGACGGTTCCCGGGGCCAGCGCCGCACTGATCGAGCATGCCACTCAATTCGTCGGCAGCACAAGAGATCTCGATCTGGACAAGCCGCCGGGCGTGGCCGAGACTATCGACTGGGTCGCCGCACTGGTCTCGCTGGGTGTCGCGGACCTCGTCGACACATCGGCATTGGCCAGTCTCGGGGCATTGGCCAAGACTCCTGATGACCGAACCCTGATGCGCGACGCGTTGACCGAATACAGCCGAACATGAGAGGACTCATCGAATGAAGATCGCCAACCAGTTCACCGTCAGCGCGCCGATCGAGCAGGCCTGGGATGTGCTGTGCGACCTGGAGCAGGTGATCCCGCTGATGCCCGGCGCGCAGCTGACCGGTCACCAGGACGACGACTACCTCGGCAAGGTCAAGGTCAAGGTGGGGCCGGTGACCAGTGAGTTCAGCGGCAAGGTGCATTTCGTTGAGCGGGATCGCGATCAGCATCGCGCGGTCATCGACGCCAAGGGCAAGGAGTCGCGCGGCACCGGCAACGCGGCCGCGACGGTGACCGCTCAGTTGGCGGAGGCGGGCGAGCGCACCCAGGTCACCGTCGACACCGACCTGAAGATCGTCGGCAAGCTGGCGCAGTTCGGCAGCGGAATGCTGCAGCAGGTGTCGGAGAAGTTGCTCGGTCAATTCGTGGACTCGCTGGAAGCCGAACTGGCCTCCCGCAATGCCGTGACGGCGGCTCCCGAAAGCCCGGAAAGCCCCGGAAGTCCGGAAAGCCCGGCCAGCCCGCAGCCGCGGCCCGTCGAGGCCCGCAAGCCCACCACGTCTGCGGAGCCCGAGCCGATCGATCTGCTCGAGCTCGCCGGCGGTGACCAGCTCAAGAAGTACGGCCCCGCCGTGCTGGCTGTGCTGGCCGTGCTGGTGCTGATCTGGGTGCTGCGCAGACGGCGCTGAACGCCGATGACCGCTCCGTTGCTGCTGCGCGGCGTCGACCTGGCGGCGTTCGCCGCCGCGCTGGTGGCACGGCTGCGCGGGGTCGGGGTGCTGGTGTCGGCGAGCGGTCAGGCGAATTTTGTGCAAGCAATGCGGCAATTGGTGCCCGACTCCCGGTCCGCGCTGTATTGGTCCGCGAGGTTGACCCTGGTCAATCGGATGGAGGATCTGGTTGCCTTTGACCTCGCCTTTGCCGCCGTGTTCGGCGCGCTCGATGCGGCCGGGCCTGAGGCGGCCGATGCTGCCCGGCCGCTGCCGGGCCCCAAGACACCGGCGGCCGGCATCGTGCATCGCAACGGCGGGCCCTCCGGTGCCGCCGGCGGCCAACCGCTGCCCTGGGCCAGCCGGGTCGGGGATCAGGACGGAAGTGTTCGACCCAGCATCCAGTTGCCCGACTTGCTGCCCAGCCGGATCGCCGCACTCGCCGAGGAACCGTTCGACCAATTCGACGCCGAAGATTTGCGGCGTATTGGTGGCTGGCTGGAGTCGACGGTGGCGCGCTGGCCGCGCCGGCGCAGCCTGCGCTTCGAGTCCAGCCCGCACGGCAAGCGCATCGACTTGCGAGCCACGATGAACGCTTCGCGCGCCACCGGCTGGGAAGCGGTGCGCCTGGCGCGGATCCGGCCGCGCCGACGGCCCAGGAGGGTGGTGTTGCTCTGCGACGTAAGCCGCTCGATGCAGCCCTATGCGGCGATCTATCTGCATCTCATGCGGGCGCTGGTGGCGCGCCAACCCGGCATTCGCCCGGAGGTCTTCGCGTTTTCGACCTCGCTGACCCGGCTCACCCCGGTGCTGGCTCATCGTTCGGCGGAGGTGGCCCTGGACCGGGCCAATGCGAAGGTAGCCGACCGGTATGGCGGCACCTTTATCGGTCGTAGTGTCGGTGCGCTGCTGGAACCGCCGCACGGCAACGCGTTACGCGGCGCGGTGGTGATCATTGCCTCCGACGGTTGGGACAGCGAAGCACCTGAGGTCCTGTGTCACGCGCTGGCTCGCGTGCGCAGGCGCGCCCAGTTGCTGGTCTGGCTCAATCCGCGTGCGGCACAGAGCGATTTCGAGCCGCTGACCGGCTCGATGGCCGCGGCGCTGCCCTACTGTGACCTGTTCTTGCCGGCGCATTCGTTGACTGGGGTACAGCAGTTGCTCCGAGCGCTGGGCGGCGATCTGCGGTGACGTCAGCCGATGCCGAGCGTGTCGTCGGCGGTCAGTTCGGTGCGCGAGGTGTCTTTGAGGGCCACCCCGGAGCGGCCGAGTTTACGGGCCCCGGTGACCAGGGCAGCGGCGATGCCGGCGGCGGTCTGGTAGTCGAGGCCGTCGGGCGGGTGGATGTTGGAGATGCAGTTTCGATCCGCATCGGTCAAACCCGGTCTCGGCAGGTGCGTCAGGTAGATGCCCAAGCTGTCCGCAACCGATAGCCCGGGGCGTTCGCCGATGATCACCAGCAGCGTGCGCACTCCCAGCGCCTGACCGATGTGGTCGCCGAGGGCAACGCGCGCCTGGGTCGCGATCACTGGCGAGGCAATGCGATAGCGGTCATGGAACTCGCGCACCAGCGCACCCAGCAGGCCGGCGCCGTGATCGGTGAGGGCGCGAGGCGATAGGCCGTCGGCGAGCACGATGCCGATGTCGGCGCCGGTGTTGGGCAGGATGGACAGGTCCGCCGGAGCGCGGCCTAGATCAGGCCGGCGCAGGTACTCGCTACGTGAGCTGGCCTGACTGCGCACCACCAGCGGTGCGCCGAGGCCCAGGTCGCGGATCTGTTCGGTGAGCCCTGCGACGTCGAGCGGGTCGTGCACGGCGTCCCGCGCGGCGGCGTGGGCGGCCTGGAACTCCAGGACCCGCCGGGTGGGCAATGAGTTGCCGGCGCGGCCGAGTCCGATGCGCGCTTGGGTGACGTCGCGCAGCAATGCCCACACCTCATCGGCGGCCCGTGCGTCCGGTGCGTTCATGCACCGGTTGCCAATGCCCGCAGCGGCGAGGTCGCCAGATCGATGGGCAGAATCCGTCCGTTGGCGTCGGCCATGCCCAGACCGGTTAGCCAGGCTTCGAATTCGGGTGCGGGGCGCAGCCGCAGCACCTGTCGCACGTACAACGGATCGTGAAACGACAGGCTTTGATAGCCCAGCATGATGTCATCGGCGCCGGGGACGGCGATCACAAAGGCCGCGCCCGCCACGCCCAGCAGGGTGAGCAGCGTATCCATATCGTCCTGGTCGGCTTCGGCGTGGTTGGTGTAGCAGACGTCGACGCCCATCGGCAGGCCCAGTAGTTTCCCGCAGAAGTGGTCTTCGAGCCCGGCCCGGATGATCTGTTTGCCGTCGTAGAGGTATTCCGGACCGATGAATCCGACCACGGTATTGATCAACAGCGGCTGCAGCGTCCGGGCCACCGCATAGCCCCGCGCCTCCAATGTCTGCTGATCGACGGGCTTGCCGCCGGTGCCCAGGTGCGCACCGGCAGACAGGGCCGAACCCTGTCCCGTCTCCAGGTACATGACGTTGTCGCCAACGGTGCCGCGGCGCAGCGACCGCGCGGCTTCGTTGGCTTCCAACAACATTGGGATGTTCACACCGAAACTGGAATTGGCGCCCTCGGTGCCGGCGATGGACTGGAAAACCAGGTCAACGGGCACACCCTTGTCGATCAACTCCGTGGTGGTGGTGACGTGGCACAGCACGCACGATTGCATGGGGATCTCGAAACGTTGCCGGATGTCATCGAGAAGGTGGAGCAGGTCCGCGGTTGCCTGAGGCGAGTCGGTCGCAGGATTGATGCCGACCACGGCGTCGCCGCAGCCCATCAGCAAGCCGTCGAGCATCCCGGCCGCAATTCCACGCGGGTCGTCGGTGGGATGGTTGGGCTGCAGCCGGGTGGCTAGCCGGCCCGGTAATCCGATGGTGGTGCGGAAGGCGGCGGTGGCGGTCGTGGCCGCGGCGACCAGAATCAGATCCTGATTGCGCATGATCTTGCAGACCGCGGCAACCATCTCCGGGGTCAGGCCCGGCGCGATCGCCGCGATGCGTGCCGCACTGTCGTCGCGAGCCGCGTTGTCCAACAACCAATCGCGAAGGCCGCCGACCGTCAGATGGGAGATCGGAGCGAATGCCTGGCGGTCATGGCTGTCGATGATGAGCCGGGTGACCTCGTCGGTTTCGTAGGGCACGACCACGTCGCTGAGAAACGTTGTCAGCGGCATGTCGGCGAGTACCCAAGCGGCGGCGGCACGTTCGGCGTCATGTTCGGCGGCACAGCCGGCGAGCTGGTCACCAGAGCGCAGCGGCGTTGCCTTGGCCAACACGTCGACCAGCCCGTCGAAGGCATACGTGGTACCCGAAATAGTCTGCCGGTAGCTCATTGCAGTTCGCTTTCGAAATCTTGCGAGCCCGCCAATTCTTCGTCCGGAGAATTGGCGACCAGTTGATGCCGACTATATAAGGCGAAATACATTATGAACGCACAGAATACGCCCAGGCAGCACAAAGCGGCCACGGTGTCCACCAGGAATGTGGCAATGAGCGCGGTCGCGGCGACCAGCAATGCGAAGCCGGACGTGGCAATACCGCCCGGGGTGCGGTAAGGGCGGGTCATATCGGCTGCCTGCCGCCGCAATACGATATGGCTGATCATCATCAACACGTAGCTGAGAGTGGCTCCGAAGACCGCCATGTTCAGCAGAAGATCACCTTCACCGGTGACCGACAGCGCGAAACCGATGACACCGGGAACGATCAGGGCCAGCGTCGGCGCCTTGCGGGAGTTGGTGATCGACAGCGCGGTCGGCAGGTAACCCGCCCGTGACAGCGCAAACAGCTGCCGCGAGTAGGCATAGATGATGGAAAAGAAGCTGGCGACCAGACCGGCCAGCCCGATGTAGTTGACGACGGTGGCCGCGACGGTCGGCCCCAGCGCCGCTACCAGTGGATTGCCCGAAGACGACATGGCCGCGGCTCCGCCCGCGCCGGTGGCCAACAGCAGCACGGCCGCACACGTCAACACCAAGACGCTGAACGCGGCGGTGATGCCGCGCGGAACGTTGCGGGCCGGATCTGCCGTCTCCTCGGCGGCCAGCGGCACCCCCTCCACGGCGAGAAAGAACCAAATCGCAAAGGGCAGCGCCGACCACACACCCAGATAGCCGTGCGGCAGAAAAGCGGATGCGCCGACCGCGTCGGACGGGGTGATATCCACCAGATTTGCCAGTCGAAAGTGGCCGACCGCGGCGATTGCGAAAACGACGAGGCCTACCAGTGCCACACCGGTGATGATGAACATTACCTTCAGCGCTTCACCCACACCCGACAGATGAATGCCGATAAAGAGTGCATAAATGGTCAGGTAAACCCACCATCCATTGCGAATGCCGAACAGGCCCAGCGATTGCACGTATGCGCCGATGAAGGTGGCGATCGCCGCCGGTGCGATTGAATACTCGATCAGGACGGCGGTGCCCGTTGCGAATCCGCCCCACGGTCCCAGCGCGCGCCGGGCGAAGGTGTACCCGCCGCCCGCGGCCGGCAGTGCCGAGGACAATTCGGCCATGCTGAGCACCAAAGCCAGATACATCGCGGCGATCACCACGGCCGCGATCGCCAATCCGCCGAAGCCGCCGCGCGCCAGCCCGAAGTTCCAACCCGAATAGTCCCCCGAGATCACGTAGCTCACGCCCAGCCCCGCCAGCAGCAGCCAGCCGGCACTGCCGGTCCGCAACTGTCGTTTCTGCAGGTAGGTCGGTGACTCCAGGTGGCTGTCGGTGCCAGCCAAGTGTCCCCCCGCGAGGTGTGCAACCTCGTGATCGCCTGCCACCTCGTCGACCTCCGTTCAATCGATGGGCCTTCAGCATCTGTTCCGGCCCGTGGGAAAGCCAACCGGTGCAATACAGACTTAACTTTTTGCGCCGGGCCGACAAGGGTTGGCGGTCGGTCCTACGAGTAAGCCTGGGACGCCTGGGTCAACGGTGCAGCCCGCCCGGTTGGTGGTGACCGGGCACGGGCAAACCGGGGCCGTGAGCCCCAGTCCGCCATCGGCTGCGCGCCACCTTAGACGACGGTGGGTGCCGCTGGGAACCCCTCGGGAGTGGCGGATCGAGGCGGTGCGCGGCGGGCGGTCCGGATCCATTCTGGGACCAGCGGTCTCGGTATTTGGCGGCCGCAGCGAGGGTGCGTGTCGGGCTTGATAAATCGGATCGGCGATTGGCGTCGATCGTGCGCGGGTAGTGGCCGAACTGCGAATTGTCGAGGTGAAGCCGGTTAATTCGGGGCCTTTTCCGATAGGCTTCCGGTGTGGCTCACGTCGATGTCGAATCCACGGAGCTGACAGCGGAGCCGGCCGGTTGGTCGTTTAGCGGGCCGTTGCTGTGGCTGAAGTCGGCGATTGTCGATCGCGACCGCCAATACGCCGATAGCCTGACCAGGCGTCGTCGCGTCGTTGCCATCGTTGCGTGCACCGCTTCGGTGGTCAGCGCGAGTTTCGCGGTGATCGAGGTGCTGGCCACCAGTCAGTGGTACGTGGTCTCGCTCAACGCCGTAATGGCCGTGGTGTTTGCGGTGATACCGCTGCTATACCGGCTCGGCGAGCTGGTTCCGGCGCTGGCGTTGGTGATTGCCGCCAACGTGTCACTGGTCGTGGTCAGCTGGATGATCGACTCGCACGTCGGGATCGCGTTCTACTTCCTGATGTCGGTGTTGGTTGCGGCGCTCGTGCTGGGCATCGATCACCTCATGTTGGCGGCGGCGGTGGTGACCTTCGGGGTCGTGATCAACATCGCGGCGCGAGTCGTGGCCCCGTTCCATGCCAGAAAGATGCCGGTCTGGGCCACCGATGCGGGCTTTGCGGTCACCACGATTTCGGCATCGGTGGTAGTCATGGCGACGATCTGGTACGCGCTCAATGAGATTGAGCGGGCCAAGGAGGCCATCGAGCTCGAGTACGAACGTGCGGAGTCGTTGCTCACCAACATCTTGCCGGCGAGTGTGGCGGCCCGGCTCAAGGACCCGGCGACCAAGATCATCGCCGACAACTACGACGACGTCTCGATACTGTTCGCCGATATTGCCGGCTACACCGAACGCGCCAGTCGCGCCACTGCGGAGGAGCTGGTGAAGTTTCTGAACCGCTTCTATGGCGAATGCGACGACCTGGTCGAGCGCCACGGGCTCGAGAAGGTCAAGACCTCCGGAGACTGCTACATCGTGGTGAGCGGTGTGCCGCAGCCCAAGTCGGACCACCTGGAGGCGCTGGCCCGGTTTGCGCTCAGCCTCTCGGATTCGGTGGGTCACCTTACCGATCACACCGGTGAGACGGTATCGATCCGGATCGGCCTGGCGGCCGGTCCGGTGGTGGCCGGCGTGGTCGGCACCAGCCGGTTCTTCTATGACGTCTGGGGCGATCCCGTCAACGTCGCTGCCCGCATGGAGTCCACGGGTTTCCCGGGACGCATTCAGGTTCCGCAGGATGTGTACGAGCGCCTCAGGGAGCGTTTTGTCTTCGAGGAGCGCGGCACCGTGGCGGTGAAGGGCAAGGGGATGCTGCACACCTGGTTTCTGGTCGGCGAGCGCACCTCCGAGTCATCGCCGGTGGGTGGGTCCGTAGTGGCCGCTGGTGATTGACGAGCGTCCACGTCTGCGACTCTGGTTCTTGGATGCCAAGCCGGCTGGTGCCGCACTGGCGGCGTGGGCCCGGAATGTCTGAGGCAGGATCGGGGGCTATGGACCAGCTATGGGCGAACCGGGCCGCGAGTTCTGAAGCCGCCATCACCGGGCGTCACTTAAAGCGGCTGTGGGGGCTACCCGGAACCCAGTTGGGCGTGGTGTCATGGCCGTCGGAACGCAAAGATCGCATGTTCGGCACTTGGCATTACTGGTGGCAGGCGCATCTGCTGGACTGCCTGATCGACGCGGAGTTGCGCGACCCGCAGGCCGAGCGGCGCAGCAGGATCAATCGGCAGGTCCGCTCACACCGGTTGCGCAACAATTTCTCCTGGACCAACAGCTATTACGACGACATGGCCTGGCTGGCGCTGGCACTGGAACGGGCGGCGCGGATAGCAGGTGTGCAGCGGCGCCGCGCGCTGCCCAAGCTCGCCGACCAGTTCGTCAAAGCCTGGGTGCCCGAGGACGGTGGCGGCATCCCGTGGCGCAAGCAGGACCAGTTCTTCAATGCTCCTGCCAATGGTCCGGCGGGGATATTTCTGGCCCGCTATGACGACCGGCTTGCTCGCGCCGAGCAGATGGGTGACTGGATCGACCGCACGCTGATCGACCCGGAGACGCACCTGGTCTTCGACGGCATCAAGGGCGGGTCGCTGGTCCGCGCTCAGTACACCTATTGCCAGGGGGTGGTGCTCGGTTTGGAGACGGAGCTGGCGGCGCGGACCGGAAACGATCGGCACGCGCCTCGCGTCCATCGACTGGTCGCCGCTGTTGCCGAACACATGGCTTCCGCAGGCGTGTTGAAGGGGGCGGGCGGCGGAGACGGCGGACTCTTCGCGGGAATCACCGCCCGGTATCTGGCTCTGGTGGCCACCACCCTGCCGGGTGATTCCGCCGACGACGCGCAAGCGCGCGACACCGCCCGCGCGATAGTCCTCGCGTCGGCGAAATCAGCGTGGGATTGCCGGCAAACAGCGGACGGGCTGCCGGTGTTCGGGGCGTTTTGGGACCGCGACGCCGAGTTGCCCACCGCAGAGGGGCAGCAGGCACAGTTTGTCGAGGGCGCGGTGCAGGGCTC
Organism: Mycobacterium marinum; assembly: GCF_003391395.1. Taxonomy (NCBI): domain Bacteria; kingdom Bacillati; phylum Actinomycetota; class Actinomycetes; order Mycobacteriales; family Mycobacteriaceae; genus Mycobacterium; species Mycobacterium marinum. The sequence continues at coordinate 741,306 of NZ_CP024190.1, forward strand.
GGAGATCGCCGAGCGAGACCTGTCGGTGCAACTGTCGGGCTGGATGCTGATGGAGGCGGCCCACAGTGTCGCGGCGGTCAGCTCACTCGGGTAGCACTACCGGGTCGGAGGAGTCGGACTCGTTGTTGGGGGAGCGCCGCCGCGACCGGTAGCCCCGCCAGGCCGCAGTCATGGCCGGGATCAGGGACACGATCAGAATGCCCAGGATGATCTTTTCCAGGTTGTGGTGCACAAATGGCACATTGCCCAGAAAGTAGCCGGCCAGCGTGACTCCGGCACCCCAGCTGATCCCGCCGACGATGTCGAATGCCAGAAACACCGGATAGCGCATGTAGGACACGCCGGCGATCACCGGCACGAAGGTTCGCGCGAACGGCACGAAGCGGGCCAGGATGACGGTCCAGGGCCCGTACTTCTCGAAGAAGGCGTGCGATTCGGTCACATAGTGCTTCTTGAAGAACCGCGAATCTTCCTTCTTGAACAGCGCGGGTCCGATCCGGCGCCCGATGAAATATGCGGTCTGGTCGCCCAGGACCGCCACCACAGCCACGGCCGGGGCGAGCACACCGATCGTGACCGGTGGATGCGCACTGGCGGCCAGCAGACCCCCGGTAAACAGCAGCGATTCGCCCGGCAGCAGCGGAAACAGCAAACCGGTCTCGATAAAGACGATGAGCAATATGCCGGGAAGCACGGCGGACCCGAAAATTCCGTCGGCGCCCAGCCAATACATCGGGTCGAGGATGTCCGGCAAGGCCATCTCGGCGGTGTTCATGGTGTCTCAACATACCGGCTTGAACAGGTGGCCCACCGGAGTGGACACATTCCCCGGTCTTGCAATACTGGGTACACCCAGCCTTCAGGAGGAGTCTTTCATGCCCATCGCAACGCCCGAGGTCTATGCCGAGATGCTGGGACGTGCCAAAGAGAATTCGTACGCCTTCCCGGCCATCAACTGCACATCTTCGGAGACAGTCAACGCCGCGCTCAAAGGCTTCGCCGACGCCGGCAGTGACGGGATCATCCAGTTCTCCACCGGTGGTGCGGAGTTCGGTTCCGGCCTAGGTATCAAGAACATGGTGACCGGTGCCGTGGCGCTGGCCGAATTCACTCACATCGTCGCGGCCAAGTACCCGATCAACGTGGCGCTGCACACCGACCACTGCCCCAAGGACAAGCTCGACACCTACGTACGGCCGCTGCTGGCGATCTCAGCCGAACGGGTGTCGGCCGGAAAAGATCCGTTGTTCCAGTCGCACATGTGGGACGGTTCGGCGGTCCCGATCGATGAGAACCTGGTCATCGCCCAGGAGCTACTCAAGGCGGCCGTGGCCGCCAAGATCATTCTCGAGATCGAAATCGGCGTGGTGGGCGGCGAAGAGGACGGCGTCGAGGCCGAGATCAACGAGAAGCTCTACACCACACCCGAGGACTTCGAGAAGACAGTTGACGCGCTGGGCGCCGGTGAGCAGGGCACCTACCTGCTGGCCGCGACCTTCGGCAACGTGCACGGCGTCTACAAGCCGGGCAACGTCAAACTGCGCCCCGACATTCTCGACCAGGGGCAAAAGGTGGCCGCCGCCAAGCTCGGGCTGCCCGACAGCGCCAAGCCGTTCGACTTCGTCTTCCACGGCGGCTCGGGCTCCCTGAAGTCCGAGATCGAGGAGGCACTTCGGTACGGCGTGGTGAAGATGAATGTCGACACCGACACCCAGTACGCGTTCAGCCGACCGATCGTCGGGCACATGTTCACCAACTACGACGGCGTTCTCAAGGTAGACGGCGAGGTCGGCAACAAGAAGGTCTACGACCCGCGCAGCTACCTCAAGAAGGCCGAGGCCGGGATGACCGAACGGGTGATCGAGGCCTGCAACGACTTGCACTGCGCTGGGAAGTCGCTAGCCGGCTGAGCGGAGCCGGCTGGCCGGCTGAGCGGAGCCGGCTGGCCGGCGAGCGAAGTCGGCGAATTGAGCCGGAGCCGGCTGAGCGGAGCCGGTCAGAGGCCCTGCAGCTGCGTCAGGGTCAGGTGCGCGATCATGAAGTAGATGATCAGCCCCGTGCCGTCGACGATGGTGGCGATCAGCGGCCCCGAAACGATCGCGGGGTCGATGCGCAACTTCTTGAGCAGCGGCGGCAGGATCGCCGCCACCAGCGATGACCACACCACGATGGCGGCCACCGTGACGGCCACCGTCACCGTGACCTGCGGGCCCACGTTCAGCGTCCAAGCGCGGATCACCGCGGCCACCGCCATGGTGAAGCCGACCAGTGCCCCCGTGGACAGTTCCTTGACCAGCACCGCGGGGACATCGCGGAACCTGACCTGACCGGTGGCCATCGCGCGCACCAGCGTGGTTGCGATCTGGGTGCCGGTGTTGCCGCCGGTGCCGATCAGCAACGGGATGAAGAAGGCGAGCGCGATCACCGCCTCCATCTCGTCGGAGAACGCCCGCAACACGCTGCCGGTGTAGGCCTCGGCGACAAAGAGCACGAGTAGCCACACCACGCGCTTGCGCCACAGCAGCCATGGCGACGCACGCAGATACGGCACCTCCAGCGGGGCCGACCCGCCCTGACGCTCGGCGTCTTCGGTCGCTTCCTCCTGAGTGATGTCGAGGGCTTCGTCCTCGGCGATGATGCCCAGCAGGCGATTTTCCCCATCGACGACGGGGACCGCCATGAGGTTGTGGGTCATCAGCGTCTGTGCCGCCAATTCCTTGTCGGTCAGCGGTGAGACGACGATGAGATCCTCGGTCATCAATTCGGATACCAGGCGCTCGGGGTCGGCCAGAACCAGGGCCCGAAAGGCGACGACGCCCAACAGATGCGAGTCGGCGTCGATCACGTAGACGTAGGCGGTGGTCCGGGAGTCGCTGCGCAATCCTGCGGCGTGCTCGCGCACGGTAGCGATGGCATCCAGCACAGTCATGTTGGCGCCAACGGTCAGCGTTTCGGGCACCATGTGCGCCGCGGCGGAGTCCTCGGGCCAGCTCAGCAGGCCACGCAGGACAACCGCGCGCTTCAGCGGCAGCGAGGCCAGCAGGGCATCGCGCTTGGCGGTCTTGAACTCGCGCAGAATGTTGGCGGCGTGATCGGAGTCCAGCGCATCCAGCAGGCTGGCCGCCACCGCCGAGTCCATCGCTTGCAGCGCCTCGGCAGCCAGCATGTCGTCAACCGATTCGAACAACTCAACGCCGCTGGTGGTGTCGAGCAGGTCACCGAGCTTGGCCAATTCGGCTTTGGACAAGGAGGCAAGTTCACGGACGCGATCCGGCGCGTCGGTGACCACATCGAGCCACAAATCGACGGCTTTGGGCGTCCCGATGCCGACGACTTGTCGGATATCAATAGTCGATTGCTCGACGGTCGGGTAGTGGATGCTCACGTGAAACTCACCTGCCTCTCCTGGAACAGCGAATCGGGTCGAAATCCCCGCAGGAGCAGGCAATTCGCCAACACCCTGCCACAGAATGCATGTCGGCGCATTTCGGCAGCAGTCGATCTCCCACGCTGGAAACCGAGCTACTCCGTCAATTTGACGAACGGGTGGTGCGGGCCGGAACTAGCCCGAAACTACAGGTAACGAATGGGCCAATTGTTCCGCAACCGTGGTTCGCGTGTTCTGGCATGTCTGCACTGATGGGGGGCGGTGACCGCGGCATTCTTCGGTGTTTGTGGAGACATCCGAATATGCAGTAGCCGCCGCGACTCACAGGGTAGACCCCCGGCGGTGGTAAACGAATAGTCGAGGTCATTGCGAGCGGATCACTGCGCGCCTTTTACCGTCGTGAAGCCTGCCTCAATCCTGGCGGGACGCAGCTTACCCGGCGCGGCCGGTGCGACTTGGGTCCCGCTGGATGGGGCTGGATGGGGAATGTCTCGGGGGAGTCGTGGTTCCCTCGACGAACAGCGCAACCGGTCGCCGCCGAAAGCCCCCGCGGCGAATCTGTTCTTGATCGAGTCCGGGAATTGGCCACAAATGGTTGGACCTGGAAAATGCGCGCTGGCGGACCCGGGGCCAGTGCTAACCGCGGTCATATTTGAAAGTTATTGCAGTGCAACAGATTTTGCGCGAAGTGCGGGCGGGTCGAGCGGGAGAATTGTTGCCCGGTGGAAGCTGCGGCGTGCGCTACTAGCTGCTCGGTGACTGGCAGATCTTCCACTGATCATCGCGGAACTGCAGATCAAGGCTGCGCGTCGAACGAACCTGCGGGTCGTAGGCCATGAAGGTGGTGATGTTGGCCTCGGCGTGCTGGCCGTTGACCACGACCTGGTCGATGCTGGCGATGACCGGATATTGCTTGGCCGCTGAGACCCGGCGGTAGGTTTCGTCCCACGAGCGTTCGTCGTAGTCCACATAGCCGTCGCGGGTGGTGCCGCAGGTGATGCTGCGCAGAGCGGTTAGATCGCCGGTCTGCACCGCGGCGTCGAAGTGCTGGATGGTTTGGCGCACCCGGTCTTCCTGGGACACGTTCGGGTGCTTGTTGCGGGTCAGTAGGACGGTGCCCAGGATGGCGATCGCCGCCAACGCCAACACGATCACGACAATTGCCAGTACCCAGCCCCAGTTGCGCTGTTTCAGGGCAGCCGGTCTGCCGCTATCGCGCGGCGGGATCGATTGCGGCACCGCAGTTTTCGGCGGCATGCCGATCGGTGGTGGGCCAGCGGGCGGCGCTTGGTGGGTTTGGAACACCTCGGTGGCCGGCTCGGGTGCGGTCGCAATGACCTGAGTCTCCTTGGCGTCGAAGCCTGGCGCGGTGAAGCGCCGCTCAGGTTGCGCGTCCGCGCCTGACGGTTCGGGATCGGTAACGGGATCGGCCTTGGAGATGACCACAGTCTCGGTTTCAGTGTCATCGGGGATCAGGGGAAAGCTCTCGGTGCCTTCTTCCCCGGCCGCTGCGTCCCTGGTTTCGGTCCCGTCGCGGTCGGGCTCGGATGCGTTGGGCATGAGTGCTGCTTTCCTCCCGCTATTGAGTGGGTAGGTTGGAGCTTAGCGACCCTACCCCCGCTTGGGGTGATTGCCGAGCTAGGAACCGTTTGAGTGGCGGCCAGGCAGGCGAGTTTGGCTACGCCCAGAGCGGTTGGCAAAATGACGCCCATGACGTCGATGGGTGATCTTCTGGGGCCCGATCCTATTCTGCTGCCCCCCGACAGTGAGGCTGAGCAGAAGTTGCTGGCAGACGAAAGTCCCGCCACCGTCGCCGCCGCCCATCCGTCGGCGTCGGTGGCCTGGGCGGCGCTTGCCGAGGAGGCGCTCGACGACGACAAGGTCATCACCGCCTACGCGTACGCGCGCACCGGTTATCACCGTGGCCTGGACAAGTTGCGCCGCAACGGCTGGAAAGGCTTCGGGCCGGTGCCCTACGCGCACGAATCCAACCAAGGCTTCCTGCGGTGCGTGGCCGCTCTGGCGCGTGCCGCTGACTCCATCGGCGAGACCGACGAGTACCGGCGGTGTTTGGACCTGCTCGACGATTGCGACCCGACGGCCCGTTCGGTGCTTGGGTTCTAGGCGAGCAACTCTTCTTGCTGGGCGGCTTGCTGGCCAACTGGCACCGGCCGTCGAGGCTGCGAACCGGGCCAGGCGTTGTCCCGACACTTCCGAGCCTGGCGACGCTAGCCGCTTCGCGGGCATCCGTGCGTCATGCACCGAAGCCACTTCGCGGCACCCTTCGTGCGGTTCGCCATCCAATAAGGAGCCCCGAAGCCCTGAGAGGCCTTGATAACGTGAGGCGTGGCAAGAACGTTCGACGATCTGGTGGCCGAATCTACGTCAGCGCCCGTGGCCGGCTGGGACTTCTCTTGGTTGGATGGCCGCGCGACCGAAGAGCGCCCGTCATGGGGCTATCAACGATTGCTAGGTCAGCGTCTGGCGAACGCGACGGCCGCCTTGGACCTGGAAACCGGCGCCGGCGAGGTGTTAGCCGGCGCGGGCAACTTCCCGACCACCATGGCCGCCACCGAATCATGGCCGCCCAACGCGGCTCTGGCCACCAAGCTGCTGCATCCGTTGGGTGTGGTGGTGGTCGCCACCGGTGACAAGCCGCCATTGCCGTTCACGGACGCCGCGTTCGACTTGGTGACCAGCCGTCACCCGTCCAACCTGTGCTGGGGAGAGGTCGCCCGGGTGCTGCAGGCGGGTGGCACGTATTTTGCCCAGCACGTCGGGCCTGCGACATTGTGGAGCCTGCGCGAGCATTTCCTCGGGCCGCGACAGCACGGCGGGCCCGATCAGTACGCCGACCGGATGCGCACGGAAATCACCGGCGCCGGCCTCGAGATCGTCGATATGCGGATCGAGCGGCTTCGGGTGGAGTTCTTCGACGTCGGGGCCGTCATCTATTTTCTGCGAAAGGTGATCTGGTTTCTGCCGGACTTCACCGTCGAGTGCTACCACGATCAGCTGCGGGCGCTGCACAACCATATCCAGTCCGAAGGCTCGTTTGTCACACACTCGACCCGGGTACTCATTGAGGCCCGCAAGCCACTCTAAGGCCGGTCGGCGGGTTGCCGACGGAAACTGAATCACTCAGGGTGCAAGCCCATCTCGGCCCATCCTGCGGCATCGTCGCCCGTCGGGTGCTGCCTCCACTGCCCTGGCCCAAACAATTTCGTATGGACAACCATACGTTTTTGTATATAGGCTGCGCCGACGTGCATCGTCGAGCACCGACAGGAGGTGAGGGTATGTCCCACGAAGTGTTGTTCTGCGAGAAAGAGAGCACCCACTCGTGCTATGTGTTCAGCGCCAACGAACTCACCGAGTGAGAGTTGGCTTCTGACCGGCACAGTGAGACGCCGATCCGACGGGATGTGGGCAAGTTGGGCTCACATCCCGTCGGTATCGGCAACAAGTCAGTGCAAATGCTTCGTGGCGAGTGGGGCCACGATCGAGAGAAGTTGCCCTAGATGGCCGGACCTGTCCTGTACCGCTCATTGATGAGCGACAACCTGCGTTGGTACGCGCTTGAACTGCGCGAGGGCGACATCGTCATTTCCGCGCCGTGGAAATGCGGCGTGACTTGGACCCAGCGGTTGGTCTCACTGCTCGTCTTCGAGGGCCCGCAGCTGCCGGCGCCAATGTCGAGGGTGTCACCGTGGCTCGACCAGACGATTCGCCCGATCGAGGATGTGGTGAGGGCCCTGGATGCGCAGCGGCATCGCCGGTTCATCAAGACTCACACGCCGTTGGATGGTCTGGTGCTCGACGATCGGGTTACCTACATCGGGGTGGGCCGCGATCCGCGTGACGCCGCGGTATCGGAGCTGTTCCAGTGGGCCAACGTGGAAGCCAGCGCATTGCGGACCCCCGAAGTGACGGCGATGCCGCACCAGCGATTTGTTCAGTCAGACGCCGACTTCCGGCTCACCTTCGATTGCGCCCCTGACCGGATTGAGGCGTTCCGCAGCTGGATGGACGCGGCGGCCGTGCCGTCGTCGGAGATGCGGTTTCAGCCGCCTACCGAGATCGGATCCCTGGCCGCCATCCTGCATCACTTCGGCTCGCTCTGGCAGCGGCGCCACCTGCCCAACGTCGCCATGTTCCACTTTGCCGACTATCAAGCGGATTTGGTGGGTGAGCTGATCCGGCTGGCCGAGGTGCTCGGTATTGAGCTGGGGTGTGCTCGCGCCCGGGAGCTGGCCGCCTACGCCACGCTGGATGCCATGCGGGAGCGCGCTTTCGACTTCGCTCCCAACGCCACAGACGGTGTGTGGCGTAGCAACGAGCGCTTCTTTCGGGCGGGGGGTCGGGGTGAGTGGCGGGAGATCCTTTGTGGGGCTGAGCAACAGCGATACGAGGAGCGTGTCGCCGCACTGGCTCCGCCGGATTTGGCCGCCTGGGCGCACGGCGGTCGGCAGGCCCGCGACCCCGCCGTCGGGTAGGCAGGGTGGCCGAAGCGGGCCGCTTGGCTCAGCCGATCGCGGGCACCGCGTCCGAACAGCTATCGGGACATTCCTGGATGCCCGCGGTGTGCTCGATCTGGACCGTGGCATGGTGCAGCCCACGGTCGGAGAGCACGGCGCGCGCGTCGTGCAGCACCCGCGCGGAGTCCGCGCTGCTGGTCAGGTGGGCGGTAGCCATGTCCTTGCCGGGGGCCAGCGTCCACACGTGCAGGTCGTGCACCTCGGTCACGCCGTCCACGGCGCGCAGCGCCGAACGAAGCTCGTCGACGTCGATATGTCTCGGCGAGGATTCGGAAAGGATTCGTAGCGCGGCGCGGGCCAACGAGACCGCCCGCGGCGCCACCCACAGCGCGACCAGCACGGCGACCACAACGTCCGCGTAAGGCCAGCTGGTCGTGACGGTAACCACGCCCGCGGCCAGCACGCCGAGGCTGCCGACGGTGTCGGCGACGACTTCCATGTAGGCGCCCTTGACCGCCAGGCTGCTGTCGGCGTGCGAACGCAGCAGCAGCGCAACCACGATGTTGGCGGACAGGCCGGCGAGTGCCACCACGATCATCGGCAGGCCGGGCACCGAGGGCGCCTCGCGCAGGCGATCGATCGCTTCATAGACGATGAACAGCGCGACCCCGATGAGCAGCGCCGCGTTGGCGACCGCGGTGAACACCTCGGCGCGATGCCAGCCGTAGGTGCGGTTTGGCGACGAGCTGCCCCGCCTGCCCAGGATGACGGCGGCCAGTCCCATGAACACCGCGACCACGTCGGTGAGCATGTGGCCCGCATCGGCGAGCAGCGCGATCGAATTGATCAGCCATGCGGTGGTCAGTTCCACCACGAAAAACATCGCCAGGATCGTCGCCGCACAGACCATCCGGGGAATCATCCGTGAGGCGTAGGCCGTAACGGGGGTGTGATTGTGTCCAGCGCCCATGGCAGAGCAATATATGCGTATTTATGCATATATTGCAACCGTGGTCAGATCCACTGACTCCAGAAGCGGGTCAGCGAGTTGCCGACCATCGCCAGTAGGTGGGGTACCCCGGAAAAGTCGAAGACCCAGCCGACAAACTCGAACAGCCACTGGTTGAGCACCGGCGCCAAGAGCAAGAACAGCAGGATGAAGATGCCAAATTGCTTGGCGGGTGCCAGCGCGCGCTGAGTCTGTGGGCTCAGATGGGGCTCCAATGCGTCGTAGCCGTCCAGACCGGGGATCGGCAGCAGGTTCAGCACCACCGCCATGATCTGCAGAAAACCCAGGAACGCCGCTCCGGCCCACAACACCCAGTGGTCCTGGTCATAGAACAATCTGGTTGCGGTAAGCAGCAACACCGCCAGCACCACGTTGGCGGCCGGCCCCGCCAGACTGACCAAGGTGCGTCGGGTCGGCGTCATGAACCACGTCCGCACGTACACCGCGGCACCCGGTAGTCCGATTCCGCCCAACGCGATGAAAACCATCGGCAACAGCAGCGACAGCGCGGGGTGGCTGTAGCGCCGCGGGTCCAGGGTCAGGTAACCGCGCACCGCGACGTCGTGATCGCCGAATCGCCAGGCGGTGAACGCATGCCCGAACTCGTGCAGGCATAGCGAGACCAGCCAGCCGGCGATGACGAAGACGAACACCCCGGCATACGCCAAGGGACGGACGCTGGATCCCGCCAGCCAGGCCAGCGCCGCTCCAACTGTCGTCAGCCCGACCAGGCCCAGAAAGATCGGGCTGGGTCGCACCGACTCGTGCAGGCCCATTTCGCTCACCGGTCGAAAGCTACCGGACCAGCAGCCAGCCTTCGACGTTGCGGTAGAACGTGGAGCGCCGCACGGCCCGGGGTGCCGGGATACCGTCGCGGATCACTCGGGCGCCGCTGGTGCCCAGCTGGGCGGCGCGTCCGCCAATCCAGCGTCGCCATGGTCTGCGGTCGTGCCGGGCGGCCCGCAGGCCGGGAAGCTCCAGCGTCGGCTGGATGTAGACACCGGCAATGTCGCCGTCGAACAGCGTGTTGTCGTCGACGACCGCCTCGCCGTGGATCGTCTGCTGGTCATCGGCGGGTAGCCAGCGGGCGCGCCCGACGATCACCGTCGCGGTTTCGTCGCGAATCAGCGGCACCCGCCCCGCGCTGCCGCGCCGGGCGCGCCATGCGCCGCGGCGTCCCGCGGCCAACCGGTACACCCGGGTCGCTGTGGTGCGCCGGCGCGGCACGTAGGCCACCTCGATGTCGAGTCGGTCGGTCCGCAGTAGCCGGGTCAGCACCGCGGCCAGGTCGGCATCACCGCCGATCACAGCGAGCCGTGGGTAGGCGGCCAGCGCGGCGTCGATGGACGCGGAATCGCCGACTTGATGGGTCGGCAGGCCGGTCAGTGGGGCGGGCACGGCTTGACCATCGAACACCAGTACCGCCATGCTTGGCGTGTTCGCGGCCGATTTCACCCCCATATTGCTGCCCATTCTTGAAGCTCCTCCTGACCTCCTGGGTAGGGTAGGTCACCGGCTGGAACACAATAAGCGGGCTTAACCCGTGAGACCAGGGAGCGCGTCATGCCGGCAATCGTCCTCATCGGAGCCCAGTGGGGCGACGAGGGCAAAGGTAAAGCCACCGATCTACTCGGTGGACGGGTGCAGTGGGTGGTGCGCTACCAGGGCGGTAACAACGCCGGGCACACCGTGGTCTTGCCCTCCGGCGAGAACTTCGCGTTGCACCTCATTCCGTCCGGCGTGCTGACGCCGGGGGTCACCAACGTGATCGGCAACGGAGTCGTGATAGACCCAGGGGTCCTGCTCAGCGAGCTGAAAGGGCTGGAAGATCGCGGGGTCGACACCTCCAAGCTGTTGATCTCCGCGGACGCGCATCTGCTGATGCCCTACCACGTGGCCATCGACAAGGTGACCGAGCGCTACATGGGTAGCAAGAAGATCGGGACCACCGGTCGCGGTATCGGCCCGTGCTACCAGGACAAGGTCGCCCGAATGGGCATTCGGGTGGCTGACGTGCTCGACACCGACCAACTCGCGCACAAGGTCGAGGCGGCCCTCGAATTCAAGAACCAGGTGCTGGTCAAGATCTACAACCGCAAGGCGCTGGATCCGGACCAGGTGGTCGAGTCGCTATTGGAGCAGGCCGAGGGTTTCCGCCATCGCATCGCCGACGCTCGCTTGCTGCTCAACAACGCGCTGGAGGCCGGCGAGACGGTGTTGCTGGAAGGTTCCCAGGGCACCCTGCTCGACGTCGACCACGGCACCTACCCGTACGTGACGTCTTCCAATCCGACAGCCGGCGGGGCTGCCGTTGGTTCCGGCATCGGACCCACCCGGATTCGCACGGTGCTGGGGATTCTCAAGGCGTACACCACCCGGGTGGGCTCCGGCCCGTTCCCCACCGAGCTGTTCGACGAGAGCGGCGAATACCTGTCCAAGACCGGTGGCGAATTCGGCGTCACCACCGGCCGGCGCCGCCGCTGTGGCTGGTTCGACGCCGTCATCGCGCGCTACGCCACCCGGGTCAACGGCATCACCGACTACTTCTTGACCAAACTCGACGTGCTCTCCAGCCTGGAAACGGTGCCGGTGTGCGTCGGATATGAGATCGACGGCAAACGCACCAGTGAGATGCCGATGACCCAAAGCGATCTGTGCCGTGCCAAACCGGTCTACGAGGAGCTACCGGGCTGGTGGGAGGACATCTCGGCGGCACGGGAATTCGACGACCTGCCGGCCAAGGCCCGCGACTATGTGCTGCGGCTCGAAGAGATTGCCGGAGCGCCGGTTTCGTGCATCGGTGTCGGTCCCGGACGGGACCAGACCATCGTTCGACGGGACATCCTGCAGGAACGCGCGTGACCCATTATTCTTCGCTCGGATCGGAAGGGTCCGGGGAAGAAGTCGATCCCGAATACGAGCATCACGGCGGGTTCCCGGAGTACGGACCCGCCAGCCCCGGTCCTGGCTTTGGCCGATTCGTGGCAGCGATGCGCCGATTGCAGGATCTGGCCGTGTCTGCCGATCCCGGTGACGGCGTGTGGGACCAAGCCGCCGAGCAGGCCGACGCACTGGCAAGCCTGCTCGGCCCGTTCCAGGCCGATGAGGGACAAGGGCCCGCCGGGCGAACACCCGATCTGCCCGGCATGGGCAGCCTGCTGCTGCCGCCGTGGACATTGACCCGCTACGCCCCCGACGGTGTGGAAATGCGGGGATCATTCAGCCGATTCCATGTCGGCGGCAACTCGGCGGTGCACGGTGGCGTGCTGCCGCTGTTGTTTGACCACATGTTCGGCATGATCTCGCACGCGGCGGCGCGGCCCATTAGCCGAACCGCCTTCCTGCACGTCGACTACCGCAAGATCACCCCGATCGATACCCCGTTGCTGGTGGGTGGGCGGGTCACCCGCATCGAGGGCCGCAAGGCGTTCGTGGCCGCGGAACTGGTCGACGCCGACGAGGTGTTGTTGGCCGAAGCCAACGGTCTGATGGTGCGACTGCTACCGGACCAGCCCTAGCCCGTCGCCTGGCGGATGTACTCGCCGATCTGGCGCAGGCTGTACGTCGCCTCGGGCAGCATCGGCGCGGCCACCTGGAAGTCGTGTAAGAGTGCTTCGGCCCCAGAGGCGTGGATGAGGGTACGGGGCCCTGGCGGGAAACATCGCGTCTGACTTGATGTTGGGATGGGCCTTCTTGGACCGCATTGCCAACTGCCCCAGATCTTGTGGGAGCCGTTCGCGGCCGCTATGTCACAGTCGATAATGCTGCCAGCATCGGTGGCGCTGTTGGGCCTGAGCGCCGCGCTGTTCATGGTCGGATTGGCGAACTCGGCCGCCCGGCCGCCCATACGCCAGTGCGCGCCTTCAGACTTCCCTTGACGTTGAAAGCTTGCGTGACGCAATCGGTTACGGGCGGTTAGGCAGTCGGAACTGCTGCGGGACGTGCCGAGCAGCGCCAGGCGACGGGACTGCTCAGCACGAATCGGGTCATCTCGGCGACGAATACATCCTTGGCGATGGGTGGTTCTTCGACGACGTAGCGAATTATCGAGCCAAGAAGCTGCACGATGATCCATGTCGCGGCATCCACGTCCATGTCGATGGATTGGTCCGGCGGCGCAATCGCGTATCCCTTGATGGTCGCCGTCATCAGTTCTCTGAGGGGCCTGAGCACGTCCGCGCTGGTGCGTCCGGGCAACTGACCGGAGATCACCCGGAGAATCTGAGGCCGTTCCAGCATGGCATCGACCTGCGCCTCAATGGCGGCGGACAGCGGAACATCGTGTTCGGACCGGACTAACGAGGCCAGGTTCCCCGTGACTTGGTCCAGCAGCTGCTGGGTGTATTCGGCTACCACCGCGTGCAAGATGGCGTCCTTGTTGGCGAAGTACTGATACAGCGAGCCCGGACTAATGCCTGCCGCTGCAGCGATGCGATTCGTGGACGTGCCGTCGTAGCCGCGTTCTTCGAGAAGCATTCTGGCCGCGTCGAGGATCCGTTTGACGGTATCTTTCGACCGATCCTGGGTGGGTACTTTGCGAAACGTTGCGCTTTTTCGGGGCATTGGTACTTCGGTACTCCTTCGAATCTCCACGCTGCGGTCCATTGGACGCGGTCGTTCGCACGCTAGACCGTGCACTCGGCTGGCTCCGACGACCTGAATCAATGTCCGCCAACCATGCCTCGGGCACATAAATGCATAGCGAAGCTATTTTATAGGGACGGTTACGCATGCATACATGCGCACCCGACTATGCATGGTAACGGCAGTCGTTGGAGTAGGCAACCGTAATTGACAAACTATCTAGAGGCCGGCAACCGAGTTGCAGGCGGGTGTGCAGCAGCTCGGGCGATCGCCAGCCATTGCGGTGGGGTTATTGGGCGGCGTTCGGATCGGGCGGAACCACGATGATGGTCGCTCCGGGAATTGCCGCCAGGGTGGCCGCCAGGTTGGCGACCACCCCCGGCGGTAGACCAGAGGGCAACCCCGGAATGTTTGCCGCGGCTGCGGCGGCCGGAACCGATGGGGTGTTCGCGGCCGGTCTGGCGGCCGCCGCGGCCCCGCCGCCGCCGGCTGATGGGGCTCCGGTGGTTGGGGTGGGGGCCGAGCCGCTGCCCCGGGCGGCAAAACCGGCCAGGCTGGCCCCGGCTATCCCCGCCGCCGCGATACCGGTGTATTGGCCATCGGACCCGCCGGTCAAATACATCGGGGTTGCGCCGGGGAACATCGCCGCCACCTGCCGCACCGCCGGAGGAAGATTCCAGGCCGGTGGTACCGAGAGTCCGCCGATGTTGGCCGAGTAGCCCGAAAGTGCAGCGATCGGCGGCGACGGCGGGCTCGCCAGCCGTTGCCCGCCCGGAGTGGTGATGGTGTCTCGATCAGGGTTGCTCAGGCCCGCCGCCGGTAGCTCGTCGTACTCCCCGCCACAGACCGGGGCGTTCTCGTCTTCGTCGACGACGTCGTGGCGGTACACCTCGCCCAGCTGAATCGCGGAGACGCCCAGGGCGCCCAGGGAGACCACCACGGCTGCGAGGACCAGCAGGTCGAGGTCCTCGAACGGGTTCGGTATGGCGTTGAACGGGGCGGGCAGAAACGACTGAAGGAGGGGCAAAATGCTGGTTTCCGCCGGTGCGGCAGCGGCGGCGGCCGCTGGCACCGTGGCCGCGCTGAGCGCTTGGGTCCCCGTCGTTGTTGCAGGTGGCGAGGTGAATGGCGCTAAGTCCGTCGCGGCCGCCGAGGTGCCAGCGTAGCCGTCCATCGCGACGATGTCCTGGGCCCACATCTCGCTGTAGTCGGCTTCGCTGGTTGCGATCGCCGGGGTGTTCTGCCCGAAAATGTTGCTCCGCACCAACGAAAGCATGGTGCTGCGATTGGCCGCGATCTGGCCAGGAGGAACGATCGCCGCGTGCGCGGACTCGTAGGCGTTGGCGGCGCTGATGGCTTGGGCCGCGGCCTGCTCGGCCTGCGCGGCGGTGGACCGCATCCACGCCACATAGGGGGCCGCCGCGGCCGCCATCGACAGTGCCGAGGGGCCTTGCCAGTCAGCGGCGGCAAGCCCGGCGATCACCGAGGAATACGAGGCGGCTGTGGCGTTCAGTTCGTTTGCCAACCGCCCCCAGGCCCGGGCCGCCTGCACCAGCGGAGCCGAGCCCGGACCGGCATACATCCGGGCGGAATTGATCTCCGGGGGCAGCGCCCCGAAGTCCATCCCCATGGTCATTGCGGCCTACCTCCCCGGCTGGCCGCGGCGGCGCCGGCGACGGTGTCTTGGGCGTGGGAAGCCGTGTCAGCGACGACCCGAGCGACGTTGGCCACGGCCAGCGTCTCAGGCTGCGTCGTCAGGAAAGACATCGACTTCTCCTCGACGGATTAGGCGGGACCGCGAAGGCCCCCGTTGCCGCTGAATCGGATCGGACCGCGCTGACCGGTTCAGGCCGCGCCTGCGGCGGTCAGATTTCGGGTACCTCGGACCATCGCTCGTCGCTCACTCGCCCCCACCTCCTTATGGCCAAGTTACACAGCGAGTTGTTTGCAGAGTTACACAATTTGTCAAGAAATGAGCACGGAAGCGGCGTTCTCTTATAGAGCCCTCTGGTAGGGGAGTCCTAGCGCCGTTCGCTGCTCCATCTCGCGCCCCTATCCTTGAGCGGCAGGGATGAAATTCCGAGCGAGAGGGTGAGCTGGTGACTGACGGCTTGACCGAAGGACACGACGAGGCCATCGGCAAGCATCAACGCCCGGCGACTGAACGCGACGACAACGGTCCCGAGGGCGACAAGACGACCACCATGGCGGTTCCGCCCGTTGTGACGGCGCCGCCGGCCGAAGCCGACGCCCATGTCAGGCCTCGGGTCGTGCTCTTGGGAGGTGGCGCGCAGGGCCGCGAGCTGGCGATCGCGCTGCAGGACCTTGGAGCCGAGGTGATCGCCGTTGACGCAGACGCCGATGCGCCCGCGCACCGCGTCGCCGATCAGGCGCTGGTGGTGGCGATGCCCGATGCCGACGAGCTGAAGGTGGTCTTCACGCGGCTACGGCCGGATTTTGTGGTGACGCTCACCGACGCCGTCAGCGCCGCTGCCCTCGACACCCTGGCTGACCGCGCGCCCTCCGAAGGTGGGTCAATCGGGCTTGCGCCCAGCGCCCGGTGTGTCCGGCTTGCCGGCGATCGTGAGGCCTTGCGCAAGCTGGCCGCCGACCAGCTCGGCCTGCCCACCGCGCCGTTCTGGTTCGTCGGATCCCTTGGTGAGCTCGAGGCGGTCGCCGCACACGTGGGTTACCCGCTGCTCGTCAAACCGGTAGCCGGCGCTGACGGTCCGCGGCGGTCTTTGGTCCGTGGGCCCGACGAAGTGGAGGCCGCCTGGAAGCGGGCCGTCGCGGGCGGGCCTGCGGGAGCCCCACCCCGGGTGTGGGTCGAGACCCAGGTCGAGGTCGAGTTTTTGGTCACTTTGATCGCGGTGTGCAGCCAGGGGCCGCAAGGTCCGCGCATCGACTTCTGTGCACCCATCGGCCACGCTGCCGACGGTGGTGACCAGGAATCCTGGCAGCCGCAGAAGGTGAGTGTGGCCGCGCTCGATGCGGCGAAGTCGATCGCCGCCCGCATCGTCAAGGCGCTGGGGGGATGTGGGGTTTTCGGTGTCGAGTTAATGGTCAACGGCGACGAGGTCTACTTTGCCGACGTCCAACCATTCCCGGGAGATGCCGCATGGGTTACCCTGCGTAGCCAGCGTCTTTCTGTATTCGAGTTGCAAGCAAGGGCGATTTTGGGCTTTGCGGTGGACACGTTGATGGTGTCACCCGGTGCCGCTCGGTTGATCGGTGTGGCGACCGTCGATCCGGTATTGGGCGCCGATGCGCTGGCCGCGGCGCTCGCCGTGCCCGAAAGTGATGTCCGGGTGTTCGGGCGTCCGCGTGCCCGTTCCTCCGGCCTCGGCGTTGCACTGGCCACCGCACCCGATGTCGCTGTCGCTCGCGATCGCGCCCGCGAGGTCGTGGACCGGCTGAATGTGCGAGACTCACGCGGGTGAGCTACGCGGGAGATATCACGCCGCTCGAGGCCTGGACGATGCTGCGCGACAACGCTGCGGCGGTGCTGGTCGACGTGCGCACCACCGCCGAGTGGCATTTCGTCGGCGTACCGGACCTGTCGAGCCTTGGCCGGGACGCGATCTACATCCAATGGAGCACTCTCGACGGTAGGCCCAACGCGGACTTCCTCACCGAACTGCAGGATGCCGTCGCGGCAGCGGGTTCCACCGCGGAGGGGGAGCGGCCCGTCGTTTTCCTGTGTCGTTCCGGCGCCCGCTCGATCGGCGCCGCAGCAGCCGCGACCGCGGCGGGGATCACGCCGGCCTACAACGTGCTGGACGGGTTCGAAGGACACCTTGACGCCCAGGGGCATCGAGGTGTGGTGGGCTGGCGGGCGGTCGGCTTGCCCTGGCGGCAGGGATGAAGCCGCGATGACCTGCGTCGACAAGCACGTGGGGGCGCTGCCGATGCTGGCGATGCCGACGACGGCTTGTGTCGCAGGACTGCGCGGGTGACCGACGATCGATCGGTGCCAGAGGCCGAGCAGCCCAAGAATCCCCGGAAGTTGCCCGATGGCGTCAGCCAGGCCACCATCGGCGTGCGCGGGGGCATGTTGCGGTCTGGATTCGACGAGACCGCCGAAGCGCTGTATCTGACCTCGGGCTACGTATACGAGTCGGCCGCGATGGCCGAGCAGTCGTTCGCCGGCGAACTCGACCACTTTTTGTACTCGCGCTACGGCAATCCGACCGTGGCCATGTTCGAAGAACGCCTTCGGCTGATCGAAGCAGCTCCGGCCGTGTTCGCCACCGCCAGCGGCATGGCAGCGGTATTCACCGCGCTGGGTGCGCTGCTGGGTGCGGGCGACCGGCTGGTGGCGTCTCGCAGTCTGTTCGGGTCGTGCTTTGTGGTGTGCAACGAGATCCTGCCGCGCTGGGGCGTGGAAACGGTGTTCGTTGACGGTGACGACCTCGAGCAGTGGGAGCAAGCGTTATCGGTGCCCACCGAGGCGGTGTTCTTCGAAACGCCGTCCAACCCGATGCAATCGCTGGTCGATATCGCCGCGGTGACCGAGTTGGCGCATGCCGCGGGCGCAAAAGTTGTGCTGGACAACGTTTTTGCTACTCCGCTGCTGCAGCAGGGAATTCCGCTCGGGGTCGATGTGGTGGTGTACTCGGGTACCAAGCACATCGACGGTCAGGGCAGGGTGCTGGGCGGTGCCATTCTTGGCGACCAGGCCTACATCGACGGGCCGGTGCAGAAGCTGATGCGCCACACCGGTCCGGCGCTCAGCGCTTTCAACGCCTGGATTCTGCTCAAAGGTCTTGAGACGCTTGCGGTTCGGGTTCAGCATAGTAATTCCTCGGCGCTGCGCATCGCCGAGTTTCTGCAGGGCCACCCCGCGGTGCGATGGGTGCGGTATCCGTATCTGCCCTCACATCCGCAGTACGACCTGGCCAAGCGTCAGATGTCTGGCGGCGGAACCGTGGTGACGTTTGCACTCGACGCCCCGGAAAGTGCGGCCAAGCGGCGCGCTTTCGAAGTGCTCGACAAGCTGAGATTGATTGACATCTCCAATAACCTCGGCGACACCAAATCGTTGATCACCCACCCGGCAACCACGACGCACCGGGCGATGGGCCCGGAGGGCCGCGCCGCGATCGGGCTCGGTGACGCAGTGGTGCGCATTTCGGTCGGGCTGGAGGGCGCCGAGGATTTGATCGCCGATATTGATCAGGCACTCGGCTAGTGGCAACGCGGATGCACCCGCTAAAGCCGTTGTGCTAGGGCGAATTTCGCCGCATCAACCGGTCGCCCGTTGCTCGGCCTGTTCGGCGTGTTCGGCCGCCGACAGCGCGTCTTCTTCGGCCCGCGCCTGAAGATAGCGCATCGCCAATCTGGCGTAGACCATCTGGCTGGTGATCGCCATCTGACCGCGAGTGCGGCCCAAAAAGGCCAGCCCCCAAGAGAACGCGGCGGCGACGCGATTGCGGTGGCCCACCAGGTACAGCAGATGCAGGAACAGCCATGCCAGCCAGGCGATGAAGCCGGCGAACTCCACCTTGCCGACTTTGGCGACGGCACTGTAGTGGGAGATAAGTGCCATGCTGCCCTTGTTGAAATACTGGAATGGCTTGCGGTTGGCCGGGTCGTCGTGACCTTTCACCGCTTGCTTGATGGTCTTGGTGGCGTAGTGCGCTCCCTGGATCGCGCCCTGGGCCATCCCGGGTACGCCGGGTACCGACATCAAGTCGCCGATCACGAAGACGTGCGGGTGCCCCTTGACGGTGAGGTCGGGTTCCACGATCACGCGTCCGGCGCGGTCCGTCTCGGTTCCATCGGACTGCTCGGCGATCATCTTGCCCAGCGGACTGGCCTGCACCCCCGCCGCCCACACCTTGCACGCACAGTCGATGCGGCGCTCGGTTCCGTCCTTGTCCTTGACGGTGATGCCTTTGTAGTCGACGGCGGTCACCATCGCGTTGAGCTGAATTTCGACGTCCATCTTTTCCAGCTTTTTCTGCGCCTTGAGGCCCAACTTCGGGCCCATGGGCGGCAACACCACTGGCGCGGCATCCAGCAGGATGACGCGGCATTCGCTGGGGGTAATGGTCCGAAATGCCCCGGCCAGGGTGCGCTCGGCGAGTTGCACGATCTCTCCGGCGAGTTCGACACCGGTGGGCCCGGCCCCGACCACGACGAAGGTCAGGCGCCGCTCGCGCTCGTCGTGATCGGTGGCGACTTCGGCGGCTTCGAACGCGCCGAGGATGCGGCCGCGCAGCTCCAGCGCGTCATCGATGGTTTTCATGCCGGGGGCGAAGATGGCGAAATCGTCATTGCCGAAGTAGGACTGCTGCGCGCCGGCCGCCACGATGAGGCTGTCATAGGGCGACACGGTCGTCATGTCCATCAACTTCGAGGTGACCGTCTGCGCGTTCAGGTCGATGCTCATGACCTCACCCAGCAAGACCCGCACGTTTTTTTGCCTGCGCAGGATCAGCCGCGTGGTCGGGGCGATGTCACCTTCGGACAAGATCCCGGTGGCCACTTGATACAGCAGCGGCTGGAACAGATGAGTGGTCGTCTTCGAGATGAGGGTGATGTCGACGTCGGCCCGCTTGAGCGCCCTGGCCGCGCTCAGTCCGCCGAATCCGCTTCCGATGATGACGACGTGATGGCGCCTGCCTGCGGCCGAGGATTCGCTGGATGGGGGCGTCATGGTCCTCCTTCAGTTCTCCGTCAGCCGTGGTGATCACTGCGGCGCATGTACACCGTACGACTCCGCCGTGGCCACGTCGATCGTTTGGCCGCGGCGTCCGCCGATGCTGGGCGCGATAGTCGCGCCCATGCCTGCCCGAGACCTTTGGCCGCACCCACATACGGGTATGCGGTATGTCCGAAATCCGGCATCACCCCACCGAGCTGGGACTGTCCAACAAGCTGCGGCGGCTTGCTGGCCAGGACAGCTCATCGATGCTCGGGGAGATGCTCGGACAGCTGCCGGCCGGTGAGTGGTGCCGATATTTGGGCTGACGGCGGTATGGCGTCACACGCAATTTACGGAGTGCTTACGAAATGGATTTCCGGATCGGGTCGTTGTCCCATCATTCGGGCATCCTTTTCGGTGATAACCCCACTTCCATGCCGACGCTCCACGACAATATTCTCTTATGGTGGTGACGCTCCTTGCTCGGTTATCAAAGAAGCGTCACCGCTACAGCGAGCGGGTCGGCTCAAAAGCGGCTTCGCCTCGACCACGGGTCGGGTGCCCGACACTTTCCGGGCCGGAAGGCCGGGGGCAGCAGTCGCGAAGTTCCGGGTGGTGCCACCAGATCGGGCGGATTGAGCCGGTCACCGCGACGATGACCGACTCCTCGCGGCGGGTGGTCCTAGCCGCCGTCGGCTTCACGTTCTTCATCGACATGCTGGTGTACGGCATCGTCGTGCCGGTACTACCGAGGTTGGCCCAACCCGCCGGGCTCGAGTTCTTGGGTGTGGGTGTGGTCTTCGCGTGCTACGGGTTGGCGTATTTCGTCCTGACCCCCGTGGCCGGATGGCTGATCGATCGTCGCGGAAGCAGGTCGGTGTTCCTGTCCGGGGCCATCATCCTGATGCTGGCGACGCTCGCGTTCGGTTACGCCAGCAGCCCCGTCGGACTCGTGACCTGCCGGGTACTGCAGGGTGGTGCGGCGGCGGCAACCTGGGTGGCGGGCTACGCGACCCTGGTCGAGATATTCCCGCGTGAGCAGCGCGGTCGCGCGGTGGGGCTGGCGAGCATCGGTACCGCGCTGGGCGCGCTTCTCGGACCCGCGTTGGGCGGCCTGGCCTATGAAGCCAGCGGACCCCACGCGCCCTTTCTAGGCGCGGCCGGGTTGTCCGCGCTGGCGGTGGCCGCCCTGGCCGCGTCGCTACCGCAGGCACCGGGCGGCCAGGCGTCGGGGCCGGCCATGTGGTCCGGTGAGCGGGCGTTTCCGGGCCTGGCGGTCCCGTGGCTGGTGGCGGGCCTGGCGGTGGGGCTCGCGCTGGGCGCCGTCGAGGCAACACTGCCGATCGACCTGGTCGCCCGCTTCGACGCCTCGGGGGTAACCGTTGGGTTGCTGTTCGCGCTGACCACGGTGGCCTTCATCGTCACCTCGCAGTACGCCGGCCGACTATCAGACGCCGGGCGCCGGGCGCCGGTCCTGGCGGCGGGCTGGGTCACCCTCGGTGTCGCCTTGGCCGTCATGGGTGTGCCGTCGGCGGTGGGCGTCCAAGCGGCCGCGTTGGTCTTGCTGGGGGCCGGCCTCGGGGCGATGATCGCGACGATCATGCCCGCCCTTGCCGATGCCATGGAGTCGGCGGGGGGAGCCCAGCGGCCCGGGACGGCCGCGGCCGCCTACAACCTCGCCTTCAGTGCCGGCACGGTGGCAGGTGGCCCGCTTGCCGGCTGGATGGCCGACCTTCGCTCATTTCAAGATGCCGCGATGCTGATCGCCGTTGTGACGTTGACCTGCGGTGTGCTGGCGGCACTCGTCCACGCCGCAGTGGTCCGGCGAGCCGTCAGCGATGTCTGAGGGCGTCGGTCACTGCAGCTGTAATTCCGGTGCGGGCGCCGGGGGGGTCGCCAGCTCGGCGTGGCCGCTCAAGACGCGCAGCATGTCACGCATGGCTGCCCCGACGGCGTCGCAGAACCGCTGAGCGGAGGTCTGGTCGCAGCCGTTGGACGCACTCACGAACAGGTACACGTCGTCGTCGCCGACAAAGGCGTATGAGACGCCGTAGCCCGTTTGCGTTATGGGCAGGAACCCGACCCCGCGCGAAGAGCTCTCCGGGCGCCAGGCGGCCGTCTGGCGCACGGGTGATTGTGACGTCGCGAGCTCGAACGGCAGGCTCCACGCGTCCGTGCCGAACAGCGCAACATCCTTGCCCTCGCGCAGTGCTTCGATGAAAAGTCCGAGGAGGTGGCGATCGCAGCCTCGTCCCCGCATCGCCTGCAGCCGATTGGCGCGGTGGGCGCTGGCGGCGGCCCGGAGCAGGCGGGCGCGGCGGGCCCCGGTGCAGGTGGGGTCCATCATCGCCAGCACGAAGGCCCGACTTTGGGCGGTTGCCGAGCGCAAGCATTCCGTTCGTCCCGCCGCGAACAGCCGCGTGGTGGCCGTCTCATAGGTAAGGCACGGTCCCCGGTCGGGATGCAGGCGGCCATAAGCGAGCTGCAGCGCCAGCTGTATGAAGGCATCGGGGGAGCAGCGCGCCGCCTTGATCGCCGCGGCCCCGGCGGCGCCGAGATCATCGGCGTAGACGTCGACGTCGTCGATCAGGATGCGGGCATTGGCGACGGCAGCGCTGATGGCCCGGTCCAGGGTGGGGGTCACCTCGAACACCAGGCGGCGCGGGGGCGATGGCGGTGGCGTCGGCTTCTGGTCGAACGCGGAGGCAAAGCGGCGCTCATAGAGCAGCCGTTCCTCCCACAGCAGCATCATCGCTTCGCCGTCGCCTCTGCTGTGCTCCATGATGCCGCCGGTTCGCCCATTGGCGAACACAACAAGGTTCATCGACTTGTCCAGCCAGCGGTTGGCGCCGGTACCGCACAGCGACGTGCGCCCCAGCTCGGTCAGCCCCTCGGGCTCGGCGTCATCGAGGATGACGACCAGCAGAGCCCGCTCGATGCGGTCGAGACTGTCGGCGTTGACCCCGCCGTCCCGGATCAGCCCCGCCCGCACCCGGGACCAGACATCGCGTTGTTCCAGAGTCAGGGCGGGAATCGGTGGACCGGGCGGCAGCGCGGTGGCCACCTGCTGGATCTCTTCTAGGGCCGCCAACAGCTGCGGGTAGGAGATGTCGCGTCGGCCCTCGTCAAAGATCACCTCGACCTCGAAGAAGTGTCCGTTGACCAGCACCACGATGGCGCGTTGGTCGTCGAAGCGCTCGATGGTGTCGACGTCGATGCCGGGCAGTCGAACGGTCGAATAGCAGTTGCGGAGCTGTTTCATGCACAGCGGCACCACGCCCTGAATTCGCTGGGGCGCGACCTGCCCCGCAGCGAGGCGGCGGCGAATGTCGAGTAAGGCCACCGTTGTCATGGCGGCCTGCTGTAGCTGGGAGACGCCGAGGCGAGCCATCGTCGGGGAGTCGACCGTGTAGCCGGTGCTGTAGAGCAGCGAGCGGCGGTCGATGAGGTAGGCGTAGTGCTCCCAGTACTCCGCCAGCCAGTTTTCGTGCAGGGCTCGCCGTGTCTCGAGGCGGGCCTGCAGGTATGCGGCGGTGTCACTGCCGCGAAATTGGTCCGCGGCGGCGCGCACTTCGGCCCGTCCGGTGGCGTCCAGCAGTGGGTCCACCGAGGCGATGAACGTCTGCAGCGTCTCCTCGATCGACGGAAGTGGCAGCCGCGGAAGTACCTGCTCGAACCGGTCGAGTGCGCCTGGCCCGCTTTGGTTCGGACTCAGGGCGCGCACCGCCGCCCCCCATGCTTTGGTGCGCCGCGATGACGGAGCGTCCATCCAGCCCTGCCAGGTGAGCAGCCGACGCAGTAGTTCCATGCGTAGACCCAGGTAGGTCATGTCGTCGGCCCCGTCCCCACCGGTGCCGGACGGGTCCGCGCCAGCATCCGAGATCGGTTTGCGACGTCGTCCGCCGACAGGTAGCAGCCCTCCAGCACGCGTCGGGCCGATGCGGTCGGCTGGGTGTATGCCTGGCGTGCGTGCAGCGTGCGACGGTTCTGGAACACCACGATCTCGCCCGGCTGCAGCCGCAGTGCCAGCCGTGGTCCGTCCTCGACGGCGCTGGTGAAGGCCTGGTAGGCGCGGCGGTAGCGCTCCTCGTCGGCCGGGTCGCCGGCGAACGCCCCCTCGAACGGGGGCGCCCAGTTGATGCCGACCAGATTGGCGCGATCGTCGACCACCAGGTGGGGCTTTCGGACCACCATGTGCTGTTGGCGATTCACGGTCGCAAACGTCGCCCATACCTGACACAGCGTCTCGAAGTCGTCGGGTGCTTGGACCCGCACCCGCTCGGCGGCGGCCAGTCCGTCGCAGAACCAGGTCTGCCCGCCGGTTACCGCGGCGTCGAACTCGATGCAGTGCAGCAGCTGCAGGCCGGGGGGCGTCTCGTAGCCGCACAAGTCCTGGTGAAATGGCAGCGCGCAGGCGGTATAGGCGATGTTGACCGGCCTGTCTTCGACCCGCACCAGCCAGGTGTCGCCATAGATGGTCGGCATGACGGGCGCGATCCGGGCCGCCGTCGGGCCTACCACTCCGACCCGGGTAGGGGCTCCCTCGAGCACCAGAACCCGGTTGTCCGCCAGGGCGCCGAGCCAGTCACCGATGGTGGCCGCATCGGGGTCGGGTTCCCAGCGCCGCCGCTCGAGCCCAAGCGCGGATCTGCTGGCGAATCCGAACGGCAGTGGTTGCTCGCGCCAGTTCGCGTGCCGTATCAGCTCCTCTTCGGCAAAGGTGCTGCGGTGTCCGTCCCGGAACAGGACCTCGACTACCCGGCCTCGACCACGCCGCAGCTCGGCCAGCCGGGTGTCCTGCGCCGCCGCTGCCGTGGTGCGCTGTCCGCTTTCGGTTCGGCAATGCCGGCAGGGGCATTGGCTTCGCAGCCACCACGGGCTCAGTTCGGTTGATCGCCCATCGAAGTCCAAGCGAACCGATCCGAGCGGGGAGACCTCGAGGACCACGTCGCTGTCCATCAGTGCGGCCCGTCGAGCAGCTGTGTTTCGGCGCGCAGTAGCAGATCGGGCTGGGCCGGGATGTCCCCATAACAGCCGCGCACGCTGTATCGAAGACGGTCGTCGTCCTGCTCGAGGACTTGTTCGAACAAGCTCTCAACGCGGTTATCGGCGTCGCTGAGCAATACCCGCGCGACGTGCGGGCGGCGACGTAGCGCGCCGCTGCGCACGGTTGCGTAGCTGAAGATGATCAACCGGTCGCCCGGCTCGCACAGCAGCGCCCCGCCCCCGTTCGGGCAGATCCGCGAAGATCCACGGTCGGCCGGGATGAGGTAGGTCGACCACCGATTGCCGTTCTCGAGGTTGACGACTTCGACTTCCTCCAACGGCAGCATCCCGACTTGTTCCATCAGGTCGACGTCGACGGCGATACTGCCGACGTAGTCGCGTTCGCGGTGCGTCACCCGCACCTGATGGAGCTTGGCGCGCAACAGTCTGATCCGGCTCATCGCGATGCGCCGTCGTCGTCGATGGGCTTGCGGCAGCCGAGCGCGACCATTGGCTCGGCGTCAAAGATCTCGTATTCGTCGCGTGCCTCGATCCGGTAGCCGAGTTTGGCGAGCGTTTCTTCTAGCGTGCGATGTTGGTCGAGGTAGTCGGCGCGCACCGCGATGACCAGCCAGCCGCCGGGCTCGAGGACCCGGTCCAGTGCCGCGAGGTCCTCCGGCCCGGCGTGGGCGAACGTGAAGACGCCAACAGCGACGATCGCCGCGAAACGTTGATCCGGAAACAGGGTCGGCGCTGCCGCCAGCGCGCCGTGAACCACGTGGCAGTAGACATTTTTGGCGCGCGCGTGGGAAAGCATGCCGAGTGAGCGATCCAGCGCGGTCAGGTTGTCATAGCCGAGCTTGTGCAGTTCCTCGCCCACCAACCCGGTGCCCGCACCCGCATCGAGCACGGGTCCGCTGCGCTCGGGCAGGTGCGCCGCCAACAACGCCGCCGCCCGACGGGGATTCGCCTGATAGTTACCGCGCAGGTCGGAGTCGTAGCTTTCGGCCCAGGCGTCATATTTCTGTTCGAGGCTGAGGTCAGGATCGCTGTTGTAGATCCACTCCAGCCGGTCGACGACTTTCTTGCCGAGGAAGAAGCTCCAGCCGACCTCCGCGTCCTGGATGACTTCCGGGATCTGTCGGTAGGCCGTGGCCAGCCGTGGACACGATGGCTCGGCCAGATCCGCCAGCAGTTTGTAGCTTTGCGCCAGGTGTGGGCTCAGGTCGCGGGTCTCGTAGACGACGAAGCCGTGCCGGGCGAGGGCCTTGCGGTAGTCGTCGGCCGAGAACGTTGGCTCGAATAGCAGCCGGTCGTAGACCACCTCGCGGGCGAGCGCGCTCACCGGGCGCTGCGGTGTCACCAGATCGTCGAACACGAACAGGCCCTGGGGTTGCAGTACCCGCGCGACCTCGGCAAGCGCCCGCTCGCGGTCGTGCACGTGATAGAGGACGGCCTGGCTGAAGACGTGGGTGAACGTGCCGTCGGCGAATGGCAGCGCCGACGCCGAGCTGGCCATGAATTCGAGCTGCAACTGCGGATTGTCCGCCGCCAGCCGTTGCGCGTTGGCGATCCGCACGGCGCTCAGGTCGATTCCCGTGACCTGTGCACCCGTTTGTCGCGCCAGCCATGCGGAGACGGTCCCATTGCCGCAGCCAAGGTCGAGTACTCGCGACTGCGGCCCGATGCGTGCGGCGCGCAGCATCTGTTCGTTCCAGTGCTGGCAGCCGGCGATGAACCCGGTGTCGTCGTCCTCGAAGACACCCCAATGCAGGCTGCCGTCTGGATCCCAGAATCCGCGGTAGGTCGAGTCCTCGTGGTCGTAGAAGTCACGGGTCATGGCGTCGGTGTAGTCGTGACTCGCGGGCCCGCCCGACTCCGTGCTGGACTGGGGTTGGGCTCCGCCGCTGGAGGGGATGGCGCAGGCGGCACCCGATTCCTGTTGCGCGTCTGGCGATAATGCATTCAACATTTGACAGTGCCCTCCGTGTTTCGCTGACTTGGGCAGCAGTATTTCAATGAATGTTTTCGCTGACATCACGAATAGAGAATTCATACTATTAGTCAAATGATTTGACATTGAAGGCATATCGAAAATCTCGAAACGAGAATGTCTAATGTGATACGCCGATGTCAATTTTTATAGCCGAATGTCTCAAGAACCGCGCGGGCAGGTTCTCCTGGCCTCGGCACCGGCTGTCGAGCGCCGGTCTGAGCGTGTGCCCTCGCGCCACCTGCCGCGATGAGTGTGGCGGGCGGGCGTCGTAGCCGCCAAATTCCTAGTACGGGTATGGGGTACCGGACCGCCCGGCGGTGGCCGATCCCCTCAGTTCGGCGTCACATCGGCCAGGAGCTGGCCGTCGTTCGGTATTTGGCGTTGGGCACGCTGCAGAAGTCCGAGGCCGTTCCGGCCAGCAAGACGAAGTAGCCTTCGCCGCCGCGGCGGCCGGTGAAGGGGGGATAGGTCCAACCGCTGTTGCACATCGAATCCGGTCCGCCCGCGGTGGCCCGGCGCCAACCGGACTTGATGCAGGCCCTGAGGGCATCGACGTCGGTGACGGTGCTCTTGGCGATGACCAGCATCGCTCCACCCCACTGCCCGTCGCTGCGACGGTAGGCGCGGGCCCCGAATCCGGTACCAGATCCTGCTGGGTCCGGCTGGCATCCCAACGCCCGTTGCAGCAGCAGGAAAACGGAGGCAAGTTCACGGTCGTCCACCCCGGCCGCGGCCGCAACGAATTGCGCGGCATCGGAGCCGTCGACCTCCTGGATGTCAGGTTTGTCGAAGCTGATCAGTTGCTGCGAGATCAGCTGCCCAAGCGATGTGCTGCCGCCGCCGATGATCGGTCCGCTGCCGGTTGAAGTCATCGGCGGCAGCGTCACGGTCGGATCGGCCGCCGCTGTGGCCGGCACCGCCAACGTGGCTAGCGACAGGACGCAGGTGGCGACGGTGGCAAGGCATCTGATCCGAGGTGCGGCAACTTTCATTGGCTATCTCCCTGGCGGCATCGGTGGGGCGTCATCGGGGACTAGTGCCGCGGCGATCTTGCGAAACAAGATATCCGCTTGGTTGGGGTAGTTGCCCTCGTCGTCGAAGGCCTCGGGGGTGTAGGTGAGGGCGACGGCGATCGCGACTCGTTGCGATGGCAGGTACGCTTCGGCGGCCGCGTACCCGGAGAACAAGGGGTTCTGCAGCAACCAGTGGCCGGAGATGACGATCCCCAGGCCGTAGGTGTAACCCTCGCTTTGCTCGAAACAGGTGGGGCAGTCGGGCTGGGCGCGGGTCTTGCCACGCAGCGCAGTGGACACCATCTTCTGGTAGGAGTCCGCCGAGAGCAGCTTGCCTGATCCGATGCCTACCGCCGTGGCCTCCATGTCGAAAATATTGGTGGTTTGGATGGCTCCGTGGGTGATGGTCCAAGACGGATTCCAGAACGTCGACTCCTCGGAAAACGGGGTATCCGTCGGGATTTTCAAGAACGCGCGACGCTCCGCGCTGAACGCGTGCAGGGGCGGGTCGGGGATGCTGGGTGTTTCGGAGTTGGCGGTGGCAGTCAGCCCCAGTGGCGCAAGCACCTTCTGTTTCAGCAGTGTCGCCATGTCTTGGCCGGTGGCCTTCTCCAGTGCCAGCCCCAACAGCACGTAGTTGGTGTGCGCATAATTCCAGTTCGTGCCGGGTTCGTAGAGCAACGGCCGCGAGGATATCTGTGCAAGGAGCTCCTGGGGTGTCCACTGCCGGAACGGGTCGGCGTAAAGCGCGTCGCCGAATTCGTCGTTACCCAGGACGTAGTCCGGATACCCCGACGTCATCTGGGCGAGTTGGCCCAAAGTGACCCGGTCGGCGTGCGGAAAATCGGGCAACCACTTCGACAGTTTGTCGTCGAGGCTCAGTTTGTGTTCGTCGACCAGCTTGAGCAACAGCGTCGCCACGTAGGAAATGGCGACCGCGCCATTGCGGAAGTGCATGTCGGTGCTGGCCGGTACACCGGTCATCGAATCGCCCACGGCCTCGGTGACGATCTCCTTGCCGTCCACGCTGACTCGAACGATCACCGACCGCAGGTGAGCTGGCCCCATGAAGTCACGGACGACCTTCATCACCGCATCTGCCTTGGTGCCCTTGCCGTCCGGTCCGGTCGGTGCGGAGGATTGTTGCGGTGGGTGCAGCGCCGCGCACCCTGCCAAAAGACAGACGCCGAACACCACACCAGCAACTCGCCGCAGAATTAGCATGTGCTTTGTTCTACCGCAACCCACCCGACCACACCGATTTCGGGGTAATTCAGATACCCAAGTCCTTGGCGATGATGGTCTTCATGATTTCGTTGGTGCCGCCGTAGATGGTCTGGATGCGGGCATCGACAAATGCTTGCGACACCCGGTATTCCCGCATATAGCCGTAGCCGCCATGCAGTTGTAGACAGCGGTCTGCGGTACGCACCTGAAGTTCGGTGGTCCACCATTTCAGCCGTGCCGCGCGGGCGGCGGTCAGCTCGCCGGCGAGGTGTTCGGCCAGGCAGTCATCGAGATAGGTTCGGGCGATGTCGATCTCAGTGGCTAGTTCGGCCAGCAGGAACTGGCTGTGCTGAAAGCTGGCGATCGGCGAACCGAAGGCTTTGCGCTGCCGCACGTAGTCCAGAGTCTCGGCCAAGATGCCTTCGGCGGCGGCGACCGCGCCCACTGCCAAGGCCAGTCGCTCCTGCGGCAGGTTCCGCATGAGCTGGTAGAACCCCATGCCCTCGTTCTGCAACAGGTTCTCCACGGGAACCCGCATATCGGCAAAACTGAGTTCGCTGGTGTCCTGGGCGTGCAGGCCGATCTTCTCCAGACTGCGGCCGCGGTGAAAGCCCGGTGTGGTTGCGTCCACCACCAGCAGCGAGAGCCCCTGGTGGCGTTCCGGTGAGGTGCGCACCGCGATGACGAACAGGTCGCCGCTTTGACCGTTGGAGATGAATGTCTTGGCGCCGTTGACAACGTAGTGCGAACCGTCTCGTACCGCTGTCGTGTGGATGCCGGCCAGGTCGCTGCCGGCGCCGGGTTCGGTCATCGCGATGCCGAGCACGATGTCACCGGTCACCACGGCGGGTAGCCAGCGTTGTTGCTGTTCGAGTGTGGTCAGGTCGGTGAGATAGGGCAGCACGACATCGTTTTGCAGGGTGAAGGCGATGGCTTCGGATGCGGCGCCGGCTCGCTGCAGTTCGTCGATGACGATCGCGTTGTAGCGGAAGTCGTTCACTCCCGGTCCGCCGAACCGTTCCGGAACCGAGAACCCCAGCAGCCCCAGCCTCGCGGCTTCGGTGAACAGTGCCCGATCCCACTGCCCCCGGCGTTCCCCGGTTTCGTGGGCCGGGACGACGATGCGGTGGACGAAATCGCGGACCAATTGCCGGAACTGGTGATGCTCGGGTGTGTACTCGGGCCGGGAGGTCATCGCGGACCGGCTCAGCGGAAGGCGGCCAGACCGGTGAAAGCCTGCCCTAGCACCAGCTGATGCATCTCGGGTGTGCCCTCGTAGGTCAATACCGATTCCAGGTTGACCATGTGCCGAATTACCGGGTATTCGAGCGAAATTCCGTTGCCGCCCAGTATGGTTCGGGCGGTCCGGCAGATCTTGATCGCCTCCCGGGTGTTGTTGAGCTTGCCGAAGCTGACTTGCTCGGGCCGCAGGCCGACACTGTCTTTGAGGCGGCCGAGCTGTAGCGCTAGGAGCTGCCCCTTGTGCAGTTCGACCGCCATGTCGACCAGCTTGGCCTGGGTCAATTGAAACCCGGCGATGGGACGGCCGAATTGGGTGCGTTCTTTGGCGTAGTCCAACGCGCATTGCCAGGCCGAACGCGCCGCGCCCATCGCTCCCCAGACGATTCCGTAGCGAGCTTCCGACAAGCAGGTCAACGGTCCCCTGACGCCGGTCGCGCCGGGCAACATCGCCTCGGCCGGCAACCGCACATCGTCGAGGACCAACTCGCTGGTGATCGATGCCCGCAGGGACAGTTTGTGGTGGATGGTGTTGGCGGCGAAGCCGGCCGTTTCGGTGGGCACGACGAAGCCGCGGATTCCCTCCTCGGTGGCGGCCCACACGATCGCCACGTCGGCGATCGAGCCGTTGGTGATCCACATCTTGCGGCCGTTGAGCACCCAATCCGAACCATCGCGGCGCGCCCGGGTCTTCATCGCGGCCGGGTCGGAACCGACGTCGGGTTCGGTCAAGCCGAAGCAGCCGATCAGCTCACCGGCGGCCATGGGCGGCAACCACCGCTGCTTGTGCTCCTCGGAGCCGAAGTGTGCGATCGCGAACATTGCCAGCGATCCCTGCACCGATACCAGCGACCGGATCCCGGAATCGGCGGCTTCCAATTCCAGGCACGCCAAGCCGTAGTGGACGGCCGACGCGCCGCCGCAGCCGTAGCCCTGCAGATGCATTCCGAGCAGGCCCAGTCCGCCTAGCTGCTTGGCCAGGTCGCGCGCGGCGGGCAAGTCCCCGTTCTCGAACCATTCGGCGACATGGGCAGTGATGTGCTCGGCGCAGAACTTTCTTACGGTGTCGCGAACCGCGATCTCGTCGTCGGATAGCGAAGCATCCAGTCCGAGCGGGTCGTGCGGGTCGAAGGTGGGCGGTGTCTCGGTGCTCATGACTCAATCCTGCCTGGGCCCGGTAGTCTCGCTGCATGCAACCACGCCGCGGGCTCTCCTGGCTGGGTTGGCTGGCCGCCGACATCGTCGGGGTACTGGTTTTTTGTGCCGTCGGTCGCCGCAGTCATGCCGAAGGCGTCACCATCGGAGGCGTTGCCAGCACGGCTTGGCCGTTTCTCACCGGGACCATCCTGGGTTGGCTGGTGGCGCGCGGCTGGCGCCGACCTACCAGCGTGGCTCCAACCGGGGTGATCGTGTGGGTATCCACCGTCACCGTCGGGATGGTGTTGCGCAAGGCCAGTTCGGCGGGTGTGGCTACCAGCTTCGTCATAGTGGCATCGTCGGTCACCGCGGTGCTGTTGCTCGGCTGGCGGGCGGTCGTCGGGCTCAGGCTGCGACACCGCCCGGATGCCTGACGAAGCCGAGCCTGATGGTGCGGACGGGCGAGGAGCGGGGTGCGGCCTCCGGTGCCGGGATCACCGCGATCTTCGGCGCTACCGCCAGGGCGGTGCGCCCACCCATGGACCTGATCGCACCCCCACTCGGCTCCTGGACTAGCGGCGAGTGAAAGCGTTGGAGCGATAACCGATGCCCGAAGCCACCCAGCCAAACGGAGCCGTCGAGCTGCGATTTGTCCCGGTGGCCCTGGGGGATCCGCTGGCTCGGCCGTTGCTGACGGAACTGGCCGCCGAATACGCGCAGCGATACGGTGTCGAGCCGCCCGCGGTGCTGGCCTGGCTGCAGCACGGCGCGGCGCTCGAGTTCGCCCCGCCCGATGGCGGCATGCTGATCGGGCTGCAGGATGGGCGCCCGGTCACCGGCGGAGCATTTTGCCGACATGACCCTGACACGGCCGAACTCAAGCGCATCTGGACGCACCGCGAACATCGCCGCCGCGGACACGCTCGAGCATTGCTGGCCAGGTTGGAGGGCGAGATCGCCGATCGCGGCTATCGGAAGGTCTATCTGGTGACCGGCAATCGTCAGCCGGAGGCCGAAGAGCTTTACCGGGCTTGCGGATACACCCGGCTGCCTGCACCGCTGCCTTCGGAGGGCCCGGTTCTGCCCATCGCGTTCGGCAAGGCGCTGCCATGACGCGTCCGCTGCATCTGGGCGTGGCGCTGGACGGGTACGGGTGGCACCCGCAGGCATGGCAAACGACTTTGGCCGCCGACGCACAGACCCGGTCGGTGCTTAGCGGTGACTACTGGGCCGATCTGGCGATCACAGCCGAACGCGGGCTGCTCGACTTCCTCACCATCGACGACACCTTGATGCCGCAGCCGGGCCGCCGCGAGCGGATCGACCCCAAGCGGCTGGCGGGGCGCGCCGACGCGGTGCTGGTGGCCGCCCGCATTGCCCCGCTGACGCGGCACATCGGGCTGATTCCGGTGGCCACGGTAACCCATACCGAGCCCTTCCATATCTCCAAAGCCATTGCCACTGTTGACTATGTCTCGCACGGCCGGGCGGGCTGGCAGGCTCGGGTCAGCGCAACGACGCACGAAGCGGCCCTGTTCGGCCGTCGTATTGTGCGCCGCGGCGAGTCATCCGCCGAGGCTTTCGGCGAGGCCCGCGACTTTGTCGAAGTGGTGCGCAAGCTCTGGGACAGCTGGGAGGATGACGCGGTCATCCGCGATGTGACCACCGGCCGATACATCGACCGGGACAAGGTGCACTACATCGATTTCGTCGGAACATACTTCTCGGTCAAGGGCCCCTCGATAACCCCGCGCCCGCCGCAAGGCCAGCCGGTGGTGGCTGCCCTGGCGCATGCGGGGCCCATCTATGAATTTGCCGCGGCCAGCGCCGACGTCGTGTTCATCACGCCCACCGACGAAGACTCGCTGCGCAGCATCCTCGGCGAAGTGCGGGCAACCGGTGCGGCGCTGAAAGTGTTTGCTGACGTGGTGGTTTCGTTGCATGATGGCGCCGACTTCAGATCTGATGCGCTGGTCTGGGCGGGCAGCCCCACCGAGTTGGTCGAGATGCTGCTGGATTGGCAACGCCTCGGCATCGACGGAGCCCGATTGCGGCCCGCCGTCAACGCCACCGACCTGGCCGGCATTGTCGACGAGGTGGTGCCGCTGTTGCAGCGCGCGGGGTGCTTCCGCACCGGCTATCGGGACGGCGAAACACTGCGCGAGCGACTTGGCCTGCCCCCGGCGCCCAACCGCTATGCGGCGGTGAGCCGATGATCCCGCTGTCCATCCTGGATCTGTCGCCGATCAGCTCCGGCAGCACTGCCGCGACCGCGCTGCGCAACACCATCGAGCTGGCTCAGCACGCCGAGCGGTGGGGCTATCGCCGCTTTTGGGTCGCCGAGCACCACTTTGTGGCTGTCGCCAGTGCGTCACCGGCCGTACTGATCGGACAAATCGCCGCGGCCACCAATCGAATCCGGGTGGGATCGGCGGCCGTTCAACTCAGCCACACCACTGCGGCCGCGGTCGTCGAGAGCTTCGGCATGCTTGATGCTTTCCATCCCGGACGGATCGACCTGGGCGTCGGCCGATCGGCGCAGCGACGCGGTGTGAAGCCGAGGGACCCAGCCAAATCCCGTGCCCCACAACCTGCTCGGGAGTGGCGGGAAATCGATGGCGTGGTGATCCCGCCGCCGTTCGACCTGCGCACGTTGATATCGGGCGGCCGGGTCCAAGCCACCATGGCGATCCTGCAGCAACCCGAGGCCGTCGCGCCCGACTTCGCTGAGCAGGTCGGCGACATCCTCGCGCTGCTGGCCGGCACCTACCGGGCGGAGGGTTTTGACGTACATGCGGTGCCGGGTGAGAATGCG
This sequence comes from Mycobacterium marinum, assembly GCF_003391395.1. Classification (NCBI taxonomy): domain Bacteria; kingdom Bacillati; phylum Actinomycetota; class Actinomycetes; order Mycobacteriales; family Mycobacteriaceae; genus Mycobacterium; species Mycobacterium marinum. Next base: position 775,827 of record NZ_CP024190.1, read on the forward strand.
GCACTTACTCCGTGGATCTTCGGCAGCAGCAAGGGGCGAAGCGCCCAGGTCGCCGGCGCGCTGGGGCTGCCCTTCGTGGCCAGCTATCACCTCACCCCGGCCACCGCGCTGGAAGCCATCGAGACCTATCGCGATGCGTTTGTTCCGTCGGCGGCGCTGCAGCGCCCATACGTCGTCGTGTCGGCCGACATCGTTGTTGCCCAAGACTCGGCGACCGCGCGGCGGTTGGCATCCAGCTACGGCCACTGGGTGTATTCGATTCGGGCTGGTGGCGGCGCCGCCCCCTACCCGGATCCCGACGACTGCGCCGCGCTGACCGATGACCAGCTTGCGGTGGTGTCCGATCGACTGGCGACGCAATTCGTCGGTAACCCGGACGAGGTTGCCGAGCGGATGCTGGCCTTACAGCGGGTCGCCGGCGCGGACGAACTCGTCGTGACCTCGGTAACGCACGGGCACCAAGACCGCCTTCGTTCCCATGAGCTGATTGCACGGCGTTGGGGGCTGTGGTCATGATCCGCAAACCGGTTCACCTGGCCGCCCACTTCCCGGGCGTCAATAACACCACCGTGTGGGCCGATCCCGGCGCGGGCAGCCAGATCGAGTTCGAATCGTTTGTGCACCTTGCCCGTACCGCCGAACGCGGGTTGTTCGACTTCTTCTTTTTGGCCGAGGGCCTGCGGCTGCGTGAGCACCGTGGCCGAATCCACGACCTGGATGTGGTGGGACGCCCCGATACTCTTACCCTGCTAGCAGCTCTGGCGGGGGTCACCGACCGGATCGGTCTGACCGGTACGATCAACACCACCTTCAACGAACCATTCGAAGTGGCAAGGCAATTCGCGACGCTGGATCACTTGTCCGAGGGGCGCGCCGGCTGGAACATCGTCACCTCGTCGGACGCATTCACCGGAGCTAACTTCCGGCGCGGCGGCTATCTCGATCATGCTGACCGCTACCAGCGGGCCGAGGAGTTCTTGACCGTAGCCCGAAAGTTCTGGGACAGCTGGGCGCCCGGCGCGGTGCTGGCCGACATCGAGAACGGCGACTACGTTGATCCGGAGCGGATACGCAGCGTTGAACACTCGGGCCCGCAGTTCGAGGTGCGTGGATTCGCCACCCTGCCGGCGGGACCGCAGGGGCACCCGGTGTTGTTGCAAGCCGGCGATTCCGAGCAGGGGCGTGCTTTCGGCGCCAGGCATGCCGATGCCATGTTCACCCTGCACTCGTCATTGCAGGACGGCCAACGCTACTACGCCGACGTCAAAGGGCGGGCGCGGTCCTACGGGCGAGATCCCGACCAGCTCAAGGTTTTTCCGGCGGCAACCTTTGTCATCGGCGATACCCCGGACCAGGCGGGGGAAAAAGCCCGCCAGATCAATTACCAGCAGGTCAGTGGCGCGACCGCGATCGCGATGCTCGAGCAGGTGTGGGGTCGTGATCTCTCAGATCATGATCCGGACGGTCCACTACCCGACATAGACCCGATCGCCGATGCCGCCATCAGTCAGGGGCGGGTCCGCCATGCCGATCCGGTCGCCGTCGCCCGCCGGTACCGCGAGCGCTCCCAGGCCGAGAACCTCTCGATCCGTGAGCTGGTCATCGCGGTGACCAGCCGTCAGCAGTTCGTCGGTACCCCCTCGCACATCGCCGACGAGATCGACCGCTACGTTCAGGCCGATGCCTGTGACGGGTTCATCCTGGTGCCACATCTGACACCGCACGGTCTGGATGAATTCGTCGACCGGGTGGTGCCGCTACTGCAGGAGCGCGGCGCCTTTCGCACTGCCTACACCGGTCAGACGCTGCGAGACCATCTGGGGCTTGCGGGTTTGCCAAGCTAGTGGGCGTGGCCACCAGAACCAGCGGCCCAATAGCGTTGCGACGGCGGGCATCATGAACGACCGCACGACGAGGGTGTCAAACAGCAGCCCGATCATGATCGTGGTGCCGATCTGGCCCACCACGCGCAGATCGCTGAACAGCATCGAGCCCATGGTGAAAGCGAACACCAGGCCGGCGGTGGTGACGACGCGCCCGGTGCTGGCCATCGATCGAATCATGCCGGTTTTGAGGCCGGCACCGATTTCCTCCCGAAACCGGGCGACCAATAGCAGGTTGTAATCCGAACCGACGGCCAGCATGACGATGATGGCCATCGGTAGCACGAGCCAGTGCAAGGGCATATGCAGGATGTGTTGCCAGATGAGCACGGACAGCCCAAACGCTGAGCCCAGCGAGAGGGCGACTGTGCCGACGATGACCGCGGAGGCGACCGGGCTTCGGGTGATGCCCAGCATGATGATGAAGATCAGGCAGAGCGCGGCAACGACCACGATCATCAGGTCATACGTGGTGCCCTCGTGGATGTCCTTGAATGTCGCCGCGGTGCCGGCCAGGTAGATGTGAGCCGCCTGCAGCGGCGTTCCCTTCACGGCCTCGTCGGCGGCCAGCATGATCTTGTCGATATGTGAGATGCCTTCGGCGGTAGCGGGATCACCCATGTGGGTGATGACGAATCTGGCCGAGGCGCCGTCGGGGGACAGGAACAGCGTCAGTCCGCGCTGAAAGTCTGGGTTCTGGAAGGCTTCCGGTGGCAGGTAGAAGGAGTCGTCGTTTTTTGACCCGTCCAGTGCCTGGCCCATCTGGGTCGAGTTGCGGGTCATGTCCTCCATTTGAGTGACCAGCGCCGAGAAGGTGCTGGCCAGGGTTTGGGCAAGCGTTTTGACGGTCTGCATCGTGGCGATCAACTGGGGTAGTTGCGCGAGCAGCTGTGGCTGGATCATGTCGATTCGATCCGTGGCACGAGCCATACCGCCGACGTCCTCGCTGAGCTTGTCGACACCGTCGATGGCGTCGAACAGGGACCGCAGTGACGCGCAGATCGGGATATCGAAGCAATGGCGTTCCCAGTGCAGATAGTTTCGAATCGGCCGCCACGTGTCGTCGAAGTCCGCGAGTTGGTCACGGAACTCGTTGGTGTTCTGCTCCATCTGCCGGGTATGAGCGGTGATGTCGTGGTTTGCCTCGGTGAGCTGTCGGGTTAGGTATTCCTGACGCTGGGTGATGTCGATCATGCGTTGAATCTGATCGGTTAGCGTGGACAGATCGGTGACGCGTTCTTTGAGGTCGCTGAGGTTCTCGAGTGTCACCGCGCTTTGCATGTTGAGCTGGAACGGGATCGAACTGTGCTCGATGGGGGAACCTAACGGCCTGGTGATGCCCTGTACTCGGGCGATGCCGGGGGTGTGGAAGATGCCTCTGGCGATTCTGTCCAGGATCAGCATGTCTGTGGGGTTGCGCAGGTCGTGGTCCGCCTCGACCATCAGAAGCTCTGGCTCCATGCGGGCTGGTGGAAAATGCCGGTCCGACGCTCGGTATCCGATGTTGGAGGGTGCGTCGGCGGGGATGTAATGGCGCTCGTCGTAATTGGTCTCGTACTTGGGCAAGGCGAGCAGCCCGATCAGCGATATCAGCAGGGTGGCCACCAGCACCGGGCCGGGCCAGCGGACCACGATGGTGCCGATGCGTCGCCAGCGGCGGGTGGTGGTCGCGCGCTTGGGGTCGAACGCATCGAAGCGGCTGGTGAGCACGATCACGGCGGGCGCGAAGGTCAGCGAGGCCAGGACTACCACGAACAGACCTATCGAGCACGGCAGTGCGAGGGTTTGAAAGTAGGGAAGCCGGGTGAAACTCAGGCAGTACATCGCGCCGGCGACGGTCAGACCCGAGGCCAGGACTACGTGACCAGTGCCGCGAAACATGGTGTGGTAGGCCAGTTCTCGGTCCTGGCCAGCAGCTACCGCCTCCTGGTAGCGTCCGACCAGAAAGATGATGTAGTCCGTTGATGCGGCTATCGCCAGTGCCACCAGGACATTGACGGTAAACGTCGACAGGTCCATCAGTCCGTTGGTGGCAAGCACCGCGATGACGCCCCGGACCGTGATGAGTTCAATCCCGACCGTCAGTAGGGTGAAAAGAACCGTCCAAAGTGAGCGGTAGGTAATTGCCAACATCAGTGCGATCACCGCGATGCTGATACCGGTAATCACTTGCAGGCTTCGGTCGCCGTAGATGACGCGATCGGCGCCTAGCGGGCCCGGGCCGGTTAGATATGCCTCGATACCGGGCGGCGGCGGCATGTCGCCGATGATGCGTTGCACAGCGGTGACCGACTCGTTGGCTTGCGAGCCGCCCTGATCCCCGGCGAGATAGAGCTGGACGTAGGCGGCTTTGCCGTCGGCGCTCTGCGAGCTGGCCGCGGTGAGCGTATCGCCCCAGAAGTTATCGATATGTTCGACATGAATCTTGTCTTGTGCCAGCTTGCCTACGAGCCTGTCGTAGTAGCGGTGCGCGTCCTCGCCCAATTCGTGCTGCCCTTCCAACACCACCATCGCTATGGTGTCGGACTCGAATTGCTGAAAGTTCTTGCCGATGCGCTTCATTGCGAGTAGCGACGGAGCGTCGTGTGGCCCCAGCGCCACCGAATGCGCCTTGACGACCGCTTGCAGTTGCGGTGCGATGACATTCACGAGGACGGCGAGTCCCACCCAGAACAAGACGATCGGCAGCGACAATCTCCGCACCCACCGGGCGGCGCCAAGTACGTACCCGGTTGAATTCAAGGAACTCATGCCGATTTCACCAGGCAGCTTGTATGAGCGTTGTATGACTCAACTTCCCGTTCGGCGCGGACCACGCCATTGACGGTGATGCGACAACCCAAAGATGTACTGTCGCTTCGCGCCACCACATTTGCGATGACGGCTGAAAGTGTGGTCACGACGGTAAGCGACCACGGTATCGCCGCATTGGTGACTTCGTGTGGTTGGGCCTCGGCGTCCAGGTAGTTGATGGTGGCCAACGATCCTGGCGGGCCGGTGACTTCGTACAGGACGCGTTTCGGATTAAATGCAACAATCGAATCGGCATTGCTGGAGCCCGGCCGATTCCGAGGCGAGCCGAATGCTCCGTGCAGTCGCACAACGACGGCGGCCCCAACCGCGACAACGATGATCATCACGGTCGGTATCCAGATGCGCCTGATAACGCCGATCATTGCACTCCCTGGTCACGCCACATTGGCCAGCATCGCGATGCGAGAAACAACCCTACCGCGGGGGAGTCAACGTGTTCGGCACTTCGCCATTCATGCTGCAGTGCGCTGGCTCTGCAATTATGCTGTCCCTACGAATTGTGTGGTATCTAGCCGCGAGTGCCAAGGGCAGTGTAAGAATTGACTGGCTCAGGGGCGATAGGGGCATCGCGCCGGGCGGCGTGGTACGAGCGGTGCTTAGTGGTGGTGGTTTTGGGGCGAGGAGGGGTTGTGGATGCACCGGAGTGTGTGATATTCACTCCGCGATGAATTATCTGCTTATTCATGCCGCGATGAATTTATGAGGTGTTGCCGCGATGATGACCTACCGCGATCGCCTAGATCCACGTCGGCCACCGCGGTGTTGCCAGCGTCTCCGGGCCTGCCGACGCGATCGTGTTGGTGGTCTTTCTGAGCATTTCGCCGGGGGGTAGTTCGGGGCATTCTGGTATCAGAACGGGGGCGAAAGAAGTTGGAGGACTTTTATCCACATGTCTCTTATTTCCAAGCTACGCGAACTCGCGGAAGCCAAGCCTGACCATGAAGCCTTTGTCTTCACAGAATACGACACGAGAAGTGGCGACCGGACCAGCACGCTGACCTGGCGACAGGTGTATGTGCGTGCCTCCAATTTAGCTAGATACTTGAACAGCCTCAATGACGATCTTGAACGGCAGAAATTCGCGGCAATCTGCGCTCCGCAGGGGATTGAGTATATTGTCGGATTCCTCGGCGCACTTTTCGCTGGCTGGTGCCCCGTTCCGCTGCCGGAACCGCAGGGCGGTCTGCAGGACAAGCGCACCGGCCTCGCCCTGCTCGACTGCTCGGCCGCCGTGGTTCTCACTACTGCCAAAGACGAGGACGCCGTTAGGGCCACGCTGGCCGCATATAGCCTGGCAGTGACCACTCCTGTGATAGCGCTGGATACCTTTGAGCTGGCGGATGTCTCGCCGTCCGGCGCCGGTGATGTTTCCGACTTTCCGCCCCCTGAAGGGGGGATGTATCTGCAGTACACCTCCGGTTCCACCGGAAATCCCCGCGGCGCGCGAATATCTCTGGAAAACGTTGAGATAAACTTCCGGCAGATCGCCAAAGCGGCTTTCCCGTATAAGGGCACCGAGGTCAGTCTTCCGCGTTCTACAGTTTCCTGGCTGCCGCTCTACCATGACATGGGGCTGATGGTTGGCCTATTCATGCCGGTTTATTGTGCTTGTCCGTCTTATTTTATGAGTCCGGCGGCATTTGTTCGCAAGCCGATTCGATGGATGCGGATGGTCGCCGAGCAGGATCAGCCTTTCACCGCAGCGCCGAATTTTGCGTTCGACTTGGCGACCAGTAGAATTTCCGACGCGGATATGTCGGGCATAGACCTGGCGCATGTGAGTGCCATTTCCAACGGTGGCGAAAGGGTGCAGCCCAATACTGTTGACAGCTTTCTGGAGCGGTTTAGCCGGTATGGCCTAAGGCCTGAGGTCGTAAAGCCGTCTTATGGAATGGCTGAAGCGGTGGTGTACGTGGCGATCTCGGAGGTTGGGACCCCGCCGGTATCGACTGAATTCGATGCTCAAAGCCTGGCCAACGGCCATGCGGAGCTAAAAGGCCCAGACGCCGAACATGCGACGCGATTAGTGCGGTATCACAAGCTCGATGCGGACCCCTTGGTGCGGATTGTGGATCCCGAGTCTTGTGTCGAACTGAGCCCCGGGGGCATCGGAGAGATTTGGGTCCATGGCGGCAACCTATCCAGCGGATATCACAACGTGGACAACGCCCTCAACAAAGAGAAGTTTCATGCGACGATACGTGACAAGTCGGCGGGAACTCCCCGGTCTCCGTGGCTTCGTACCGGGGACTTGGGGTTCGAATGGGATGGAGGGTTTTACATAGTCGGCCGCAGCAAAGACTTGATAATTCAGGATGGTGTCAATCACTATCCAGACGATATTGAAAACACCGTCAAGGAATTTACCCGAGGTCGCGTCGCGGCGTTTTCGATAGCTGATGAGCGCAGCGAGCGGCTGGTGATTGTCGCCGAGGTAAAACCGACCAACCCCGCCTCCGGTTCATCCGGCGTCGAGCTGCCGCTGGTCAAGAAACGTGCGATGGCGGCACTGTCGCGGCTGCATGGTCTACACGTAGCGGATTTCCTATTTGTTCCACCGCAAGCCCTTCCGAAGACAACCAGTGGGAAGATCAGTCGATCGGCTTGCGCCAAACGCTATCTGTCCGCTGGGTTTGAGCAGCTCGAGGTGCCGCAGTGACGGACGGCCTGCACTCTGCAGACGCCCTTCAAGAATGGTTTACCCACTACATAGCGGCACGAACGGGCTGCGACTCCGCCGAGGTCAATCTCGATCTGCCGCTCAGGGATCTAGGTCTGGGATCAATTGATGTCCTGGCGATCCCCGGTGAACTCTCCGACGTCCTTGGAATTTGCGTGCCCGATTTGGCTGTTTGGGACAATCCGAGCGCGCATGACGTGATCAAGAGCGTCCTGGGCGGCGACGGCTCGCAACGATCTGCAGACAGCGATACCGGTTGCGCTGTGCTGGGCAATGGACCAACAAACGAGCCGATCGCCGTGATCGGTGTGGCATGCAGGTTCTCCGGACAGGTCCACGGAGTAGAGCCGCTATGGGACTTTCTCGCCGAGAAGAAATCGGCAATCACCGAATATCCGGCTCGCAGGTTGGGTGCGGCAGCGGCGGACTGGCTCGGCGACGAACAAGAGACGATCTATGGCTGTTTCTTGGAGGACGTCGAAGGATTCGACAACAAGTTCTTTGACATTCCGCCGGATGAAGCCGCGCTGATGGATCCGCAACAGCGTTTGCTGCTGGAGACGTCATGGGCCGCGCTGGAGCACGCGGGGATTCTTCCCAAGACATTGAAGCTTTCTCACACCGGGGTATTTGTCGGGGTCTCGTCGACCGACTATGTGCGGCTCTTGTTCCCTGGCGGGCGAAAGCCCACCATTTGGGACAACACGGGTGGATCGTCAAGCATCATCGCCAACAGGCTTTCGTACTTCCTGGACGTGAACGGGCCGTCTCTCGTCGTCGACACGGCTTGCTCATCGTCGCTGGTCGCGGCACACCTGGCGCGCAAGAGCCTGGCTTCTGGGGAATGCGACCTGGCCGTCGTGGCGGGAACAAACGTTCTTATCTCCCCGGAAGTATGGCGCGGATTTCAAGAAGCCGGCGTGGTGTCGCCCACCGGATCCTGCCGCGCTTTCGACGCGCGAGCCGACGGAATGGTTCGCGGTGAGGGGTGTGGCGTTGTCGTGCTGGAACGTCTCAGTGATGCGCGACGTGCCGGGCGAACCGTGCTGGCGGTCCTGGCCGGTTCGGCAGTCAATCAGGATGGCCGGTCCAACGGGATCATGGCCCCCAATCCCAGAGCGCAGATTTCTGTTCTTGATAGCGCCTGCAAGTGTGCCGACATTGATCCTGCGGAAATCGACTATGTCGAAGCCCACGGCACCGGAACATCGGTGGGCGACAGGATCGAGGCGCACGCGTTAGGCCAAGTCTTTGGCCGCGGGCGACAGGCGGCCAAGCCCCTGATGATTGGCAGCATCAAGCCCAATATCGGGCATCTGGAAGGCGCAGCCGGAATCGCCGGCCTGATAAAGACCGTCTTGATGCTGCAGCGCGGACAGTTGTTGCCCAGCGGCGCGTTTGAGGTTCCGAACCCCAATATTCCTTTCGCAGAATTGGGACTTGCGGTCGTCGAAGAGTTTCAGGAGTGGCCGGCGGTGGTGGGGCGGCCGCGGCGGGCTGGGGTGTCCTCATTCGGTTTTGGTGGCACGAACGCGCATGTGATTGTTGAGCAGGCTGTTGAGCGGGTTGTTGAGCGGGTTGTTGAGCGGGTTGTTGAGGTGGGTCCGGGTGTGTTGGCGTGGGTGGTGTCGGCGCGGACGGCGGCGGGGGTGGGTGCTCAGGCGGGGCGGTTGTTGGAGTTTGTGCGGGCTGGTCGGGAGCTTGATGCGGGGGATGTTGGGTATTCGTTGGTGACGACGCGGTCGTTGTTTGAGCATCGGGCGGTGGTGGTCGGTGCGGACCGTGATGAGTTGTTGGCGGGGTTGGCTGAGGTGGTTGAGGGCCGTCCGGGTGTTGGGGTGGCTAGTGGTGTGGCGATGCCTGGGGGCAAGACGGTTTTCGTGTTTCCCGGTCAGGGTGCGCAGTGGCTGGGTATGGGTCGGGAGTTGTGTGCGGGGTATCCGGTTTTCGGTGCGGCTTTTGATGCGGTGGTTGCTGAGTTGGATCGGCATTTGGCTCGTCCGTTGCGTGAGGTGGTGTGGGGTGCTGACGCGGAGCTGTTGAACACCACCGAGTTTGCGCAGCCGGCGTTGTTTGCCGTGGAGGTGGCGCTGTATCGGTTGTTGGAATCGTGGGGGATGCGGCCGGGTTTGGTGATGGGCCATTCGGTGGGGGAGTTGAGTGCTGCTCATGTCAGTGGGGTGCTGGATTTAGCGGATGCGGCGTTGTTGGTGGTGATGCGGGGGCGGTTGATGCAGGCGTTGCCCGATGGTGGGGCGATGTATGCGGTGCAGGCTGGCGAGCAGGAGCTGCGGCCGTTGCTGGGTGAGCAGGTCAGTGTGGCCGCGGTCAATGGTCCGGGGTCGGTGGTGCTTTCCGGTGCCCGGGAGGCGGTCAGTGTGATCGCGGATCGGTTGGCGGCTCAGGGGCGGCGGGTGCGCCGGCTTGCGGTGTCGCATGCTTTTCATTCGGCGTTGATGGAGCCGATGCTCGAGCAGTTCCGGGCGGTGGCTGATGAGGTGTATGCGGGGCGGCCGGCTATTCCGGTGATCTCGAATGTGACCGGTCAGTTGGTGGCTGAGGATTACGGGTCGGCTGATTATTGGGTGCGCCACATTCGGGAGGCGGTGCGTTTTGCCGACAGTGTGGCTTTCGCGCATTCGGCGGGGGCTACCCGGTTTGTGGAGGTGGGGCCGGCCGGTGGTTTGACGTCGTTGATCGAGGAGTCGTTGGCGCAGGCGTCGGTGGTGGCGGTGCCGACGTTGCGTAAGGATCGGCCCGAGCCTTTCGCTGTGGTGGGCGCGGTGGCGCAGGCGTTTGTCCGGGGTGCGGGTGTGGATTGGGCTTCGGTGTTGGCCGGGTGTGGGGGGCAGCGGGTGGGGTTGCCGACCTATGCCTTTGCCCATGAACGGTTTTGGCTGGCCGATCGGTTCGGGGTGGGTCAGCAGGTTTGTGTTGGGCAGGTGCTCGCCGATGAGGCCGGTCCGGGCGCCCACGAGGCTGCTGGCGCGGCGGTGGGCCAGGGGTTTGCCGCCCGGTTGCAGGGTTTGTCCGACGCCGAGCAGCAGGCGGCGGTGCTGGCGATGGTGTGTGAACACACCGCGGCGGTGTTGGGTCGTGACGGGGCAGCCCAGCTCGATGCCGGGCAGGCGTTTAGCGACGCCGGGCTCACCTCGCTGAGCGCGGTCGAGTTACGCAACCGGCTCAAGACCCTCACCGGGGTAACACTTTCAGCCACCACCGCCTTCGACTACCCCACCCCAACCCAACTAGCCGATCACCTGCTATCGCACCTACACCACCAAAACCGGTCCGCACCAGCGGCGGCGGTGCGGACCCGGGTGCGCATCGACGAGCCGATTGCGATCGTCGGGATGGGCTGTCGTTACCCGGGCGGCATCTCGTCGCCAGCGCAGCTGTGGCAGCTGGTTGCCTCCGGCGGCGACGTCATCGGCGAATTTCCGCTGGACCGGGGTTGGGATATCGAGCGGTTATTCGACCCCGATCCCGATGCGTTGGGCAAGACCTATACCCGCCGCGGCGGATTCGTCAGTGATGTGGCCGACTTCGATCCCGGGTTTTTCGGCATCTCCCCAGGCGAGGCGTTGGCGATGGATCCCCAGCAGCGCCTGCTGCTCGAAACCTCCTGGGAAGCCTTGGAAGATGCGGGTATCGATCCGCAGGCGCTACGTGGTAGCGCCACCGGCGTGTTCGTCGGCATCTATGGCGATGGCTATGGCTTGGGCACCTCGCAGGCCCAGTGGTATGCCGACACCGGCCATATCACCAGCGTGGCTTCGGGGCGGATCTCCTATTGCCTGGGTTTGGCGGGTCCGGCGATCTCGGTCGATACCGCGTGTTCGTCATCGTTGGTTGCGTTGCATCTAGCCGCCAACTCGCTGCGCGCCGGCGAGTGCGACCTGGCTTTGGCGGGTGGCTCCACCGTCCTGGCCACGCCGTCGATTTTCATCGGCTTCAGCCGGCAGCGGGGCCTGGCGACCGACGGGCGTTGCAAGGCGTTCGCCGATGCGGCGGATGGAACCGGCTTTTCTGAGGGCGCGGGAATGCTGGTTCTGCAGCGTCTCAGTGACGCCCGCCGCACCGGCCAGCCGGTACTGGCGATTCTGGCAGGTTCGGCGGTGAACCAAGACGGCGCTTCGAATGGGCTGACCGCCCCGAGTGGGCCCGCCCAGCAGCGAGTGATCTCCGCGGCGCTGTCGGATGCGGGAATCACGGGCGCAGACGTCGATGTGGTGGAAGCCCACGGTACGGGCACCAGGTTGGGCGATCCCATTGAGGCCCAAGCCCTGTTGGCCACCTATGGTCGCGACCACACCCCGGATGCGCCGTTGTGGCTGGGATCGATCAAGTCCAACATGGGTCATTCTCAGGCGGCCGCCGGAGTGGCCGGGGTGATCAAGATGGTCGAAGCGATGCGGCATCAACTGCTGCCAGCAACGCTGCACATCGATCAGCCCTCCGCCCATGTGGACTGGTCCCCGGGCACGGTTCAGTTGCTTACCGAGGCCCGCGAGTGGCCGGCGGTGGTGGGGCGGCCGCGGCGGGCTGGGGTGTCCTCATTCGGGGTAAGCGGCACGAACGCGCATGTGATTGTTGAGCAGGCTGTTGAGCGGGTTGTTGAGCGGGTTGTTGAGCGGGTTGTTGAGGTGGGTCCGGGTGTGTTGGCGTGGGTGGTGTCGGCGCGGACGGCGGCGGGGGTGGGTGCTCAGGCGGGGCGGTTGTTGGAGTTTGTGCGGGCTGGTCGGGAGCTTGATGCGGGGGATGTTGGGTATTCGTTGGTGACGACGCGGTCGTTGTTTGAGCATCGGGCGGTGGTGGTCGGTGCGGACCGTGATGAGTTGTTGGCGGGGTTGGCTGAGGTGGTTGAGGGCCGTCCGGGTGTTGGGGTGGCTAGTGGTGTGGCGATGCCTGGGGGCAAGACGGTTTTCGTGTTTCCCGGTCAGGGTGCGCAGTGGCTGGGTATGGGTCGGGAGTTGTGTGCGGGGTATCCGGTTTTCGGTGCGGCTTTTGATGCGGTGGTTGCTGAGTTGGATCGGCATTTGGCTCGTCCGTTGCGTGAGGTGGTGTGGGGTGCTGACGCGGAGCTGTTGAACACCACCGAGTTTGCGCAGCCGGCGTTGTTTGCCGTGGAGGTGGCGCTGTATCGGTTGTTGGAATCGTGGGGGATGCGGCCGGGTTTGGTGATGGGCCATTCGGTGGGGGAGTTGAGTGCTGCTCATGTCAGTGGGGTGCTGGATTTAGCGGATGCGGCGTTGTTGGTGGTGATGCGGGGGCGGTTGATGCAGGCGTTGCCCGATGGTGGGGCGATGTATGCGGTGCAGGCTGGCGAGCAGGAGCTGCGGCCGTTGCTGGGTGAGCAGGTCAGTGTGGCCGCGGTCAATGGTCCGGGGTCGGTGGTGCTTTCCGGTGCCCGGGAGGCGGTCAGTGTGATCGCGGATCGGTTGGCGGCTCAGGGGCGGCGGGTGCGCCGGCTTGCGGTGTCGCATGCTTTTCATTCGGCGTTGATGGAGCCGATGCTCGAGCAGTTCCGGGCGGTGGCTGATGAGGTGTATGCGGGGCGGCCGGCTATTCCGGTGATCTCGAATGTGACCGGTCAGTTGGTGGCTGAGGATTACGGGTCGGCTGATTATTGGGTGCGCCACATTCGGGAGGCGGTGCGTTTTGCCGACAGTGTGGCTTTCGCGCATTCGGCGGGGGCTACCCGGTTTGTGGAGGTGGGGCCGGCCGGTGGTTTGACGTCGTTGATCGAGGAGTCGTTGGCGCAGGCGTCGGTGGTGGCGGTGCCGACGTTGCGTAAGGATCGGCCCGAGCCTTTCGCTGTGGTGGGCGCGGTGGCGCAGGCGTTTGTCCGGGGTGCGGGTGTGGATTGGGCTTCGGTGTTGGCCGGGTGTGGGGGGCAGCGGGTGGGGTTGCCGACCTATGCCTTTGCCCATGAACGGTTTTGGCTGGCCGATCGGTTCGGGGTGGGTCAGCAGGTTTGTGTTGGGCAGGTGCTCGCCGATGAGGCCGGTCCGGGCGCCCACGAGGCTGCTGGCGCGGCGGTGGGCCAGGGGTTTGCCGCCCGGTTGCAGGGTTTGTCCGACGCCGAGCAGCAGGCGGCGGTGCTGGCGATGGTGTGTGAACACACCGCGGCGGTGTTGGGTCGTGACGGGGCAGCCCAGCTCGATGCCGGGCAGGCGTTTAGCGACGCCGGGCTCACCTCGCTGAGCGCGGTCGAGTTACGCAACCGGCTCAAGACCCTCACCGGGGTAACACTTTCAGCCACCACCGCCTTCGACTACCCCACCCCAACCCAACTAGCCGATCACCTGCTATCGCACCTACACCACCAAAACCCCACCGGTGCAACGCCAGAACTCGATCGAGTCGATGCGCTCACTGACCTGTTTCTTCAAACGTGCGACGCGGGTCGGGATGATGACGGCTGGAAGATCGTCGCGCTGGCGGCCAACGGCCGCGAGCGGATGACCACGCCGGTCCCAAAGCGGGAGTGGAAAGAGGTCGTTCTACTAGCGGGCGGCGGATCGGATGTGGCCGTGGTGTGCCTGCCCACCTTGACAGTCCTGTCCAGTCCGCATGCGTATCTCGATGTTGCGCGTGCGATGGCGGGCCGCCATTCAGTCCACGCTCTTTCGCTACCTGGTTTTGATCCCGACGACGCGTTGCCCCAAGACCGTGAGGTGGTTCTCGAAGGCGCCGCCCAGGCAATCCTTCATGCCGTGGGCGACCATCCGCATTTGGTGCTGGCCGGCTATTCCTCGGGTGGGGTGTTGGCCCATGCCCTCGGTTCCTATCTGGCCGAGCGACACCAACGGAAGCCGCTCGGAGTCGCCCTCATCGACACCTATCTGCCGAGCCAGATCGTGAACGCCGACAACCCCGATCAGGTCGGCGTCAACGAAACGGGAGCCCTCTTTTCCCGGCGGGTGACCAGCATGGCCCGCGAGCTGGATCAACTGAATGCGACCCGGTTGACTGCTGCCGCAAGCTACGCCGCGCTCTTTGGTACCTGGGAACCCGTCGCGTCGGCTGTTCCGCTGCTCAACATGATCGCGATGGACGAAACAGCTGCCTGCGAGCGGGTGCGCGAAGAACGGATCAATCGCTGGCGAGTCGCCACCGCAGAGGCTTCCTACTCTGTGGTTGAAGTCCCCGGTGATCATTTCGACATGATCACCACATCCAGTGATGCGACAACGACGGCGCTTCACGGGTGGATTTCTGGATTGATCCGCGCCGGGTAAAGGGCGTGATCGCAGACGCTGGCTCAGCGCTGGGCGCGAGCCCAGGCCTCCTCTGTGGCCAACCGAATTGGCCCGCGCCAGAGGCTCCCATGGCCGGGCGCCAAGGTGTCTGCTTCCAACTGGGCCAGCGTGGACAGGCTGCGGATGCACCTTTCCTGGACCTTGCTGAACACCGCCGGTAGCAGTTGGGGCCCCCGATGGCGCAGCATGGGATGACCGGTGATCAGTGCGTCGCCGCTGGCTAGTACGCCGTCGACCAGATATGAGCAATGTCCGCTGGTGTGACCCGGCGTGGGAATGGGTATCGGGTGACCTGGCAGGGCCGCAGCCACTTCGGCGCTCAGGGCCTGCGTGCTCGGAACGCCGGCGCGGCGTAGGCCGCCCCTGAACACCAGATGAATGCCCCACAACGCGGTGCGCGGGCGCCAACTGCGCAACACGACGTCGAGCGGTGAGGCGCTCTCGTGGTACTCACGCTTGGCGTGACCGACTTCGTTGGCATCGCAGTACACCGGGGTGCCGTGCTGGGCGGCGAACCAGATCGCGGTGCCCAGGTGATCGATGTGGGCGTGAGTCAGCAGGATCGCGCGTACGTCGCCGGGGCCGTAGCCCAGCGTGTGCAGCGACGTCAGCACGTTGTTGCGGTCGCCCGGATAGCCGGCATCGATCAGCATGACACCGGTCTCGTCGGTGACCAGCACCCAGTTGACCGCGGGTCCTTGGGCGAGATGGACCTTGTCGGTGACCTGGACGAGCTCCGTGCGCTGGTGGGGCATGCCCGCGAGTGTAGGACGGGCGCGGCGGGTTGCGACCGAGGGCGTGGAGCGATCGCGAGCGCGGCGGAGCCGGGCGCGGCGGGTTGCGACCGAGGGCCTACTCCTAGGCCGAGGGCCTAGGAGTAGAAAGAACTAGTGGCTGAACTGAAACTCGGATACAAGGCATCGGCCGAACAATTTGCGCCGCGTGAGCTCGTCGAGCTTGCCGTGGCCGCCGAAGCGCACGGCATGGACAGCGCCACCGTCAGCGACCACTTTCAGCCGTGGCGTCACGAAGGTGGGCACGCCCCGTTCTCGCTGGCCTGGATGACCGCGGTGGGCGAGCGGACCAAACGGCTGCAGCTGGGGACCTCGGTGTTGACCCCCACCTTCCGCTACAACCCCGCCGTCATCGCCCAGGCGTTTGCCACCATGGGCTGTCTCTACCCGGACCGGATCTTTCTCGGAGTGGGTACCGGTGAGGCGCTGAACGAGGTTGCCACCGGCTACCAGGGTGTCTGGCCCGAATTCAAGGAGCGATTCGCCCGGCTACGCGAATCGGTGCGGTTGATGCGCGAACTGTGGCGTGGCGACCGCGTGGACTTCGACGGCGAGTACTACCGGCTCCGAGGGGCTTCGATCTACGACGTGCCGGAAGGGGGAGTGCCGGTCTACATCGCCGCGGGCGGTCCGGCGGTGGCCAAGTATGCGGGCCGTGCCGGCGACGGTTTTATCTGCACCTCCGGCAAGGGCGAGGAGCTCTACAGCGAGAAGCTGATGCCAGCGGTCCGCGAAGGCGCCGCGATCAACAACCGCAATATCGACGACATCGACAAGATGATCGAAATCAAGATCTCCTACGATCCCGATCCCGAGCTGGCCTTGAACAACACTCGGTTCTGGGCGCCGCTGTCGCTGAGCGCCGAGCAGAAGCGCAGCATCGGGGACCCGATCGAGATGGAGGCGGCCGCCGAAGCGCTGCCCATCGAGCAGATCGCCAAGCGTTGGATCGTGGCCTCGGACCCCGACGAAGCCGTCGAGAAGGTCGGCCAGTACGTGGCCTGGGGTCTGAACCATCTGGTGTTGCACGCGCCCGGCCACGACCAGCTCCGGTTCCTGGAACTGTTCGAGAAGGACCTGGCCCCCAGATTGCGGCGACTTGGCTGACCAACAGGTGTCGACCGGCTCGGGCGCCACCGGCATATACATCGCCGCCCCGGAACCGGAGAGCGGCAAGTCAACCATTGCCCTGGGTATCCTGCACAGATTGGCCGCCACCGTGGCCAAGGTCGGTGTGTTCCGGCCGATCACCCGCCGCGGCGAGCGGCGTGACTACATTCTCGAATTGCTGCTGGAGCAGACCACTGCCGGACTGTCCTACGAGCAATGCGTCGGCGTCACCTACCAACAGCTGCACGACGACCTCGAAGCCGCGATAGCGGACATCGTCGCCGCCTACCACGCGATGGCCGATGCGTGCGACGCGGTGGTGATCGTCGGCAGCGACTACACCGACGTCACCACGCCCACCGAGCTGTCGGTCAACGCGCGCATCGCGGTCAACCTCGGAGCCCCGGTGCTGCTGGCCGTGAGCGCAAAAGGCCGTGACGCGGATCAGGTCTCCGGAGTCGTCGCGGTGTGTCTGGCCGAGCTGGCCGCACAGCACGCCCACACCGCGGCCATAGTGGCCAACCGATGTGAGCCTGCGCAGTTGGCGGCCGTCGGTGATGCGTTGCGGGCCTTCGCCCCGCCCAGCTATGTGCTGCCCGAAGAACAGTTGTTGTCCGCGCCGACGGTGTCCGAGTTGGAGAAGTCCGTCAACGGAACACCGATCAGTGGCGATACCTCGCTGTGGGGCCGGGAGGTCACCAGCCTGCTGGTCGCCGGGATGACCGCCGATCATGTGCTGGAGCGGCTGCGCGACGGCATGGCCGTGATAACTCCCGGTGACCGCTCCGATGTGGTGCTCGCCGTGGCCAGTGCCCATGCGGCCGAGGGCTTTCCATCGCTTTCCTGCATCGTCCTCAACGGCGGGTTCGAGTTGCACCCGTCGATCGCCTCGCTGGTCGCCGGGCTGCGGCTGCGACTGCCCATCATCGGAACCGATCTGGGCACCTTTGACACCGCCAGCGCTGCCGCGACGGCTCGCGGCCGGGTCAAGGCGACGTCGCAGCGCAAGATCGACACCGCTCTGGGATTGATGGACCGCTACGTTGACATCGAGGATCTGTTGGCGAAGCTTGCGATCCCGATTCCGACGGTCACCACACCGCAGATGTTCATGTACCGCGTGCAGCAGCAGGCGCGTTCGGATCGCCAGCGCATCGTCTTGCCCGAAGGTGAAGACGACCGGATTCTCAAATCCGCTGGGCGGCTATTGCAGCGCAACGTTGCCGATTTGACCATTCTCGGTGACGAGGCCGAAATCCGTTTGCGTGCGGCTGAACTCGGAGTCAGCCTGGATAGCGCCACGGTGATCGACCCGCGTACCAGTAGCTTGTGCAACGAGTTCGCCGATCAGTATGCGCAGCTGCGTAAGGCCAAGGGGATCACCCACGAGCAGGCCCGCGAGATCATGAATGACGCAACCTATTTCGGTACCATGCTGGTATACAACGGCATGGCCGACGGCATGGTTTCCGGCGCCGCACATACCACGGCCCACACGGTTCGCCCCGCGCTGCAGATCATCAGAACCGTTCCGGGCGTGTCCACCGTCTCCAGCATTTTCTTGATGTGCCTGCCCGATCGGGTGCTGGCCTACGGTGACTGCGCGATCATCCCGAACCCGACCGTCGAGGAGCTGGCCGATATCGCTGTCTGTTCGGCGCGCACCGCCGCGCAGTTCGGCGTCGAGCCGCGAGTGGCCATGCTCTCCTACTCCACCGGCGCATCAGGATCCGGGGCGGACGTCGACAAGGTAAGAGCGGCAACCGAACTAGTGCGCGAAAGGGATCCGCAGCTAATGGTGGAAGGCCCCATACAGTACGACGCCGCGGTGGACCTGTCGGTCGCGGCTACCAAAATGCGCGATTCTGCGGTTGCCGGCCGGGCGACGGTGCTGATCTTCCCGGATCTCAACACCGGCAACAACACCTATAAGGCGGTGCAGCGCAGCGCCGGTGCGGTGGCGATCGGCCCGGTACTGCAGGGCCTGCGCAAGCCGGTCAACGACTTGTCCCGGGGTGCTCTGGTGGAGGACATTGTCAACACCGTCGCTATCACCGCAATTCAAGCTCAGGGTGTTCATGAGCGCTAGCCGTCCGAATCGTGTTGTGCTGGTCCTCAACTCTGGATCCTCATCCCTTAAGTTTCAGCTCGTCGAACCCGATTCCGGTATGTCACGGGCGACCGGAAACATCGAGCGCATCGGCGAAGAATCGTCATCGGTGCCCGACCACGACGCGGCCCTGCGCCGAGTGTTCGAGATCTTGGCCGAAGACGACATCGACCTTCAGTCCTGCGGCCTGGTCGCGGTGGGTCATCGGGTAGTGCACGGCGGCAAGGACTTTTACGAACCGACGTTGCTCAACGATGCGGTGATCGGCAAGCTCGATGAGCTATCGCCGCTGGCCCCGCTGCACAATCCGCCCGCGGTGTTGTGCATCAGGGTGGCGCGTGCGTTGCTGCCCGACGTCCCGCACATCGCGGTCTTCGACACCGCCTTCTTTCACCAGCTCCCGCCCGCGGCGGCCACCTACGCCATCGATCGCGAGTTGGCGGACGTCTGGAAAATTCGCCGCTATGGCTTCCACGGGACATCCCATGAGTACGTCAGCCAACAGGCCGCGGAATTCCTGGGCAAGCCTATTGGTGATCTGAATCAGATTGTGCTGCATCTGGGTAACGGCGCGTCGGCTTCAGCGGTTGCGGGAGGACGGCCGGTGGAGACGTCGATGGGTCTGACGCCGCTGGAGGGTTTGGTGATGGGCACCCGCAGTGGTGACTTGGACCCCGGGGTTATTGGATACCTTTGGCGCACCGCAAAGTTGGGTGTTGATGAGATCGAATCAATGCTCAACCACCGGTCCGGGATGTTGGGGTTGGCAGGCGAGCGGGACTTTCGCCGGCTGAGGGCAATGATCGACGACGGCGACCCGGCGGCTGAATTGGCTTACGACGTCTTCATTCACCGGCTGCGCAAGTACGTTGGCGCTTACCTGGCGGTGCTGGGCCACACCGACGTGGTGAGCTTTACCGCCGGGATCGGCGAGCACGACGCGGCGGTGCGCCGAGACACCCTGGCCGGGATGGCCGAACTAGGGATCAGCCTGGATGAGCGGCGCAACGCCTGCCCGTCCGGTGGCGCGCGCCGGATCTCCGCCGACGACTCGCCGGTCACCGTTTTGGTGATACCGACCAACGAAGAACTGGCCATTGCCCGGCATTGCTGCTCGGTGTTGGTCGCCGTATAGGAAGCCGAGCGCGGGAGAACTGTGAACGTGCGCCCAGGGCTTTGAGCGTGCCTGTCGGGCGGAATCTGCCCAGCCATGGCGCCGTCGGCGCACGCCCGAAGCCCACAGCGCACGCTCGATGCCGAACCTGTGCAAAGACGAAGACGCCGAACGCGGTTGGCGTGCGAGTCTTCGCGTCATGTGTGATTTGGAAGCTCCGTTTATCGGCAGTAAGGCACTGGCGTGTGGAGCGGTTACGCGCCATCAATTGCGGACCCGGTACCGGCCGGTCCTGCCGAACGTTTATCTGTCCGCCCGGGTGCACCCGTGCCTGCAGAGCAGGATTGCCGCCGCCTGGCTGTGGTCGCGCGGTTCGGCGACGGTCGGCGGTGCGGCGGCAGCGGCGTTGCACGGCGCGAAGTGGATTCCCGAGGACGTCCCGGTTGAGCTGATCTGCGCTCGCTCCCGCCCACCTCGTGGCGTGCTGACCCGCCGCGACGTGCTGATCGATGGCGAAACTCAGTTCCTGGGCGGGTACTCGGTCACCACGGCCGAGCGCACCGCTTTCGACATCGGCCGCCGCGGAGCCATGCGTTCGGCGGTGGCACGGCTGGACGCGCTGGCGCGCGCAACCGGGTTCACGGTGGCCGATGTGCTGCAGGTCGCCAGAAACCACCGCGGAACTCGTGGATTGCGGCAACTGGAGTCCGCGCTGGAATTGGTCGACCCGGGAGCACAGTCGCCGCGAGAGAGCTATCTGAGGCTGTTCCTGATCGACGCCGGACTCCCTCGCCCTCAGACTCAGCTGCCCGTGCTGGGCGTCAACGGTGTGCCCGTCGCGTATCTCGACATGGGGTGGGAGCGGTACATGGTGGCCGTCGAATACGACGGCGATCACCATCGCAGCGACCGCCAGCAGTACGTCAAAGACATTCGGCGCGGTGAAATGCTCGAGCGGATGGGGTGGATCGTCATACGGGTGGTGGCCGAGGACCGCCGCGTCGATATCCTGCGCCGGGTCAGCGCTGCCCTGGATGAGCGCAGATCGGCCGTGCCGTAGCGAGTTTGACTGCGCGTGTGCGGCTTCGAAGGTGCCGGCAGGGATACGGTTCCCGGATTTTTACGCCCGGATCGCACACCCGAGTCCACCGACACACACCCGATGCAAAGAGCGTGACCGCACCCTAGAACGTGCTGGTGGGCCGCACCTTGTTGGCCATGTCGACCAGGGTGTAGCGGTGCCGCTGGGTGGGGGCGACGCGGGCCAGGCTGCGCAGCGAGGCCTCCACGCCCAGCCGGAGCCCGTGATCGGTGAAGGGAAATCCAAGGATGTGGTTGGTGCTGGCCTCGTTGTTCTGCAACCAGTCCATCGCGCCGCCCAGCACCAGGGCGCGGATCTGCAGCACACGCGGTTCGGTAGGTGGCAGTGCCTCGACTCTGCGTGCGGCGTCGCGGATCTGTTCTTCGGTGATCTCGCCGTGCGACCGTCCCGAGAGCAGGGTCACCGCACTGGTCAACCGCGCCGTGGTGAAATGCCTCGAGCTAGGTGGGACTTCATCGAGGGTGCGTACCGCGCCGGCTCGTTCGCCTTGCGCGGAAAGGGTTCTGGCCAGTCCGAATGCCGCCGAGATGACGCCGTCGTTGGTGCTCCACACGGTCTGGTAGAAGTTGGTCCCGTCGGTGTAGCCGGCCAGTTCGGCGGTCGCGGCCAGCGCCAGTTTGGGCGCAAGTTCACCCGGGAAGGTGTCCAGAACTTCGGTGAAGTGTTTGATCGCGGCGTCATAGGCGCCAGTGAGTAACTCGGAGACGGCCCGATACCAGACCAGCCGCCAGCGCCAGCCCACCCGCTCGGACAGGTCGTCGAGTTTGCGGGTGGCCTTGGCGACGTCGCCGAGATCCAGCAGGGCACGAACCTCCATCAGCGGCAGTTCCACCGATTCGGAGAGGTCGGCGCCGTCGGAGTCCAGCGCGCCGTGTCGGGCGGCGCGCAGTGAGTCCAGGGTCTGGACGGGCTGGGAGAGCACCGTCGCCTGCAGGACGGAGGCCGCGACGTCGGTCCGATCGACCAGCGGTACCTGCAGTGCCGTCACGATCTCCTTGGCGGTCAGCTTCTCCGAATGCACCTGACCGTCCTGATATACGTCAGTGTGCGCGACCAGCAGGTCAACCCCAAACGTCGAGCGGCTGGGGCTGAACACTGTCGACAGGCCGGGGCGGGGGACCCCGGTGTCTTGGGCAACCACCTCGCGCAAGACACCCATCAGCTGCCCGGACATCTCCTCGGCGCTGGCGAACCGCCGCCGTGGGTCCGGGTCGATGGCGCGGCGCAGCAGGCGGCCGAACGAGTCGTAGCTGGCCAGCACCGGATCGTCGTCGGGCAATCCATCGAGGTAGCGGCCATTGCGGGTAGGCAGGTTCAAGGTGAGCGCGGCCAGCGTGCGCCCCACCGTGTAGATGTCAGTGGCCACGGTGGGGCCGGTCCGCACGATCTCGGGCGCCTGGAAGCCGGGAGTGCCATAGAGGTAACCGAAGGAGTTGATCCGCGACACCGCACCCAGGTCGATGAGCTTGAGCTGCTCTTCGGTGAGCATGATGTTCTCCGGCTTCAAGTCGTTGTAGACCAGGCCGAGAGCATGCAGGTAGGCCAATGCCGGAAGGATTTCCAGGAGATAGGCGATCGCCTCGGAGACCGGAAGCTTCTCGCCCTTGCGCCGCTTGAGCGACCGCCCGCCGACGTACTCCATGACGATGTAGCCGACCGGATCCCCGTGCTTGTCGGTGTGCTCGACGAAGTTGAAGATCTGCACGATCGACGGGTGGACCACCTCGGCGAGGAACTGTCGCTCCGCCATTGCGATGGCCTGGGCCTCGGCATCGCCCGAATGCACCAGGCCTTTGAGCACGACTGGCCGGTCGTTGACGTTGCGGTCCAGGGCCAGGTATATCCAGCCCATTCCGCCGTGCGCGATGCAGCCCTTGACCTCGTACTGGCCGGCAATGGTGTCACCGGGGCTGAGCTGGGGCAAGAAGGAATACGGGCTGCCGCAATACGGGCACCAGCCTTCCGATGCCCCCTTGGTCTCCGAGTCGCTGCGGCCGACCGGACGCCCGCAGTTCCAGCAGAACCGCTTGGCTTCCGGGACTACCGGATCGGTCATCAGCGCTTTGAGCGGATCGGTATCGGGCACCCTCGGGATCTCCACCAGGCCGCCGCCGAGTCGTCGGACCGGTAGCCGCGCTCGCGTCGCGGCCGCCAGCGGTCCCTGCGGCTGCATATCGAGGGTGCCCAGCGTGATGTCGTCTTCGTCGTCATCGTCGAAATTCGGCCGGAACAGTGCCTGGGTGCCGACCGGCCGGCTCCAGGCGGCCGCGCCGGTCTGCACGTCGGCCGGCTGCGTTCCGGGGCCCGCTTCCTGTTCGTCTTCGTCGGGCCGCGGATTCTCGGTTCCCGACGTGTCTTGCAGGCCCTTCTTGACCGCCTCGGCCATCAGTCCACGTACCTAGGCCGGGGCGGTGCGGGCGCCGGCCCGAGCACCGACAACCATTTGCGGTAGAGCGTGTTCCAGGTCCCGTCATTGCGGATGCGTTCGAGCGTGCCATTGACGAATCGGACGAGTCCGGTGTTGTCCAGATTGATCCCGATGCCGTAGGGCTGATTGGCCATGTTCGGCCCGACGATATGCAGGTAGGGGTCTTCTTCCACCAGCCCGGCCAGGATCGTGTCATCGGTACTGACGGCGTCGATCTCGCGTTGCTGCAGTGCCACCAGGCAGTCAGCCCAGTTCACCACCGACACGATGACCGGCGGCGGTGCGATCTCGCGGATGCGGCGCAACGACGTGGTGCCGCGGGCCACGCAGACTCGCTTGCCGGACAGGTCGGACACCTTGAAAATCGGCGAGTCGCGTGAGGTCAGAATCCGCTGGTTGGCGTCGAGGTAGACGGTGGAAAAGTTCACCAGCTTGCGCCGCTCGCAAGTGATCGTCATGGTCTTGACCACCACGTCGACCTGGGAGCTCTGCAGCGCGGTGATGCGTTCGGCCGCCGACAAGATCCGGTACTCGACATGGGTGGGGCCGCCGAAGATGTCGCGCGCCACTTCGCTGGCGATATCGACGTCGAAGCCGGTGATCTCGCCGGTGATCGGGTCGCGGAAACTGAACAGGTTGCTGCCGATGTCGAGTCCGACGATCAGCCGTCCCCGCGCGCGGATGTCGGCCACCGCGGCGTCGGCCTCGGCTTTGGTGGGAAACGGACGCAGGCTGGCGGTGGGATCGCAGTCCTGGCTGGAGCTGTCCGCTGGAAGCGGAGGCTCCGGCGGCATGACTTCCATGCCGACCGGGGTGGGCAGCGGCAGGGTGGGTGTCGACTCGACTTTCAGCGGCTCGGAGTGCCCACACCCGTCCAGCGTGATGACCAGGGCGAGCACTGCGAGCGCAGATGCCGCCCTCCGGAGTCCGGGCAGGCGCCTCATCAGCGATATTCTTTCAGCCTGGGCCACAGACCGAGGGCCACCGCGATCGCGGCGCTCAAACTCAGCACGACACCACCCATTTGGGCACCGGCCAATCCTCGGCGCGCGCTGCGGACATCGGTACGCAGGTGATTGCGGCTTTGATCCATCGCCCTGGTCAGCGCTTCGTCGAGCTTGTCGAAAGCCGGGGTGGAATCGTCCTCACTCTCGCCCAGTGCCACCTGGGTAGCGGCACGATAGTTGCCGACCGAGATGTAGGAGTTGATCCGGTCGTTGGCCTGTTGCCAGCGCACCAACAGCTGTTCGGCGCCCTGTAAGTCGGGCTTGTCGACCGCATCGGGGCGGGCCATGTACTCGTCGAGCTGGCGATGCATGTCCTCGATGCGCTGGTAGAAGGATTGCTTGCGGACCTCTTGATCACCGCGCCGGATCAGCGACAGCGTCTCATCGGCTCGTGCCTGCTGGGCGGTGATGGCCAAGTTGGTGACCGTCTTGAGGGACTCGGCCGCGGTGTCTTTAGCGATACGGCTCGCGGCCGTTGAGAGTGTCAGCGCAGTTCCTACCCACACCACCATGACGAGAATACCGAGCGCTCCGACCACAAGGCCGGGGTTGATTCGTCGCCTGGTCCGGCGGGCCAGCCAGCGGTGCGCGAACGCGCCGAACGCCACCGTGGTGGCAACGACGAGGATCACCGGAGCCGGGATCTGGGTGGACGCGGTGGTCTCGCTGTCCACTCGCGTCGATGTCGCCTCGTAGAGCTGTTGCGCGTCGGGCAGGATCGTCGACTGCATCAGTCCCGATGCCTCGGACAGATACGAGGACCCGACCGGGTTACCCGCTCGGTTGTTGGTGCGCGCGATCTCGACGAGCCCGGTATAGACGGACAACTCGGCGTTGATTCGGCCCAGCAGCTGCACCAGCGATTCATCGGTGAGGCCGCTGGACGCGCGGGTCACCGCCACCGACGCGTCGGTGATGGCCTGTTCGTAGCGGAGCCGGACGGCGCGGGGTTCGGCCTGTGCGATGAATGCGGTGGCCGCCGCGGCGTCAGCCACCGACAGCGTGGTGTAGAGCCGTCCGGCCGCGAACGAGAGCGGCTCGGTGTGGTCGAGCACGGTGGTCAGCACCTGCTGGCGGTGGTTGATGGTCGTCGAGGTGGCAAACGCGCTGGCAACGCCGAGCGCCGCCAACACGATGCCAATCGTCAGAATGCGCCCGGGCGTCGTCGAGACGAACCACCAGCGGGGATGGGCCGGCTCGGCCGGTGACCGCGATCCCAGCGGTTCGGTCGACGGGTGCGCCAACTCAACCGTCACGTCTGCTTGGACCTCGTCTTTCGGCCGTGTCAGGAAACCGTATAAGCGGATTCTAAGAGAATGTTCCGACAGATGCCGGTGGCGACGGACCAAATTTGGCCCCCAAATTCCCCGGAACTTCGTTGAACCTCCGCCTGCCTATCCTTGATCCGTGCGGGGCGACGGCGACGGTTGGGTCATCTCCGAGAGCGGTGTGCACTACTGGGGCCGATTTGGCTCGGCCGGGCTGCTGCTTCGGGCGCCGCGACCCGACGGCACCCCAGCCGTGTTGTTGCAGCATCGAGCGTTCTGGAGCCATCAAGGCGGCACCTGGGGCTTGCCGGGGGGCGCCCGCGATAGCCACGAGACTCCGGAACAGACGGCGCTGCGCGAAGCCCACGAAGAGGCGCGACTGTCGGCCGAGCGGCTGACCGTGCGGGCGGTGACGGTGACGGCCAGGCCCAGCGGCACCGCATGGACCTACACGACGGTGATCGCTGACACCCGGGAGTTGCTGCATGCGGTCCCCGATCGGGAGAGCGCGGAGCTGCGCTGGGTTGCCGAGGCCGAAGTGGTGGACTTTCCGTTGCATCCCGGATTTGCCGCCAGTTGGCAGGGGCTGCGCTGCGCCCCGGTGACCGTGCCGCTGGAGCAGGGCGATCAACGTCGTGAACTCCTGCCGCGCACTGTGGAGGTTGAGCCGGGCGTGTTCGTCTGGTGCATGCCCGGGGACGCCGATCAGGTGCCCTCGCAGCTGAGTCCGCGGGTCATATCGCTGCTAGAAGCTCTGACTTGAGCTTTGCCGCGGCCTCCCGCGGGTCGTCGGCCGCGGTAATCGCCCGCACCACCACGATCCGTCGGGCACCGGCGGCGAGAATCTCGGGCAGGCGCACCCCGTCGATGCCGCCGATGGCAAACCACGGTTTGGCGCCGGCGACGTCGGCGGCGAAACGGACCAAGCCCAGGCCCGGCGCCGTGCGGCCCGGCTTGGTCGGGGTGGGCCAGCAGGGCCCGACGCAGAAGTAGTCGACCGCCCCGATCGCCGCCGCGGAAACCTGGTCGCGGTCGTGAGTGGATTGGCCGATCAGCGTGGCCGGTCCGGTGATTGCGCGTGCCACGTCGACCGGAAGGTCGCGCTGACCCAGGTGCAGCACGTCGGCGCGCGCGGCGCGGGCGATATCGGCGCGGTCGTTGACCGCGAACATGGCTGCGTGTCGAGCGGCCGCGTCGGCCAGGATCTCGCAGGCGGTGAGCTCGTCACGCGCTTCGAGGGGGCCAAACCGCTGCTCACCGGCCGAACCTTTGTCGCGCAGCTGGATGATGTCGACGCCGCCGGCCAGGGCGGCGTCAGCGAAATCAGCCAGGTCACCGCGCTCACGGCGGGCATCGGTGCACAGATAAAGCCTTGCGGTAGCCAGTCGGGAGTGCACACCGAGACGTTAGCGCGCTAGCTTAGAACCGGAGCGCAACCCTGAAGAACACGGGAGTCCCGGGTAACCAGCGGGGCTGAGAGTGGGCACAGCCGGTGCACAACCGGGCCTGTCCTGACCGTCACACCTGATCCGGGTCATGCCGGCGAAGGGAGCAGTAAATGTCATCCCCATCCATGGGGTCGCTGGCTGTCATTGGTGGCGGCGTTATTGGCCTGTCGGTGGCACGGCGGGCAGCACAGGCCGGATGGGCGGTGCGGGTACATCGCCGTGCCGAACCGGGCGCCTCCTGGGCCGCCGGTGGAATGCTTGCCCCGCACAGCGAGGGTTGGCCCGGTGAAGAACGGTTGCTGCGGCTCGGGCTGGAGTCGCTGCGGCTGTGGCACGAGAGCGGCTTTCTGGACGGGCTGCCACCGCAGGTGGTTACCGCGCGGGAATCGCTGGTGGTGGCGGTGGACCGAGCCGACGTCGCTGACCTGCGCACCGTCGCGGATTGGTTGTCCGAGCAGGGGCACCCGGTGAGTTGGGAATCGGCCGCCCGCGATGTCGAACCCCTGCTGGCCCAGGGCATCCGGCACGGCTTCCGTGCCACGACCGAGCTGGCGGTGGACAATCGCGCCCTGCTCGACGCACTGGCCGTCGACTGTGAGCGACGTGGCGTCACCTGGGCGGGGCCGGTCGCCGATTTGTCCGATGCCACCGGTGACGCGGTGGTGATTGCCAATGGCATCGACGCTCCCGCCTTGTGGCCGGGCCTGCCGGTTCGTCCGGTGAAGGGTGAGGTGCTGCGGTTGCGTTGGAGAAAGGGTTGTATGCCTTTGCTGCAGCGGGTGGTACGCGCCCGCGTACACGGGCGCCAGGTGTATTTGGTGCCGCGCGCGGATGGGGTCGTAGTGGGGGCGACCCAGTATGAGCACGGACGTGACTTGGCCCCGGTGGTGTCGGGCGTGCGTGATCTGCTCGAGGATGCTTGTGCGGTAATGCCGGCACTCGGCGAGTACGAGTTGGCTGAGTGCACGGCCGGATTGCGTCCGATGACACCGGACAACCTGCCCATCGTGGGCCGTCTGGACGCACGCACGCTGGTGGCCGCGGGCCTAGGCCGATCGGGATTCCTGTTGGCACCGTGGACCGCTGAGCAGATCGTGTCCGAGCTTGTTCCGATTGGAGCGCACTCATGATCGTCGTTGTCAACGAGCGCCATGTCGAGGTCGAGGAGCAGACCACCGTGGCCGCGTTGTTGCAGTCGTTGGGTTTCCCCGATCGGGGCGTCGCGGTGGCATTGGACTTGGCGGTGCTGTCACGATCTGACTGGGCGACAGAGCTTTCCGAAGGTGATCGACTCGAGGTGGTAACGGCGGTGCAAGGTGGTTGAGTCCAAGCTGACGATCGCCGACCGCAGCTTTGCTTCGCGGCTCATCATGGGCACCGGGGGAGCGAGCAATCTGGCGGTGCTGCAAGAGGCGCTGGTGGCTTCGGGTACCGAACTCACCACCGTCGCGATCCGCCGGGTTGACGCCGAGGGCGGTACCGGACTGCTCGACCTGCTCAACCGGCTCGGGATCACGCCGTTACCCAACACCGCCGGGTGCCGCAGCGCGGCCGAGGCGGTGCTGACCGCGCAATTGGCTCGCGAGGCGCTCGACACCAATTGGGTAAAGCTCGAGGTGATCGCCGACGAACGCACCTTGTTGCCCGATGCGATTGAATTGGTCAGAGCGGCAGAACAGTTGGTCGACGACGGCTTCGTCGTGCTGCCCTACACCAATGACGACCCGGTGCTGGCCCGCCGCCTGGAAGACACCGGTTGCGCGGCAGTGATGCCGCTGGGATCGCCGATCGGGACCGGCCTGGGGATCACCAACCCGCACAACATCGAGATGATCGTTGCCAGCGCGGGTGTTCCCGTGGTTCTGGATGCGGGTATCGGCACCGCCAGTGATGCGGCGCTGGCGATGGAGTTGGGTTGTGACGCTGTGCTGTTGGCCACCGCGGTGACGCGGGCGGCGGACCCGGCGGCGATGGCCGCGGCGATGTCGGCCGCCGTCACCGCCGGCTACCTGGCGCGTCGTGCCGGCCGGATACCGAAGCGCTTCTGGGCCCAGGCGTCGAGCCCCACCCTGGCAACGCAGTCGCCCGGTGCGGAGTTGGGCAATTGAGTTCCATCCCCACGGCGATGAAACGTTATGTCGCCCTAGGTAGTTCGATGGCGGCAGGTCCAGGCATCTCCCCGCGTGCACCGGGCGCGCCTCGGGGATCGGGTCGATCGGCACGCAACTACCCGCACCTGGTAGCCGAACGACTGAATCTGGATCTGGTCGACGTCACCTACTCGGGTGCGACCACCGCTGCCGTGCTGACCGACTACCAGCGGGGGGCGCCGCCCCAGATCTGCGCATTGGACGGATCGGAAGCCCTGGTGACAGTCACCATCGGGGGCAACGACGTCGGCTACATCCCGTTGCTGATAGTCGCCTCGCTGCCCAACTTCGCGCGGCGACTACCGATGCTTCGCGGCTGGGTAGCAGATCTGCTTGACCGTGACGCCAGGGATCGTGCCCTGGCAACGGTATTCGATTCACTGTGTGAGGTTGGGCGTTCGATACGGAAGCGATCTCCAAACGCCCGGGTTCTGTTTGTCGACTATCTGACGCTGTTGCCGCCGGCGGGAGTTGGCGCCCCGCCGTTGTCCGAGGACGACGCGGCGCTTGGCCGCCATGTCGCCGAGACGCTGGAGCGACTCACCGCCGAGGCCGCCGTCGAGACGGGTTGCGAGATCGTGCGTGCCGCGGCGGCCAGCCGCGACCATCACGCGTGGTCGGTGCAACCCTGGGCGGAAAAAACCGGGAGACTGGCGAGATACGTTGTCCCGCTGCCGGGCCGGCCTGCGCCACTTCACCCCAACGAGGCCGGGATGCACGCGGTGGCGCGGGCGATCACAGCGCAGTGGGGGCGGTGAGGTCAGCCGTTGTTCTGCCACCACCGGTAGAGCGAGGGCACGTCGGTATTGGCGCCACGTATGTCGCTGAGAACGTTTTTGGCATCGGTGGTCCAGATGATCTCGGCCGCACCGTCGTGGGTGCCGCAGGCCACCTGTCCAGCTGTCCCGGAGGTGCCCTGGTGCCAGGTGGTGGGTGACTGGCTCTCCCCGCAGGAGGTCAGTGTCTCGTCGTTGAGACCCGCTTTGAACTTGCCGTTCATGGCGTCGGTGTTGGCAAACAGGATGTACCTGGCCTCCGCGGGTCCGGCGGAGTCGGCGCTCTGGTCGCACACGAGTTCGGCCAGCTCGCCTGGGTTGATGGGTTGGGGGGCGCAATTGGTGAGGTCGTAGCCCTTCGACAATGACTCGGCAAGCGTGTCCACATCGGCCGGGTTGCCGTTGTCTGGTTCTGCGCTTGCGGTACCGATACCGATGCCAATACCTAGGTAGGCGAAGCTTCCCATCAGTGCGGCAGCCGTGGCGGCGCGCAGCACGGTGGTGAGGTGAGTCATCCATGACTCCTTCGGGTCGTCGGGGCGAGGCGGATTCGCGCTGGCACTTAGGAGTTTATTTGTGTTGCACATGGGAAAACAGACCCCTTCCGGCAATTGGCGGCATGAGGATGTGACCATGCAACATGTTCCGATAGCAATTGTCTGTCTTGGAATCGATAGTGATACGCGGTGCACGCGTTCGTATTCGCGACTGTTTCGAGGCACCTCCGGGCGAGCCTCGACGCGAGCTGATGTATCGCTGAAATAATAAGGGGAACAGTCTATTTAGTGGATACTCCGGGGCGCTGAAACCGGCGCCGATGCCCGGCCGAACGGGCCTGGTTCGGGCGTCGGCGCGGCGGCCAAGCGGGGCCGAAAATTTCGGCGAGTGCATGGGTGCTCGGACCGCAGATCCGTGGCCGCACAATTTGCTCGTAGATGCTGCCATCGAGACGGTCACTCCGGTATGGTAAGCACCGCTTTACGTCAGCTAACTTCTCTTGATCTGGAGAATCCATGACACAGCCACCACCGCCCGGATACCCGCCGCAGCAGCCGCCTGCCGGGCAGCAACCCGACAACTATTTGGTCTGGTCCATTCTGGTGACGTTGTTCTGCTGTCTTCCCCTCGGGATCGTTGCGATCGTCAAGTCCACGCAGGTGAGTGGCTTGTGGGCGCAAGGGCGTTACGCGGAGGCCCAAGCGGCTGCTGACTCTGCCAAGAAGTTCACCATGTGGTCGGCCATCGCCGGGATCATCGTGTTCGTCATCTACGGCATCCTGATGGCCGTGGGCGCGCTGAACGCGGGGACGTCGAACGCTGCGATGCTCGCGGCGGGGATGTTCTAAGCAGGGTTGAGTTCATGGTGACCCACCAAGGGGCGGTCCGGCTGAGTCTGGGCGCGCCGCTGTTGGTGGCGGCGTCCACGACATTGGTGTGCGCCGCCATCTGGGTGGGGGATCCGACCACTCCGCACGGTCCACTACCGGTGTGTCCCACCAAGGCACTACTGGGAATTGACTGCCCGGGCTGCGGCAGCCTGAGAATGCTGTACAGCCTGATGCACGGCGATCTGTTGGCCGCAGCCAGATTCAACGCGCTTGGTCTGGCGGCCACAGCGCTCTTGGTGTGGGCCTACCTGGTTTGGACTTACGGTCGTTTGGTTGGCCGGCGCATAGGCGGTTGGCAACGCAGTCGCTGGGCGGCACCAGTGACGTTGTCGCTGGTGCTGGTCTGGTTCGTGGTGCGCAACATTCCGGTTGCGCCGTTCAACGCGCTGTTCGTCTGATTTGATTTGGTACGCCACGAAAGCCGTATCCGCTTATGCGGATGCGGCTTTCGCAATAGGGAAGGGTTCACGCCCCGGTCCGGCGGCCGGTCAAGCGGCGAAGCGTATCCGATGCGGTCTAATCTGGGCGCGATGGTGAAAAAATCACGGACCGTGCCGGCGATGGTTGCCGTGGCTGTTGTTGCTTTCCTTGTGGTGGGTTGCGTTCGCTGGTCGACGCAGACGCAGACCCAACCGCAGCCTGCTACCAGCAACCCCGCCGCAGCCGAATTCGCCGAGGCGTTACGCAATCGGGTGACCACCGAGGCCATGATGGGGCACCTGACCAAGTTGCAGGAGATCGCCGACGCGAACAACGGCACGCGGGCGGTGGGCACGCCTGGCTATGAGGCCAGCGTCGACTATGTCGTCAACATCCTGCGCAACAGTGGTTTTGACGTGCAGACGCCCGAGTTTTCGGCCCGGGTGTTCCATTCCGAAAAGGGATCGGTGGACGTCGGCGGGATGACCGCGGAGGCGCACGCGCTGGAGTACAGCCTCGGCACCCCGCCGGACGGGGTAACCGGGCCGTTGCTGCTCGCGCCGTCGGATGACAGCCCCGGTTGCACTCCCTCCGACTACGACAACCTGCCGGTCAAAGGCGCGGTGGTACTGGTGGACCGCGGCGAGTGTCAGTTCGCTCAGAAAGAAGACGCCGCCGCGCAGCGCGGCGCCGTTGCACTGATCATCGCCGACAATGTCGACGAGCAGATGATGGGCGGCACCTTGGGGGTGAACACCGACGTCAAGATCCCGGTAGTGAGTGTCACCAAGTCGGTGGGGCTGCAGCTGCGCGGCAAGTCCGGGCCCGCGACGATCAAGCTCACGGCGAGCAGTCAGAGCTTCAAGGCCCGCAACGTCATTGCTCAGACCAAGACGGGGTCTACCAGCGATGTCGTGATGGCGGGTGCGCATCTGGACAGCGTGCCGCAGGGGCCAGGCATCAACGACAACGGTTCGGGCGTGGCTGCAGTATTGGAAACCGCGGTACAGCTGGGCAATTCGCCACACGTGCACAACGCCGTTCGCGTTGCGTTCTGGGGCGCCGAGGAGCTGGGCCTGATTGGATCGCGCAACTACGTCCAGTCGCTGGACCTCGATGAGCTCAAGAACATTGCGCTGTATCTGAACTTCGACATGCTGGCCTCGCCCAATCCCGGATATTTCACCTATGACGGTGATCAGTCGCTACCGCTTGATGAGCGCGGCCAGCCGGTGGTGCCCGAAGGCTCGGCGGGAATCGAGCGCACTCTGGTCTCCTATCTCAGGTTGTCCGGCAAGATCGCGCAGGACACCTCGTTTGACGGTCGTTCCGACTACGACGGATTCACCTTGGCGGGGATCCCGTCGGGTGGCCTGTTTTCCGGTGCTGAGGTCAAAATGACCGAGGAACAGGCAAAGCTGTGGGGCGGCACCGCCGACGAACCCTTCGATCCCAACTATCACCAGAAATCCGACACCATCGACCACATCGACCGCACGTCGCTGGGCATCCAGGGAGGCGGTGTGGCCTACGCCGTGGGCTTGTACGCGCAAGACCTGACCGGCCGAAACGGCGTTCCAGTCATCGGGGACCGTACCCGCCACGTGCTCGCCAAACCATGATCCGGGCAACGGTGCTGCGTTTCGGCGCGACACTGGCACTGGCTTGTGCGTTGGCGGGATGCGCGGCGCCTAAATCACTACCCCCGACCGCGGCGCCGGCCCTCAGTCGTGACCTGGCGGCAAAGGTCACCGGCGACGGCATGTTTGCGCACCTGCGGGCGCTGCAGACAGTCGCCGACTCAAACGGCGGAAATCGGGCAACGGGGACACCGGGTTACGACGAAAGCGTCGACTATGTGGTGAAAGCGTTAAAGGCCAAAGGATTTGAGGTAACCACCCCGGAATTCCAACGGTTGTACACCGTGTCGGAGGGGAAACCGACACTGACGGTCGCCGGCCGCAGCTATTCGGTGGACCAGGCCTCGCTGCTGGTCCAGACGCCACCGGGCGGGCTGGCCGGACCGCCGGTCCGGCCCAGCCGGTCAGACGGTTGCGCCGTAGCCGACTACCCGCCAGCGCTGCCCGACAATGCGATCGCCGTGGTCGACGATACGGGGTGTTCGGTGGTCGATAAGCACAACAGTGCGGTGGCCAAGGGCGCTGCGGGGCTGATCGTGATCAGTGCGGCACAGGATCGGGGAAGCTCGGCCAACCTGTTCGGTCCCGGTTACTACAACCAACTCAAGGTGCCGGTCGCGGTGGTCGGCGCCAGCGGCGCCGCCGCCCTGGCCCACACCAACGCGCCGATCCGGCTGGTGCTCGATACCGAGAACATCCAGATCAAGTCCCGGAATGTGCTGGCACAAACCAAAACCGGCACGCCGGATGAGGTGGTCATGGTCGGCGCGCGCCTGGACAGCCCGCCTGGAAGTCCGGGGATCAACTCCGCGGGTTCCGGGGTGGCCGCTGTGCTGGAAACGGCGTTGCAGTTGGGTCCGCTGCCGCCGGTGACCAATGCGGTGCGGTTCGCTTTCTGGGGGGACGGGATCAATGGCGCCATGGACTACGTCTTCGGAATGGATAGCGAAGGGCTCAACAGCATCGCGTTGTATTTGAACTTCGACATGCTTGGATCCCCCAACGCCGGCTATTTCACCGATGACGGTGATCAGTCCGGTCTGCCCGGGACCGGCGTGAGATCGGCGGATGTGCCGGAAGGCTCAGCGGCCATTGAGCGGACGTTGGCCGGGTATTTGAACCTGGCGGGAAAGCGCCCAGCGGACATGCCGTTGAGTATCAGGTCCGACTACCACCCGTTTCTGGTGGCGGGGGTGCCGATCGGGGGCATGACCACCGGTGCCTCGCAGACGAAAACTACTGTGCAGGCCAGGCTTTGGGGTGGACAGGCCGGTGTCGCGTTCGATCCCCAGTATCTGAGCGTCGGCGACACCGTCGACAACATCAACAGACAGGCATTGGAGGTCATGGGCTCGGGAGTGGCGTTCGCGGTGGGAGCGTATGCGGAGTCCATCAGGGGTGTCAACGGCGTCACCCCGCACGACAAGCGCCACCGCGCGCGAGTGTCGTGATGATGGCCGATATTGCTCGTCGGCGCATTCCGACGGTAACCGCAGGGCAACCGAACTAGGATAATTTCCTTTGTTGCTGCCGTGCAGACCAGTGTGGGACGGGGTTGGTCGAATGGATGATCGCGGGCGGAAATGGCTTGGTGTGCGTCGGTCGCGCCACAGCGGGCTGATCGCGTCGCTGTGGGCGGCCACCGCCTTCCTGACAGCACTGTTGGTGGTGGCTGGCTGTACCACGATCGTCGACGGACGTGCGCTGTCGATCCTCAACGATCCGTTCCGGGTCGGGGGTCTACCCGCGACCAATGGGCCCAGCGGCCCTCGGCCGGATGGACCCCCGCCGACCGGCACGGTGATCAATACCAACAACGGCCCGATCGATAAGCTCTCGCTACTGTCGGTCAACGACATCCAGGACTACTGGAAAGCCAACTACGAGCCCCTGCAGGGCACGTTCAGGCCGGTCAGCAAACTGGTGTCCTACGACTCCAACGACCCCAACAGCCCGATTGTCTGCCACAACGACACCTACGAGCTGGTCAACGCCTTCTTCACCTCCCGCTGCAACATGATTGCCTGGGACCGCGGCGTCTTCATGCCGGTGGCGCAGGAGTATTTCGGTGAGATCTCGGTGACTGGCGTGCTGGCGCATGAGTTTGGGCATGCCCTGCAGGTGATGGCCAAGCTGGTCACCAGGCGCGACCCCACCATCGTCCGTGAGCAGCAGGCGGACTGCTTCGCGGGCGTCTATCTGTACTGGGTGGCCGAAGGTAAGTCGCCCCGGTTCCGGTTGAGCACCGCGGACGGGCTTGACCACGTGCTCGCCGGGATCATCACGACGCGGGACCCGGTGATGGATACCGATGAGCAAAACGACGACGAGCATGGGTCGGCGCTGGACCGGGTCAGCGCGTTTCAGATGGGCTTTCTCAGCGGCACCCCCGCCTGTGCGGCGATCAACGAGTCGGAGATCGTGCGACGCCGCGGAGATCTGCCGACCGGCTTGCGGGTGGACAGCAGCGGGAACCCGGAGACCGGTGAGGTACCGATCAATCAGGACACCTTGACCACGCTGATGGAGCTGCTGGGCAAGATCTTCTCGCCGACGGATCCGCCGACGTTGTCCTATCAGCAGGCCGGTTGTCCGGATGCGAAACCCAGCCCACCGGCGTCCTATTGCCCGGCTACCAACACCATTACGGTCGATCTGCCCGCCCTGGCCGCGATCGGCAAGGTCGCCGACTCCAAACAGCACAGCCTGCCGCAAGGCGACGACACCGCATTGTCCATCGTGATGTCGCGATACGCGCTGTCAGTGCAGCATCAACGTGATCTGCCGATGCAGAGCCCGTGGACTGCGCTGCGGACCGCATGCCTGACCGGAGTCGTGCACCGCGAGATGGCCGAGCCCATCGAGTTGCCGTCTGGGCAGCAACTCGTCCTCACCGCCGGGGACCTCGACGAAGCGGTTTCAGGGCTGCTTACCAACCGCATGGTCGCCAGTGATGCCGACGGCATCAGCGTGCCGGCCGGGTTCACCCGGATCGCCGCGTTCCGTGCTGGAGTCAGTGGCGACATGGAGGCGTGCTACTCGCGGTATCCGGGATAAGGCTTCGGCGCGCGATCAACGGGGACGACATCAGGCTGGCCGCCGCGCATCGGTGCGGAGCGCGCGGGCGCTGTGGTCAATGGCTCGGCCGGTGGTCTGACCGGCCGGCCCCGATCGCAGCAACGGAATGATCTGTGGCAGTGCCGCGCGGGCCGCGGCGCGCCCGGCCTCGCGGGCGGCGTCGATCTGGTGGAATTCCAGCAGTCCAACCGCGCGGGTGTCCGGCCGGATGACGACCAGAGCCTCCGCTTGTGCGGCGTCGGCCACCGTGCGGCTGCCCATCATCATCGTGCGCATCAGGGTGTCGCCAATGCCGGGCACCTGTATCGGGCCGCTGCGTCGGGGCTGGCCACCGGACGCGTTTCCACCAAACCCCACGCTCACCGCGATCATCGGGCCTTCGGCGCGGGTGAGCGCCGTGACCGGCAGGTTGTTGAGCACTCCGCCGTCCACGTGTAGTTGGCCGTTGTAGATCTGGGGTGGGTAGAGTCCCGGCACCCGCAGGGAACACCCGACCACCTCGGCGACCGGCCCACGCCGGTGCACGACGGCCTGCCGGGCGAGCAAATCTACACTGACGCAACGGAACTCCTTGGGCAGCTCCTCGACCATCCGTCCCGAATAGGCTTCGCGCAGCAGGGCCATCGTGCGCCGGCCACGAACCAACCCCTTGCTCGGCAGCGTGTAGTCGCCGAGTGGGTTGTGCCGCACCAGGTATTCGAATACGTGCGCGTCCACTCCGGCCGCGTCGAGGCCACTGGCGGCCAGCGCGGCGATCACCGCCCCCATGCTGGTGCCGGCGAAGCGGTCGACGACGATTCCGGCCGCCTCCAGTTCGTCGAGAACACCCAGGTGGGCGAAGGCCCGCGCGCCGCCGCCGCCGAGCACCAGCCCGATCGAGCCGCCGGTGATGCGTGCGGCGAGCGGGCGCACGTCGTCCTTGAGGCTGCGGTAGCTGACCGAGTGGACCGAGCGCGGTG
Organism: Mycobacterium marinum; assembly: GCF_003391395.1. Classification (NCBI taxonomy): domain Bacteria; kingdom Bacillati; phylum Actinomycetota; class Actinomycetes; order Mycobacteriales; family Mycobacteriaceae; genus Mycobacterium; species Mycobacterium marinum. The sequence goes on from NZ_CP024190.1 coordinate 813,261, forward strand.
AGATCAGCCCTTCCCACCGGCTGCGATCCTCCTGGCTGGCGGGGGCACCGATCAAAACCAGGTCGGCGCCTACAGCACGCGCGGGTAGCTGCGTGCCCCGCGGCGCCGGCCCCTCCGACACCAGCACGATTCGATCCGCTGCGCGCAAGCAGAAGTCGCGCCAGCCGGTGTCATTGGCACTGGCATGCAGCACCACCTTGTCCGCGGAGGCTTCCGCGCGCTCCAGGCCGGCGCGGTCGACCCGACCGGGATCGACCGCGGTGACCCGCGCTGAGAGCGCATTGAGCAGCGCCAGGGCCACAGGTCGTACCGGCACCGCGGCGCCGAGACCGATTACCGCGATGACCGCTTCCGGCGACGCCGGGCGGCCAACGGTGGGTGGTGGCGCGGTGTGCAGCCGAGTGGCCAGCGTGCCGACCAGTGCCGCCAATACGCCCCGGTCGGCAATCCGATTGAACTGCGCCTTGCTCAGCCGTATCAGCACGGAGTCACGCATCGCCTGAACCGACGCCGAGCGCGGCGCATCGATGAGCAGCCCGAGTTCGCCGACGACTTCGCCACGGCCCAGTTCGCGAAGCACCAAGTCGCGCTGCACCACCCGCAGGCGGCCACTGCGCACCACGTAAAGAGCATCGGACGGGTCGGCCTCGTGAAACAGGTACGAACCCGCTTGCAGCTCAATCTCATCGGTGTGGTGCCTGAGTTCGGCCATGGTGGCCGCGGGCAGTCCGGCAAACAGCGGCAATTGCCTGAGTAGGTCGCCGTCGGCCGTGGTCTGAGGCAGCCGCGCTGGCGCGGCGGCGGGCCGTGGGGTAACCGGCAGCGGCCGGGCCGGCGTACGGGCGACGTCGGACTCGGGCGCACCGGCGATGTCGGCGCCCTGTTGGGTGCGGCCCAGAAAGCCGGCCAAGACCGCCACCGCGGCGAAGCACACCGCCGCCAGCACCCAACCGTGTCGCAGCGCGTCGACGCCGGTGCCAGGAGCCGGTTTGCCGATCAGGATGACCAGCAGCGCCACGCCTATCACGGCACCGAGCTGGCGGGTGGTGCTGACCACAGCCGACGCCGTGGCGTAGCTGCCTCCCTTGGTCAGACCTGCCAACGCGGCACTGCCCAGCACCGGCAGGGTCGCGCCGACTCCGATCCCCTGCAACAGCTGGCCCGGCAGCCATTCCCGCAGAAAGTCGGGTTCGGTCCCGACCCGTTGCAGGTACCACACCAGGCTGCCGGCCCAGATGATCGCGCCGGCCATGACGACCAGCCGGTGCCCGCGCTGGTCGGCGATGCGCCCCAGCACGGCCGCGACCACCGCGGCGATCAGCGCTGCCGGTGCGATCGCGAAACCCGCCTTGAGCAGCGAGTAGTGCCATACATAGTTGAGGTAGAGCACGTGGGTCAGGACATAGCAGTAGAAGCCGGCCGCCGCGACCAGGGTCAGTAGGTTGCCTGCCACAAACGAGCGGACTCGCAGGAATGCCGGGTCGATCAGCGGGGTGGGATGAGACCGCGAACTCGCGACGAATGCGACCAGGGCGACGGAGCTGGCGACAAACGACCCGATGGTTGGGGTGCTGATCCAGCCCCACTCGGGGCCCTTGACCAATCCGAGGGTCATCAGGCCCAGGGCGACACCGAGCAGCATCGCACCCCGCAAGTCGGGTACCCGCCGCCGTCCCGACGCGCGACTTTCGGTGAGCACACGACCGGCCACCAACACCGCGACAATGCCGAGCGGGATGTTGACCAGAAACACCAATCGCCAGCTGGATGCCTCGACCAGCATCCCGCCGACCGGCGGGCCCAAGCCGGACGCGACGGCGGCCGCCGCGCCCCACAGCCCAACCGCATGCGCACGGTGCGAGGCATCGAATCCCTCGACGACCAGGGCCAGCGAGGCCGGTACCAGCACCGCCGCGCCGATGCCCTGCAGCACCCGGAAGCCCACCAACTGTTCGACGTCACCGGCGACTGCGCATAGCCCGGATGCGATCGTGAAGAGCACCACTCCGAACACGAACATTCGTTTGCGGCCCAGCACGTCGGCCAGCCGACCCGCCGCGACCAGGAAGGCCGCGAAGACGATGTTGTAGCCGTTGAGGATCCAGGACAGGCTGCTGATGTCGTAGGACGGGAACGATCTCTGGATGTCGGGGAAGGCGATGTTGACGATGGTGGAGTCGAGAAACGCCAGGAATGCCCCGAACGATGCCACCAGCAGCACGGCTGTGGCCGAAGGTTGGCGGCGGCTGGTGAGCGCGCTGCGTTCCGCTGGTGCCGAAAGGTGCACTCGCGCCGGTGTTCCGCCCGCGCTCGTGCGGTGACGGGGCGTCACCCTAGCTGCGGTCTTGATGGTCATTGGTGTTGGTGTAGTTGCCATTTTTACTTCTCTTTTTGACGCTGCGAGATCGGTGCCTAGGCTAAACAAATTCACCATTGTCTCCATTCACCTCGTGTCTATCGTGAATCGGACTGGGTGGCCGGTAGTCTACGATTTGCGGCGCGCAAGTAAACCCCTTTAAATCATTTTCATAATTCTTTTTCTGGTGAATTTCCGAAGTCCAGATCGGCCGGTGACCAGTGCGTATACGCCGCGTTTCGGCCAAGTAATAATTCACCGTAGCTGGAATTAGAATTCATCGCACTGGGAATAAAAAAGCAATATTTCGAGTGGAATTTGAGCTAGGTTGAACGTATTCTGCGCAACAACCAAATCAGGGTTGCTGCGACCACGCGGAGAACCCAGTCGCCGTAGGGGGCGTGTGATGCACGTGAACGGTTTTGGAGGCCTCGCGGCGCAGCAGGTGGCCGCATCGCCGATCTGCTGTGCGCCCCTGGACGAGCGATCCGCGATACCGGGTCCCCAGCCGCCGGTGCGACTTCTCGTGGTCGATGATGCCGATGGTGTGGAGACGCTGTTCGGGGCCCGCTTTCGCACTGAGCTGCGCTGCGACGAATATGACTTGAGCTTCTCCAACGACCCGGTTCAGGCGCTCAAGATGGTCGGGGACAGCCCCGACATCGAGGTCCTGGTCACCAATCTCAACATGCCGCAGATGAACGGACTCGACCTGCTGACGGAGGTCGCCAAACTCGGGCGCCCGCTGAAGACCATCGTGCTCACCGCCTGCAATGACCTGGCAAACATTCGAGCGGCAATGATGCGCGGCGCCTTCGACTTTCAGCTGACACCGCTGGATCTCGAAGATCTGCGGGTCACGATCTCCAAGGCGGTCACGATTGTGCGGGAACTGCAGGCCGGTGCGGCGGCACGCCAGCGCGCCGTGGAACTCGCCGACCAAAATCGCCGGGTGGAAAACATCTTCGGCCGCTATGTGAGCGAGGAGGTGAAGACCCACCTGTTGGCGTGCCCGGAAGGACACCAGAACAGCGAACGGCGCACGTTGACGATGCTGATGGCCGACATCCGAGGTTTCACCCGACTGTCGGAGATACTCTCGCCCGAACGAGCGCTGCAGGTGCTCAACGCATACCTGGAACGCGCGACCGATGTTGTCATCCGCTGGAACGGGACGATCAACGAAATCCTCGGCGATGGTCTGCTCGTCTTCTTCGGTGTGCCCAACACGGACGGCGAAGCGGCGGAGCATGCGGTCGCGGCCGCTCTGGAGCTACAGCTGGCGATGGGCGAGCTCAACGTCAGCCACCGCGAACAAGGGCTTCCCGAGCTGGGGATCGGGATCGGTGTTCATACCGGCGAGGCCGTGGTCGGTACCATTGGCTCACCGCGCCGGCAGAAGTACACGGCGATCGGCAAGAACGTCAATCTGGTGGCCCGGATCGAGTCGAATACCGTCGGCGGGCAGGTGCTGGTTTCCGAGTCGACCTATCACGAGATCTGCGCGATCGCCGACACTTCGGGCTCAACTCAAGTGCGGGTCAAGGGGCTCACCGAACCCATCACCGTGCACGACATCACCGGGCTGGCGGGCAGGTACAACCTTCGGCTTCCCAGCATCGACCGGAAGGTGACTCCGCTTGTGGCGCCCAAGCCGATCGGCATCGCGGTCATCGAGAACAAGATCATCGGCGCCGCGCATCCGGCGGAAGTGGTCGGCAGCGGCGACGGCGCGGTTCGGGTGCGCACCGGCCTGCAGGTCGCGCCGTTTTGCGACCTGGTGCTCGATGTGGCCGGCGCGCAGGTATTCGCCAAGGTCGTCGACTGCGGCGTCGATGGCGGGATTTGCGAACTGATGGCGGTGTTCACGTCGGTCTCCGACGATGTCCGCCGGGCGCTGGCAGCCCCCAGCACCGCCAACTCGCTCACCTGAGCTGTTCTTCGCGCTGACCGTGGTGCACCCAGCTCACCAGGAACGCCGTGACCAGCAGCCATCCAATGGCAACGGCCGGAATCGCCCAGGCGCGGCGGAACAACAACGCACTGTCGCACTGATCCACCAGGGCGCCACCGCCACCTTGGGTCGCCTGGGTGAGGTCTGAGGTGAAGCCCCGGCCGCAGCTGACCTTCATGCCATACAGGTCGTAGTGATCGAGATAGACCGGCAGCCATAGCGCGGACAGACCGATGATCCCCACTACAACGCCGGCGATTCCCAGGTACAACTGGCGATGACTCACAGCTTCTCCACGGCTCTCTATGTGAATGTCTGATCCTGCCGTTGGGTCATGTCATGCACACATTCGAGAACAGCAGAACCGGCCACGACACGATCGACCCCAAGAACGACACCACCAGATCCATTCCGTGCATCTGGTGTAAATGCTCGGCGTGTGTCGTTGACCATATGACACCCACCAGCAGATATGGCGTGCCGAAGGCCAGTGCAATGCCGAGAAGTTGGCCGATGGAGAGCTGGTAGGCCAGCACTCGGCGTACGTTCTCCAACACGCTTGGTCCCTCCGGCGATAGGTTCGGGAAACCGCCTGCGGCCCCCGGTGGGGAATTATGTTAATGGAGATTCCGCAACCGTGATAGGTCGTTGGAGGGTTTGGCCGGGACGGATTCGGGTTATGGTGAGGTGATGTCCGCTGCCAGCGTCTCGCCCGGCGCGGCCGCAGACGGTATTCGCCGGCGGCCCAAGGACCGCAAGGCGCAGATCGCCCGTGCGGCAGCTGAGTCGTTCAGCGCGCAGGGCTATCACGCGGTGAGCATGGAGACCATCGCGGCCAAGGTCGGCGTCTCGGCGCCGGCGCTGTACCGGCACTACGCCGGCAAGTACGAGCTGTTCCGCGGTGCCGTGCTGGCGCTGAGTCAACAACTGGTCGACTGCACGCAACTGGATGACTCCGACGATCCGGCGCAGCTGCTGGACCGGTTGATCGCGTCGCTGATCGAGGTGACGCTGGACAACCGCATGTCCGGAGGCTTGTACCGCTGGCAGTCCCGGTATCTGCGGGCCGAGGATCAGGCCGCGGTGGCCGATGTGCTCAAGGTGGTCAACCGCAGAATCCAAAAGCCGCTCACGGTGATTCGTCCGTCATTGCGGCCCGCCCAGCGGTGGATGCTGTCGGCGGGCGTGCTGAGCGTGATCGGCAGCATTGTCGATCATCCGGCGCGGCTGGCGGCCGACGAGATCCGGGCATTGCTGGGCGAGGCGGCGTCGGCGATTGTCTGCGCCGAGCTTCCGGAGCCAGGAGACGTCGCGGTGCGCAAAGCCAGTTGGCGGATCTTCGCCGAGGATGCCAGCGTCTATGAAACGTTGCTGCACGCCTCGATGGTCTTGTTCAAAGACCGTGGCTACGCCCAGACCAGCATGGCGCAGATCGCGTCGGCGGCGGGGGTGCCGGTATCGGGGATCTATCGGTACTTCTCCGGAAAGTGCGAGATCTTGGCGACCGGACTGCGCCGGGCGGCCGATCGGGTGTCCGGCCAGCTCTCGCCGATCGTGGGCGCGCTCACCGAACCGCGCCAGGCTTTGACGCTGCTGATCGACGCCTATGTGGCGACATCGTTCGCCAACCCGGAACTGGCGGCCGTCTACTACACCGAGCGGGCCAATCTGACACCTGCCGACCAGATGCTGCTGCACAATATTCAGCTGTCGACCATCGATTCGTGGGTGCGGCTGCTGACTTCGGTGCGCCCGTCGCTGTCGGCGACGCGGGCGCGCTTCCTGGTGCATGCCGCCATGGCGTTGGTGGTCGACTTGGGCCGGATGGTTGACCCGCAAGACTCGGCGGGACAGTCCGCCTACGTGCAAGCATGTGTGCGGGAGCTGATGGAGCTCACCTTGTTTGGCCCTACGCCGGCCCAAGCAGACGCAGCGCCGCCGCCACCGCCAGGGCGGCGACGTCGAGGGTCTTCGAACCCAGGTCATGTCGCGCGCCGGTGATCTCGACGACCTCGGTAGGTGCGGCGATCAGTGCCGCGGCGGCGCGGACCTCGGCGGGCGTGCCGAACGGATCCGACGTGCCGTGGGTGAAGACGGTGGGCACGGTGATGTCCGGCAGGTGTTCGGTGCGGGCCCGCTCCGGCTTGCCGGGCGGATGGACGGGGTAGGAGAACAGCGTCAGCACATCCACCGGGGCCTGTCCGGCGGCCACCACCATGGATGTCTGCCGACCGCCATAGGAGTGCCCGCCGGCGATCAACGGGCCCTCGGCCAGGCCGCGGCACAACTCGATCGCTTCGACGATGCCGGCCCGGTCGGTGGCCGCTGACCCCGATGGCGGCCCCTTGGGGCGCCGGCGCCGGTAGGGCAGGTTGTATCTGACCGCAAGCCAGCCGCGTTGTGCCCATGCATCGCAAACCTGTTGCAGCAGTAGTGAATCCCGGTCTCCTCCGGCGCCGTGGGTGAGTACGACTATGCCGTTTGGTGGCTGGCCGGGGCCGGTCACGGGTTCGTGTGCGATACCGGCGATCTGATCGAGGTTCATGACAGCCTGAACAGGGGTGAGACCGGGCCATGGCCGCGGCCCAGCGGATAGGCGGCGCGAATGCACTCGGTCACCCACTTTTTTGCAAAGCTGACCGCGTCGGGCACGGTGAACCCGTGTGCCAGTGCGCACGCGGTCGCGGCCGCCAGGGTGTCGCCACCGCCGTGGTCGTTGCCGGTGGCCACTCGCGGCGCGTCGAACTCGAAGAAGTCGGTGCCGTCATAGAGCAGGTCGCAACTGCGCGTCGAGGATCGCAGGTGTCCGCCCTTGACCAGTACCCACTGCGGGCCCAGCCCGTGCAAGGCCCGCGCGGCCGCGTGCTGCGACCGGGTGTCGATCACGTCGATGCCGACCAGCAGGCGCACCTCATCGAGGTTCGGTGTCACCAAGGTGGCCAGCGGAAACAGTTGCTCCCGAAGCGATTCCAGCCCGGACGCGGCCAACAGCGCGTCGCCGTGCATGGATGCGCAGACCGGGTCCACGACGAGCGGAACCGCCACTTCGAGCTGACGCCAGGTGGCCGCGACCGCATCGATGATGCGGGGCGAGGCCAGCATCCCCGTCTTGGCTGCCTGGATGCCGATATCCTCGACCACCGCGGTGATCTGGCCGGCCACCAAGTCATCGGGTGTTTCGTGAAAACCTTTGACGCCCAGCGTGTTCTGCACGGTCACCGCGGTCACCGCAACGCAGGCGTGGACGCCAAGCAGTGCCATGGTCCGCATGTCAGCCTGGATGCCGGCACCGCCACCGGAATCAGAGCCGGCGATGGTCAGCGCACGCAACGGCGTCGCCCCGGGCGGCGCCAACGGCAACCAACTCACTGGGTGATCGGCAGGTACACCCGGTTGCCGTGGTCGGCGAACTCGGCTGACTTCTCCGCCATCCCCGCTTCCAGGGCCGCCTCAATGGCTTCCTCACTGTCCAGCCCGTGCTTGGCCGCGTAGTCGCGGACATCCTGGGTGATGCGCATGGAGCAGAACTTCGGCCCGCACATCGAGCAGAAGTGGGCGGTCTTGGCGGGCTCGGCCGGCAGTGTCTCGTCGTGGTACTCGCGCGCGGTGTCGGGATCCAGCGACAGTGCGAACTGATCGTTCCACCGGAACTCGAAACGCGCCTGTGACAAGGCGTTGTCGCGCTCCTGCGCATGCGGGTGGCCCTTGGCCAGGTCGCCGGCGTGCGCGGCGATCTTGTAGGCGATGACCCCGTCCTTGACGTCTTTGCGGTCAGGCAGTCCGAGGTGTTCCTTGGGAGTGACGTAGCAGAGCATCGCGGTGCCGGCCTGCGCGATGATCGCTGCGCCGATCGCCGACGTGATGTGGTCGTATGCCGGGGCGATATCGGTGGCCAGCGGGCCCAGCGTGTAGAAGGGAGCCTCCTCGCACAGCTCTTCTTCCAGCCGCACGTTCTCGACGATCTTGTGCATCGGAACGTGCCCGGGGCCCTCGATCATCACCTGCACCCCATGGGCTTTGGCGATCTTGGTCAGCTCGCCCAGGGTGCGCAACTCGGCGAACTGCGCGGCGTCGTTGGCGTCGGCGATGGAGCCCGGCCGCAGCCCGTCACCAAGCGAGAAGGTCACGTCGTAGCGCGCGAGAATGTCGCAGAGTTCCTCGAAGTTGGTGTACAGGAACGATTCCCGGTGGTGCGCCAGGCACCACGCCGCCATGATCGACCCGCCGCGCGAAACAATTCCGGTGACCCGCTTGGCGGTCAGCGGCACGTAGCGCAGCAGCACCCCGGCGTGCACGGTCATGTAGTCCACACCCTGCTCGCACTGCTCGATCACGGTGTCGCGGTAGAGCTCCCAGGTCAACTCGGTCGGGTCGCCCTTGACCTTCTCCAGCGCCTGATAGATGGGCACCGTGCCAACCGGTACCGGCGAGTTGCGCAGGATCCATTCCCGCGTCTCGTGAATGTTCTTGCCGGTGGACAGGTCCATGATGGTGTCGGCCCCCCAGCGGGTGGCCCACACCATCTTGTCGACCTCCTCGGCGATCGAGGACGTCACCGCGGAGTTGCCGATGTTCGCGTTGACCTTCACCGCGAAGGCCTTGCCGATCACCATCGGCTCACTCTCGGGGTGGTTGTGGTTGGCCGGGATCACCGCACGGCCGAGGGCCACCTCGTCGCGCACCAGCTCGGCGGACATGCCCTCACGGGCGGCGATGAAGGCCATCTCGGCGGTGATTTCGCCGGCGCGGGCGCGCTGCAATTGGGTGCCGCGGTCGCGGACCAGCCCCGGCCGGGCCGGCAGGCCGACGGCAAGGTCGATCACGGCATTCGGGTCCGTGTACGGCCCGGAGGTGTCGTACAAGTCGAAGTCGGCGCCGGTGGACAGGTGCACCCGCCGCAACGGGACGCGCAGCGTAACCCCGTCGGGGCCGGCCACCTCGCGATAGGCCTTGCTGCTGCCCGCGATGGGGCCAGTCGTGATGGACGGCTCAACAGTAACGGTCATTGTCATCTCCCTGTCATCTCCCTACGCCGGCATTACCCGGTCAGGTTCCTACGGTCGACGGCCTCCTGCCGTCCTCTCAGCGCAGTTGGTGTGCGCTCCCGCGTGCGTTAATTGGGTCGGCCTCCACGCTAGCGCAGTGCGGCGCCGGTGTGCAGGTGCGTCTTGGATCGTGGTGGCTGCCAGGCGGGTCGGGTGCGATGATTTCAGACGTGCAGCAGACCGCCCACATCGGCGAGGAACACCCTGACCGCGGTACGCCGCCGTTTGCCACCCCGATATCGGGGGCGGTCGATAGCCATCTGAGCATCGGCAGTTTCCGTTTCTGGTTCATCGGCCAGCGCTGGGAGTGGTCCGACGAGGTGGCCAGGATGCACGGATATGAGCCCGGCGCCGTGGTGCCGACGACGAAACTGTTGTTGTCGCATAAGCATCCCGACGACCGTGCCCACGTCCAGGACTTGCTCGACTATGCGTTGCGGTCGGGGGAGTCGTTTTCCAGTCGCCATCGCTTTGTCGACACGGCGGGCGTGGTGCACGACGCAATCGTGGTGGCTGACCGCATGGTGAACGAATCCGGCGTGGTCCAGGGAACATCCGGCTATTACATCGACCTCACCAACACCTTCGACGAAACGCGTCAGGAGGTGCTCGACGAGGCGCTGCCCGACCTGTTCGAGAACCGCGCCGCGATCGAGCAAGCCAAAGGTGTGCTGATGGCCGTCTACCGGGTCAGCGCCGAGCAGGCCTTCCGGGTGCTGCAGTGGCGGTCGCAGGAGACAAACACCAAGCTTCGTGCGCTGGCCAAACAAGTGGTCGCCGAAGTCGCGTCCTTGCCGCCGGTGTCGGCGTTGGTCCAAAGCCAGTTCGACCACTTGCTCTTAACAGTGCACGAGCGTATTCCCGCCGAGTCCGCGAGCTGATCGTCGCGGGTTGCGGCCCGCGCGGTGGGGATCGGGTTAGGCTCTAGCTAATCCTGGACGGTGCAGACGGTGGATCGGGCTCCCCGTCTCAGCCGCCTAACGTTTGACACATTCGCGGGCGGTGAAGGCCATGGACCTGCTGGCGGTCGAGCATGAGGTTCGCCAAGGCACCGTCGTGCTGCGGGCCGAGGGCGATGTCGATTCGAGCACCGTCGAGCAGTTCGTCGTCCATCTGGCGGCTGCCATGCAATTGGCGGCGACCCACCCTGCGCGCCTGGTCGTCATCGATCTGCGGCCGGTGACCTTCTTCGGCAGCGCGGGATTGAACGCGGTGCTGGAGTGTCATGAACAGGGGAAGGCGGCGGGCACATCGGTGCGGCTGGTGGCCGACCACGGGCAGGTGCTTGCGCCGATCCAAGTTACCGAGCTGGATCGCATCTTCGAGATTTACCCGACGCTGGCCGGGGCATTGCGGCCCGGCAAACCCGGTGAGCAGGACCCCGAGGATGTCGAGCGGCCACGATGAGCGCCAACGCTGCGGCCCCGGGGACGCCCAACAGGCAACCGTTGCCCGAGGACCTGCAGGCCCCGGTCGCCCTGGGCGGCGAGATGGGGCGCCGCTTCGCCGAGTTCGACTGGGCACACCATCGGTTGGGCCCGCCCAGGGACTGGGCACCCGAAGTGCGTGCGGCGGTGGCGATGACCCTGACTTCGCGGTTTCCCATCGTGTTGTGGCTGAGCCCGACCGACCTGTTCCTGATGTACAACGACGCCTATGCCCAGATCTTGGGCGACAAGCACCCGGCGGCGCTGGGCAGTGCCGGAAAGGTGGTGTGGCCCGAGATTTGGACGGCGATCGGGCCGATGCTCGCCGGCGTCGTTGCGACCGGCAAGGCCACCTGGTCGACCGATCTGATGCTGCTGTTGATGACGGCAGGCGTTCCGCAAGAGCGCTACTTCACCTTCACCTACAGCCCGATCATCAGTGGCGGGGCCGTCCCGGCCATCTTCTGTGCGGTCATCGAAACGACGCAACGGGTGTTGAGCGATCGGCGTCTGCATCTGCTCAATGCGGTGGCGTCGGCCGTGCTGGAGACCCACACCATCGATGACGCGATCGGTGCGTCCGTCACCGCGTGTGCCGCGCAGCCCGCGGACCTTCCGTTCATCGCGGTGTATGTGGCCGCCGACGGTGCCGATGCCGGCGCCGGCCAGCATCGGATCACGCTTCGGGGAGCCACGCCGTCGGTGTTGCCCGTCTTGCCCCAGCTGCTGGCCGAGCTGACGGACTGGGACATGGCTTCGCGGTCACGGGAGTCGGCGCATGTGGTCGGTGAGCTTGCCCGGGTGATTCCCGGCATCTGCGAGGTTTTCACCGACGACTGCCCGACCCAGGCGCTGGTGTTGCCGTTGAGTGAGGGCTCGACCCCCGGGGCGGTGGTGATCGGCATCAGCCCGCGGCGCCCATTGGATGCGCTGTATCGCGGTTTCTGCCAGCTGCTCGTCGATCAGCTGTCGGCGGCGCTGGCATCGGTGGTCTCCTACGAACGGCAACGGCAGCGAGCCGATGCGCTAGCGGAGCTCGATCGCGCCAAGACCGCGTTTTTGACCAACGTCAGCCACGAGTTCCGCACTCCGCTAACCCTGTTGCTCGGTCCGGTCGAGGATGCGCTCGCCGACGCCGGCGGCGACACCGTCTTGGCCGATCGGCTCGATACCGCACGGCGCAATGCGCGGCGTCTGCAACGGATGGTCGACTCGCTGCTGGCGTTCTCGCGGATCGAAGCCGGTCGCGCAACCGCGCGGCTGGTGTGCACCGACGTGGGCACGCTGACGTCGCATATCGCGTCGTCGTTCACCGAACTCTGCGCCCGCGCCGGGCTCGACCTTGCGCTGGACTGCGCTCCAGCGCTGGCCGATGTCGATCCCGGCATGTGGGAAACCATCGTGCTCAATCTGCTGTCCAACGCGGTCAAATACACAATGAAAGGATCGATCGTCGTCGAGGTGCGCAGCGAGGCCGCGCACTGCCGACTCGTGGTGCGTGACACCGGAACCGGGATTGCGCCAGCCGACCTGCAGCGTCTGTTCGAGCGGTTCTATCGCGCCGAGAATGCCGGCGGCCGCAGTGCCGAGGGCAGCGGGATCGGGCTGTCCCTGGTACGCGGTCTGGTTGAGCTGCAACGCGGAACCGTGCACATCGACAGCGAACCGGGGCGCGGCACCGCGGTCACCATCCGGCTGCCGCGGTCGCCGACCGGCGCGGCCGCCGATCAGTCGCCGGCCGCCTTGCTCGATGAGACCAACCCGTACGTGGAGGAGGCCAGCCAGTGGTTGGTCTCATCGCCCGCGCAGGTACAGGCGGCACCGGAACAGCCCCGCCAGCTGGTGCTGATCGCCGACGACAACGCGGACATGCGGGCCCATCTGCATCGAGTGCTATCGCCGCATTGGGAGACCGTTCTGGTCGCCGATGGTGAGTCCGCGCTCAACGCAACCCGCAGCCTGCACCCCGACCTGGTGGTGACCGATGTGATGATGCCCGGTCTGGACGGTTTCGAGTTCATCGCCGCCATCCGCGCGGATCCGGTGCTGGCGGCCACGCCAGTCCTGATGCTGTCGGCCAGGGCCGGAGCGGAGGCCGTCAGCGACGGCTTCGCCGGTGGCGCCGACGATTATCTGTTGAAGCCCTTCCGTTCCCAGGAGCTGGTGGAGCGGGTGACCTCGCGGCTGGCCGCCGTTGCCCGCGAGCGCACCCGTCAGGGACTCGCCGCCAGGCTCATGCAGCTCGACGCCGCCCTACAGGCCACCGACTCGGTGGCCGGAATCCTCGCGGCCGTCCTGCACTACCGCCTGGCGTCGGGTGACGCGGCCGCGGCGGCAATCGGAGTTGTCGACGGGGACTATGTCCGGTTCGAATATGCCGGCGCAATCCCCGCGGAATTGCGCGATCGCTACCACGTGGCCAGGCTGGACAGCCCGCTGGTGGGAACCGACGTCATTCACCGCGGCGAGCCGATGCTGATCACCGACACGCTGGACCTGCCCCCGCGCTATCAGCACGCGGTGCAGGACACCGCCGAAATTGTTCGGGCCTGTGTCGCCCAACCGTTGCGCAACGCCGACGGACGTGTCATCGGGGTGCTGACCCTGCTGTGGCCCACGCCACGCCAATTCGACGCGTCCGAACTCGAGATGTTCACCCGGACCGCCGAGATTACCCAGATCGCACTGGATCGGGTGCGCGTCATGACCCGCGAACATCGCATTGCCGTCGACTTCCAGGAGCACCTCCTGGACCTGGACCGGGGATCGACCAGCGCGGTGGTATCGGCGGTGTACCAACCGGCCGGCGAAGCGATGCGCGTGGGCGGTGACTGGTATTCGGTGACGCCGCTGCAGCATCCGGGCAGGATCGCGATATCCGTTGGTGACGTCGTCGGTCACGGCCTGGCGGCGGCCATCGTGATGAGCAGACTTCGTGCCGCCGTGGCCGCCTCCGCGCTGAACACCGCCGAACCCGCCGATGTTCTGGGAGCGCTGGACAAATATGCGGCAACCGTTCCCGGCGCCAGCTGCGCCACGGTCGCCTACGCCCTGATCGACACCACACCGGCGGGTGCCGGCGCCATGAGCTACATCTGCGCGGGACATCCGTATCCGTTGGTGGTCTCCCCAGATGCCAGCCCGGTCTTCCTCAAGTCGGGACGGCGTCCGCCGGTGGCCACCCGTGGGACCGACTCGGCCGACGTCACCGCGCGTGCGGACCTGCCCGCGGGAAGTTTGATCATCTTCTATACCGACGGGTTGATGGAGCGGGCGGGGGAGACTCTCGACGACGGCTTTGCCCGGCTGGCGGATGCGGCGGCGGACTGCTCCGCCATGCCGGTGGCGGCGGTGTGCGCCGAACTCCTGCACCGGATGTGCCCGGCCGAGGGCTACCGCGATGATGTCGTGGTGCTGGCGCTGCGTCCCAGCCATGCCGGTCCGCGCAGCTTCGCCACCGTGTTGACCGCCGTCCCGGCCGAGATCCCGGTGGCGCGCCGGCGGATGGCGCAGTGGCTGACCGCGATCGGGGTCGACCCCGTGCGCAAGGGTGCCATCCTGCTCGCGACGGGCGAGGCGGTCACCAATGCGATCGAGCACGGCAGCGGCTGTGACGCCGGCAAGACGGTGTCCGTCGAGGCATTCCTGGATCAGGATGCGATTGCGGTCACCGTCAGTGACCAGGGCCGGTGGACCGGAGACTCGTCGGCCAGCCTGCGCAGCCAGCGGCGCGGGCGCGGTCTCACGCTGATGAGCGGGCTCGCGAACCAGGTCGAAACCGTCCGTACCCCGCAGGGCACACGAGTCGTGTTGCAGTTCGACGCCGCCACCGTGGACTGGCCGTGAACTGGCCGTGAACTGGCTAGGCCTCCTCCATCGCCTCGCCGAGCTCCTCGAGGAGCCGGTTGTGGTGATTGCTCGCCATGACGTGACCGGCGGCGATGACCACCGCTACCGGCCATTCGATCAGTTCGAGTGCGGCCAGTGCGGCCAGACCGCCGTAGTAGGCCAGCTGCTCAGGCCGGGGGACCTCAACCTGGCCGACGAATGGCAGATTCATCACGAAAGTCTCGCCTTCCCTGATTTTCTTCACGGCATCGCGCTGTGAAACCGCTCTGCGCGCCTGCTTTTCCACCATCATTTGCCTTTCAGTAACGAAGGGTTTGCCGCCGAGCAGGGTCGTGCGGTCACCGTCTGAAGTATGTCGAGGACCGACGCCCTGGCCGATCCGCTAGTTTCGTCGTTTGCTGCGGTGCTGACTGTGCCGTTGCGGGAGATTTATGCGCTGTTGTGGCGCGTCGGGCTCGTGGAGATCGTCCAGCGGGAGCCGTCGCGGGTTCGGGTGTCGGTGACGTGCTCGTGTTGGGTGCAGGAGGGGCTGGAGGATCCGGCTGCTGAGCACGACCATCCAGAACACGGTCCACAACGGCCATCGCGGCGGTCGCAGCAGCGGCGGCTCCCAGGGCCTGCGCCCACCCGACCGGGTCGAGCGGGGTACAACCGAGCAGTTGGCTGACGATAGGAATACTGATCAGGGTACCCATCGCGGCCAGTGAGCCCAGCGCGGTGAGAACCACCAGCCAGTCGTGTGAGTCCAGCAGGGTTTGACCCAGCTGCGCTGTCACCAGGGCGACCAATCCCACCGTGGATGCCCGACGCGGCAATCCGGTCACCCCGGCCATCATCCAGGCGGCGGTGGCGGCCGCAGCGGTGGTGGTGCCGCGGACGCCGACCGCTCGCCACAGCGCCTGCTGATCCGGTCCGCGCGCGTTGGGGTCGGTCTGGCCGCGCGGCTTGCTGACCGCCAGCGCCGCGGCGGGCAGCGCATCGGTGAGCATGTTCACCAGCAGCAGTTGCCGGGTGTTCAACGGCGAGGTTCCCGTGATGGCGCTGCCGATGATGGCGAATGCCACTTCACCGGCGTTGCCGCCCAACAACACTGAAACGGCCGCCTGCACCCGCTGCCACAGTTCACGCCCTTCCAGGATCGATGGGAGCAGTGATTCGATGCGACCGTCGAGCAACACCATGTCGGCGGCCACGCTGGCGGGGTCACTGCCATGCGCGACGACACCGATGCCCACGGTGGCCGCCCTGATCGCGGCGGCGTCGTTGGAGCCGTCGCCGACCATCGCGCACACCCGTCCGACGCGCTCTAGCGTCTGCACGATCTGCACCTTGTTCTCGGGTGTCATCCGGGCAAAGATCACGCGCTCGGCGACCGCACGCTCCTGGTCCTTGCGCGACAGGGCATCCCACTGCGCGCCGCTGATGATCTGTTTGGCGCTCACCCGCAGGCCCAGCTCTTCGGCGATGGCCGCGGCGGTGATGGGGTGATCACCGGTGATCAGCCGCACGTCCAGTCCGTGTCCGCTCAACTCGGCGAGCAGACCCGCTGCCGTGGGGCGCGGCGTGTCGGACAGCCCTAGAAAGCCCACCAGGGACAAGCTGTCGTGGCAGAAGTCAGCGATGGCGTCCGGGTCGTCGAGAACGGTCCGAGCCTGCTGTGGGCTCAGCTCGCGCCGCGCCACCGCGATTACCCGCAGCCCGTCGGCGGCCAGTTCAGCGACCTGGCGGTCAATGCTCGGGCCGTTGGCTCCGCAGGCGGCCAGCACCACCTCGGGGGCGCCTTTGATGCTCAGTTCGGTGTCTGACAGCGAGGCGGAAAACGACCTGCCGGAGCGGAATGGCAGGTGAGCGTCGGACCGGTCGAGTTCGGCGGCCAATTCCGGTGGTGCCGCTGCCACGATCGCGACATCGGTGGCGTGTACCTGCGGTCCACCGTTGGTGGCCGGCGCGGCATGGACCGCGCAGCGCAGCACATCGTGATCCGAAAAGCCGGGGCCGGGATGTACTTGCGCCACGCGCAGCCGGTTCTCGCTGAGCGTTCCGGTCTTGTCGAAGCAAACCATGTCGACGCGACCGAGCGCCTCCACCGATCGCGGGATGCGGACCAGGGCGCCGAAGTGGGTGAGCCGGCGCGCCGAGGCTTGTTGCGCCAAAGTCGCCACCAGCGGCATGCCTTCGGGCACCGCGGCCACGGTGACGGCAATGCCGCTGGCCACCGCTTGGCGCAGGCCTTGGCGACGCAGCAGACCGAGTCCGGTGACCACGGCGCCGCCGGTCATGCTGACCGGCCAGGCCCGGTTGGTGAGCTGGCTGAGCTGGTGTTGCAGACCGACGTTGGACAGGTCGCCGGACACCAGGTCGGCGGCCCGCCGCTCCTGGGTGTCCGCCCCGACCGCGGTCACCACCGCAACTGCGGTCCCGGCTACCACGGTGGTGCCGGCATAGAGCATGCAGCTACGGTCCGCCAGATCGGCTCCGGGTGTGGGCTCGACCTGTTTGGTCACCGACAGCGATTCGCCGGTGAGCGCGGACTCGTCGACTTCGACATCGGTTTCGTCGATCACCCGGGCGTCGGCGGGAACCACCTCGTGGGTCCGGACCTCGATAACGTCGCCGGGCCGCAGTTGTTCGGCGACGACGTCGACGTAGCCAGGCTGTCCGTCCTGGCCGGTGACCACCTTTCGCGCGGGCGGAATTTGCAGCGCCAGTAGGCGGTTGAGCCGGCTCTCGGCGCGGAGTCGCTGCGTTGCGGCCAGTATCGAGTTACCGGTCAGCACTGACCCGACCATTACCGCGTCAACGGGTGAGCCCAATACCGCGCTCGCCGTTGCTCCCAGAGCCAGCATCGGTGTCAATGGGTCGGAAAGTTCTGCGCGGACCGCGCCGAGGAACTGTCCGATCGCCTGCATGGGCTCGGCGCCGAGTTGTGTACCACGCTTTGCCGCGTGCGCGCCGCTGCTGAGGGCGCGGGTCGCCAACGTCGAATGGGGTGCGCCCGGTTGAGGCGAGGTGCCGGTTGGCGGCAACAGTTTCTGGACCTGCTCAACGGACATGGCATGCCATTCGTGGAACGCGGCGGGTCGAGGCGGGCGCGCGCCGACAACCTTTCGCGCCAGCAGATACCCCGACAGCAGTCCGGCGCCCGCGCCGGTGGTCACCGGTCCCGGGCCGAGTCCGCGAACGCCCGGCACCATCAGCAGGGCGCCCAAAGCCGATGCACCACCGGATATTTCGATACCCCGCCGGCGCGCCGCCTTGGCGGCCGGAATCGCATGCATGATCCGCCAGGCGCCACCAAGATCGGGCAGCAGCACATCGGCGTACCAGGGTGGGACGGCGTCGGCGGTCTGCGGCAGTACACCAAGTGCCACGTCGGCCAACGAAATGGCCCGGCTCCGCGACGACAACAGCGCAACGGTGCGCCCCGCCTGCCTGAGTGCGACCACCGCGTCGGTCAGGGCGTCATCGATGGATCCGTGTCGCAGCGGCCGGATGTCGTCGAATGCCGGCCGCAGCTCGCCCAGCGAGTCGTCATCGACCGACACCAGATCCGCTCCGGTGCGATGCGCCTCGGCGACCACGGCCGAGGCGAGCGGATCATGCGCGGGTAAAAAGAGCGCTTCGGCTTCGAAAACCCCGGTGCTATCCGGATTTTCCGGGACCGCATGCCACCCCGGGCTCAGATCGCCGCGCTCCAGCAGCAACTGGGCCCGGTTCCACGCCGCCGACAGTTGGTCCTCATCCGCGCCGCGAATCCGGGCGACCCGTAGCTTGGCGGTGCACAGCACTCGCGGGTCGATGACGACCGCGTCGACCTCGTCGAGGCGGCGCAGGCAATCCGGCCGCATGGGCAAGACCCCGTGCCGCTGTGCCAGACCCTGACCAAGCGCAGCGGCAAACGCCTCCGGGGTGGTTCGGCTGGCCTTCGGGGTCGCCACCAGCGCGGCGGTCGCCGCCATGTCCATGTTGCGGGTGGCCAGCCCGACCAGCCCCGCGCTGATCGTCTGAATGTGCGCAAAGCGATCGGCATTTCGTTCGGCGGCACGCGGCGGTGCCGGCCGGGGCGCGGTGTAGGGCGCGCTGGTCGCCGGTTGCTCCGCGTACTGGGCCAACTCCGGTTCATGGTGCTGCCAGGCCAGTGCCCCCGCCCGGGCTTCGGCGGCTTTGAGGGTCTGCATCGCCAGCCCCACCGACAACGATGCCGGTGCCTGGGTGAGCGTTTCTGCCGCGGCTACGGCCAATGTCATGACCGTGTCCGTCGCCGGCCCGCCGATGCGGTCCTCGAGCAGGCTGCGCAGCCGGGGCTGGTAGTCGACCGCCACCACGCCGGCCAGCAAGGCGATCGGCACCCGCGGCCAGCGCAGCGCCCGGCCGGTGAGTGCCAGCCCGAGCCCGGCGGCGTTGGTGGCGACGGTCACGGCCCGGTTCACCAGTACCACGCTGTCGCCCGGCAGACTGATCGCGGGCGTTGCCCGGCAAGTTTCTTGCGTTGCGCGATAACGCTTTTCGGTGTCTTCGACTAGGCGGCACAGCTGCGGCAACGAGGTAGCCGCATCGATGTCCACGACAACCCGCGATAGCGGATAGTTGATCCGAACTGACGCGATGCCCGGGTGGGTGCGCATGGCCTCGCGCACCATGCGTGCGAGTTCATCGTCGGGTGTGTCATTGAGGCCGCGAACCTCGATCCAGGCGCGGCCCGCACCGCGCCAGCAGTGCCGGGTGAGTGTCTCGGGGGACAGCTCACCGGAGAGCGCCTTGGCGCCCTCGCGTAGCGGCGCGGCACCGAACTCCAAACACGCCCTGGTTACCGAACCGGTCGTCCTGCCCAGGGTTGCGGCGACGGCTGCGGTGGTCATCACCGACGCGGTGGCCATCGCGCTGGTTGCCTGGATGCCCGTGGCGAGCGCGCGCAGCGGCAAAGCCCCTTTTATGGATGTAGCAATGCTCAATGGGTGCTCAGCGCCGCCATCAATTGGTGCTGCGCAGTTCGGCGGCGCCCGCTCGACGGCCGGTTGACTTCTTGGCCGCGGTCTTGGCCGGCGCCTTTTGCGGGGCGGCCTTGGCCGGCTCCTCCTGGTCGGGTACCGGCGCGAGTTTCGCCTTTGCCGCGGGTGCGGAGGCCTCGGGCTGCTGACTCATCCGGCGCAACAGCAGCGCGCTGCCGCCGACGGCGAGCAGGATCGGCCATTCCACGATGCCCGCGACGCCCAGCGCGCCCATGGCCAAGGCGGCGGCCGGTGTCGACTTGCTGCCGGTGCTGAGCCCGCGCTGGATGCCTTCGGCGGCTCCCTTGACGCCACCGACGACGCCGTTGACCGCCGCGCCGCCCACCGCACCCGCGGCCGCCGTGGTCGCCGTCGCGGCCCGATTCACCGTTTGACCAACGTTGCGGACTGCTCCGCCGACGACTCCCATAATTGCTCCCTGACTTCTCACCGATCTATCGTTGCGTCCCACGCTGCACAGCATCGACAGCGCTGTCTTCAGCATGCATCTATTAGAAGCCTGCCACGTTACAAACGCGCAGACAACGAACATTGTTAGGGAGTGTCCAGCGGCTACGCGGCTGGGCCGGGGCGCAGGTCGACGAAAACCGGTGCGTGGTCGCTGGGGGCTTTGCCTTTGCGCTCGTCCCGAACGATCTGCGCGTCGACCACGCGGCCGGCCAATGCCGGCGAGCCCAGGATGAAATCGATGCGCATTCCCTGCTTTTTGGGGAACCGCAGCTGCGTGTAGTCCCAGTAGGTGTAGACACCCGGACCAGGGGTGAAGGGCCGTACCAGATCGGTGAACTGTGCATCGACAATGGCGTTGAACGCCTTGCGTTCTGGCTCGGAGACGTGGGTAGCCCCGGTGAAGAACTCGGTGCTCCAGACGTCCTCATCGGTGGGGGCGATGTTGAAGTCGCCGGCCAGCGCTATCGGCGCGCCGGGATCGTTTTTCAGCCAACATTGGGCCGTATCCCGCAGCGCAGCAAGCCAATCCAACTTGTACGTGTAGTGCGGATCCTCCAGCGTGCGGCCGTTCGGCACGTACAGGCTCCACACCCGAACGCCGCCACAGGTTGCGCCCACCGCGCGAGCTTCGGCGGCCGCGGCGACCTCTGGCCTGCCGCTCCAGGCGGGCTGGCCATCGAAGCCGATCTGGACGTCGTCGATGCCGACGCGTGAAGCGATGGCCACGCCGTTCCATTGATTGAAACCAACATGGGCGACCTCGTAGCCGAGTTCGAACAGCGGCAGGGCCGGAAACTGGGTGTCCGAACACTTGGTCTCTTGAATGGCCAAGACATCGACGTCGGCGCGCTCCAGCCAGTCCAGGACGCGGGGTAGGCGGGTGCGAATGGAGTTCACGTTCCAGGTGGCAAGCCGCAGGGTGCCATCGGGCATGGCTAGAGGCTAGCGGGTGTCCGCAGATAGCGACGACGATGGTGCAGCCGCAACCCCAGCGACTCGGCCCAGCCGGGCGTGGCGGTGCCGGGCACGCAGGTGTAGCCACGGGTCGCACCTCGGCCGGCGCCCCAGGCCAGCAACGTCGTGTAGAGCAGGGCGGCCGGACCGGTCGGGGACTGGTCATCGATGGTGCAGGCGGCCGACACCCCAACCCAGCGGGTGCCGTCCGGTGCGTCGGTTACCGCCGCGCGTGCGACCACCGCTTGCGGGCCGGAACCGAATGCAAGCTCGCCGTCGATGACCGCGGTGAGGGCATGCCCGGCGATCTCGCGGTCGCAGTGGCCTCGCCACACATCGTCGGGCCGGGGCGACACCGTGATCGACGGGTCGGCTTGGCGGGCCGCGACCTCGCCGACCAGGACACGTTCGGTGTGCTCACCGGTCAGGCCGGCCGGATCCGGCATGAGCCGGTCGGGAATGGCCAGCCGAGGCGTGCGGCCGCGCTGCGTGTACCAGTCGAGGATCGCGGGTATCGCGTCGGGGCGGGCCGAAATATCCAGCGGGACCGCCGAATTAGCGCATAGCGGGGCTCCGTGGCAGGCGCGTAGCAGCCAGCCGTCCAGCCAGCTCCGGTCGGTGCCGGGCCACGCCGCGGCCGCCGCATGTTCCAGGGCCCTGATCTCGGCGGTGCGGATGGGCGTATCGGTGAGCACCCGCAGTGCCACCACGTCGGCCGGCGCGAACTCGGCGATCGCTCCGGTCTTCGTTTGCACGCGCACCGTCGGGGCAATCGTAAGCAGATGTCCCACCGCATCGGTCAGCGGCGGGACGGACCCGGCGGGTCGGCGGTAGCGAATCGTGACTCGCGTTCCGAGGTCCGGCCATGGCGCCGTCATCAGTGACCGAACGGATCGGGCCCCTCGCCCGGCAACCACGACAGGCCGGGAACCCCCCAGCCGTGTGACTTGACCGCACGCTTTGCGCTGCGGGCATGCCGGCCGATGAGGCAGTCCAGGTATAGATAGCCGTCCAGGTGCCCGGTTTCGTGCTGCAGCATGCGCGCGAACAGGCCGGAGCCTTCGAGCTCGACGGGGTTCCCCTCGGCATCGAGCCCGGTAACGCGGGCCCAGGTGGCGCGGCCGGTAGGAAACGACTCGCCGGGAACCGACAGGCACCCTTCGTCGTCGTTGTCCGGGTCGGGCATGTTCTCGGGAATCTCGGACGTCTCGAGCACCGGGTTGATGACCACGCCCCGGCGGTGCGCGGCTTTTCCGCGATCGTCGGCACAGTCATAGACAAACAACCGCAGGCCGTATCCGATCTGGTTGGCGGCCAAGCCGACGCCGTGCGCGGCATCCATGGTCTCGTACATGGTGGCGATCAACTCGGGCAGATCGGCAGGTAGCGAACCGTCGGCTCCGACCGGGACGGGAGAAGTCGGAGTGTGCAGGACTGGATCGCCCACGATCCGAATAGGAACCACTGCCATGGTCGGCTAGCTTATGCGGGGCGACTGGGCCCGGTGACGACGCCCGCCGCTCGGCGGCGGAGGAGTCGGGTGGTTGGGCGCGACGCCGGGTCGGAGGCAATCCGCCCAATCTGCCGACTCGCGGGTCGCGGTTACGGGGCAACAGTTCCCGGCGTGGTTGAATACGTCGGAACATGCCCCTTTGTAGGTCAAGTCATTCGAGCAAATAAAGCAAATAAGCATTCGCCGGAAGGGTCCAGGGGAAGCGATATGGACGGCGCTATGGCGCGGGCAAATCGAGCGGGGGACGACTCTGAAATCGCCGACGGTTTGACCCGTCGGGAACACGACATCCTGGCGTTCGAACGCCAGTGGTGGAAGTTCGCCGGTGTCAAGGAAGACGCCATCAAGGAGTTGTTCTCGATGTCGGCGACGCGCTACTACCAGGTGCTCAATGCGCTGGTTGATCGGCCGGAGGCGCTGGCGGCGGATCCGATGCTGGTGAAGCGGTTGCGCCGGCTGCGGGCCAGTCGTCAGAAGGCGCGCGCCGCCCGGCGGCTCGGCTTCGAGGTGACCTGACACCGGTCCCGGTTTTGTCCGTGCTTTTTCAAGTTCTGGGCCTCTCCTGGCTACAGTGGGCTCGATGAACGAGCGCGTACCCGACTCTTCGGGGCTTCCTCTGCGGGCCATGGTGATGGTGCTGCTGTTCCTGGGCGTCATCTTCTTGCTGCTGGGTTGGCAGGCCCTGGACTCGTCCGGGAAGGCGGTGGATGACTCATCGTCGCTAACCACGATGCCGACGTCGTCCAGCGCCACGAAGTCGCCGACCTCGACGAGTGTCAAACCCGCTGCCCCCCAGGCGGAGGTGCGGGTCTACAACATCTCTGGTCTCGAGGGTGTCGCTGGGCGCACCGCCGACCAACTCAAAGAGGCCGGCTTCAATGTGACTGAGGTCACCAATCTTTCGGTATCGGACGTGCCGGTCACCACCGTCTATTTCGGCGATGCCGAAGGCGAACAGGCCACCGCCGAAGCGGTGGGTGAGAAGCTGGGCGCGCCCGTCGAACGGCGGATAGCCGAAATTTCCGACCAGCCCCCCGGCGTCATTGTCCTGGTCACGGAGTGAGCCGGCGCGACACCAGCCTGGGTCGTTTCGGCCCGCTCGATGACTCGAGGGCCGCCAGGTTAGGCTCTCGCTATGCCTAAGCCAGCCGGTCATCGCAATGTCGCAGCTGTCACCATGTCCGCTCTGTCCGCGACCGCTTGTGTCGCGTTGTTGAGCGGGTGTTCGTCGCCTCAACATGCGTCGACGGTTCCGGGCACCACACCCTCGGTGTGGACCGGTTCACCCGCGCCGGCCGGCACCAACGAGCACCGCGAGGGGGCGTCCGAATCGGAGGGTCTGGCGACTCAGCTGCGAGCACCGGATGGCACCGAGGTTGCCACGGCCAAGTTCGATTTCGCGGACGGATTTGCCACCGTCACCATCGTGACTACCGGCACCGGCTACCTGGCCCCTGGCTTTCATGGAGTGCACATCCACAAGGTGGGCAAGTGCGAGGCCAATTCGGCCGGTCCGACCGGCGGCCCGGTGGGTGACTTTCTGTCTGCGGGAGGACACTTGCAGGTGTCCGGGCGCCCCGTACCCGGGCAGTCCAGTGGTGACCTGACGTCGCTGCAGGTGCGTAGTGACGGCAGCGGGACGCTGGTGACCACGACCGATGCATTCACCATGGATGACCTGACGAGCGGGCAGAAAACCGCGATCATCATTCACGCCGGCGCCGACAACTTCGCCAACATTCCGGCCGATCGCTATAGCCAGACCAACGGGACCGCGGGTCCCGATCAGACCACGCTCGCCACCGGTGATGCCGGTAAGCGGGTGGCGTGCGGTGTCATCGGCTCCGGCTAGCTCGTCGGCGGGTCGGACCGCAAACCGGATAGATTTCGCGCGTTCGCCGCGGCCGACCGTAGGAGTGGAGTGGGAGTTCGCCCTGGTCGACGCCGAGACCCGGGATCTGAGCAATGAAGCCACCGCGGTCATCGCCGAGATCGGCGAAAACCCCCGGGTGCACAAGGAGCTGCTGCGCAACACCGTCGAGGTGGTCAGCGGTGTGTGCGGCTCTGCCGGCGAGGCGATCGAGGACCTGCGCACCACCCTGGGCCCGGCCCGCCGGATCGTGCATGCCCGTGGCATGGAGCTGTTCTGTGCGGGCACCCATCCGTTCGCGCAATGGTCCACCCAGAAGCTCACCGACGCACCGCGTTACGCCGAGCTGATCAAGCGCACCCAGTGGTGGGGCCGCCAGATGCTGATCTGGGGCGTCCATGTCCACGTCGGCGTCTCCTCGGCGAACAAGGTGATGCCGATCATCTCTGCGCTGCTCAACTACTACCCCCACCTGTTGGCGTTGTCCGCCTCCTCGCCCTGGTGGGGCGGCGAAGACACCGGTTACGCCAGCAACCGGGCGATGATGTTTCAACAGTTGCCTACCGCCGGGCTGCCGTTCCAGTTCCAGACCTGGTCGGAGTTCGAAGGCTTCGTGTATGACCAGAAGAAAACCGGCATCATCGACCACATCAACGAAATACGTTGGGATATAAGGCCTTCGCCGCACCTGGGCACCATCGAGCTGCGGATTTGTGACGGCGTTTCCAATCTGCGCGAACTCGGTGCGCTGGTGGCCTTGATGCATTGTCTCGTGGTGGACCTGGATCGCCGGCTTGACGCCGGCGAGACGCTGCCGACGATGCCGCCCTGGCACGTCCAGGAGAACAAGTGGCGCGCGGCGCGCTACGGCCTGGACGCGGTGATCATCTTGGACGCCGAAAGCAACGAACGGCTGGTCACCGACGACCTCGACGATGTGCTGACGCGGTTGGAGCCGGTTGCGCGGTCGTTGAGTTGCGCGGACGAGCTGGCCGCGGTCGCAGAGATCCCGCGAGTCGGCGCCTCTTACCAGCGCCAGCGGCGGGTGGCCGAGGAACACGACGGAGACTTGCGGGCGGTGGTCGACGCACTGATCGCCGAGCTGGATATCTGAGGTGCCGGGCACGCCGTCGGATGGACTCGCGCGGTAGTTCGACCGCCACGGTCGCCACCGCAATGCGGTCGGGGCACGACCGGATCCGGGCTGCCGCCGGATTTAGGGGCGCAGTCGCGCGATGAAAACCTGTGCTGCCGCCTCTGCCCGCTGTGGGTCACCGGCGATGATGGCCTCGACCAGCTCGGTGTGTTCGCGCTCGTATGAGGTGCATGTCCCCACCGGGCCCGCTTCCACCGCCCGATGGATGGTTGGCAACAGCAGGTCATAGAACTGTAGATATATCTCGTTGTGGCTGGCCGCGACGATGGCGCGGTGCAACGCCGTGTCGGCCGAAGTCATCTCGGTGCGTTCTTTGTCGTTCGCCGGCTCTCGGCTCCACAGTTCGTTGCGCCGGGCGAGCAGGACCCGAAGGTCCTCGATATCGGCGGCATCACGCCGGCGCGCGGACAGGACGGCGGCGGTGACCTCTACCGCCTCGCGCAGTTCCCAGAGATCACGTTCGCGGGCGGCCGCGAAATATTCGGCGAGGGCGCTGCCTTGTTCTACGTCGGCAATGACGTAGGTGCCCGACCCTTGTCGTCGTTCGAGTATCCCCACGTGTACCAGGGCCTGCACGGCTTCGCGCACCGTGTTGCGGGCGGTTCCGGTCATCTCGCAGAGTTCGGGTTCGGTGGGAATGCGATCACCGACTCTCCAGCGCCCTGACGTGATCTCATCGCGCAGCTGATCGCTTACCTGGGCGATGAGTGTCCGTCGGCGCACTGTCTGCATGCCACCAGCATAGGCAGTTTGCCCAATACGTCCATTCATCCTATGATTCCTACCGTTGTCCAACACTGGATTGGGGGAATTCCGATGACTGCTGTGGCGGCACCGGCGATCCACGACCCAACCGCCAGCCGGTCGTTGTTTGCCAGCAGGGTGACGGTCTTGCTGGCGATCGCACTGTCCGCCTTCACCATGCGGTCCGCCGTCACCTCGATGGCGCCCCTGCTGGCGAGGGTCGCAGACACGATGGGCTTCGGCGGTACCGTCATCGGCGTCTTCGGGATGCTCCCCACCGCCATGTTCGCCTTGGCCGGGTTCGCCGCGCCCCTGAGCCGCCGGTTCGGCCCGGAACGTCTGGCGCTGCTCAGTGTCTTGGCCACAGCGGCGGGGACTGCCGGCCGCTCGATGGCGTCCGACACGTCCGAGCTGATGGCGTTCACCACGCTTGCCCTCGTCGGCATGGGCATCGCAAACATTGTGATCCCGCCGCTGGTCAAGAAGTACTTCAACGATCGCGTCGCCTTGATGAGCGCGGTCTACCTCGCCTGCCTGCAGCTGGGCACCATCATGCCGGCCGTGGCCGCGGTGCCACTGGCCGAGTCCTATGGATGGCGGGCCTCGCTCGCAATCTGGGCGCTGATTCCCGCGGTCGCGGTTCTACCGTGGATACTCGTCCTCGTCCGCCGTGGCACCAATGGCACCGATCGCGCTGCCCGGACGGGAAAAACGATCGGGCCGATCTGGCGCTCGCCGATCTCCTGGGGCCTGACCTTCATGTTCAGCATGACGTCGCTGATCACCTATGCGATGTTTGCCTGGCTTCCCGTGATCGTGACATCTGCCGGAGGCAGCGAAGCGCTCGGAGGCGCCATGGTTGCGACCTTCTCCGGCGTCGGGTTCCTTGCAACGCTGGTGACACCCAGGCTGTGCGCTAGGGCTGCCAACCCGTTCCCCATTGTCGCCGCTTCTGCGTTGTGTTTTCTCGTCGGTTTCGCGGGATTGCTGTGGGCTCCGCTGACCGCGCCCATCGTCTGGGCGATATTTCTCGGGCTCGGCCCAAGCACCTTCCCGGCCGCAATCACCCTCATCAATCTGCGGTCGCGCACCGAAACCGGTTCCGCGGCGCTGTCCGGTTTCACCCAGGGCATGGGCTATTTGTTGGCCAGCCCAGGACCACTGATCTTCGGAATCCTTTACAACGCCACTGGACGGTGGGAACTGTCGTTTGGATTTCTCCTGGTCCCGCTGATCGCACTGCTGGCCGGTGGGTATCACGCCTGCAAGCCCCGCTATCTGGAAGACACGTTGACCCCTTCCCGGAAGTCGGGGTCGGACGCTGTCGAGGACGTTGTCGAGGGAGAACTGCTGCCGGAGTGTTCGACGAGCTGCTCGTGACCGCGCGACCGGCCGGTGAGCCGGGCCTTGGTGATCACCCCGCCTTGCGCGATACGCTGCGTTTCTGCACAGCGCTGCGATCGTGGTGTGGACCGCGACTGCTGTCTGGCAGGTGTGGCAGACCCGGATTGAGGGGGCATGGTGGCCGTTCCGAAGCCCTTCGAATCACCGATGTTTCCGCTGGAGGCGGCGATGCTGCCCGGCCAGGATCTGCCATTGCGCATCTTTGAGCCTCGCTACAGCGCGCTGGTGCGACACTGCCTCGATACTGGTGATCCGTTCGGTGTGGTCCTGATCGCCGGTGGGCGCGAGGTGGGTGGCGGTGAGTCGCGATACGACGTCGGGACGCTGGCCCGGATCACCGAATACGTCGACGAGGGCGCGGGTCGTTATCAGTTGTTGTGCCGCACTGGGGAACGGATTCGGGTGTGCGACTGGCTCCCGGACGAGCCCTATCCGCGCGCGACGGTTCAGATCTGGCCAGATGAGCCGGGCGCAGCGGTGAGTGCGGCCCAGTTTCGCGACACCGAAGACCGGGTGATGGCGTTGTTCGAACGGATCGCCACCGCCCGTGGCATCGAGTTGCCGGATCGCGATGTGGTGTTCGACTACCAGTCCGACGACATCGCCGCTGACGCGGGAACCTTGTTGTACGAGTTGGCGTCTCGGGTTCCGATGGGCCCGGCCGACGGCTACGCGGTGTTGTCGGCGCCGTCAGCCGCTGATCGGCTGGCCGCACTCGCCGAGGCGGTGGATTCGGTCGAGGCGATGGTCGATTTCCAGCTGTCCGACTAGTCCGGCTCAGAGCTCTTCGGCGAACGCGCGCAACGCATCCACCTGCAGCGGATCCAATGACGGGCGGACGGTTTGGCGCGCGGCGGAGAGGTCCGCGGCGGTGACGTCGGCCGCGTCGATGGAACGGCGCATCGCGGTCAGAGCCGCCTCGCGCAGCAATGCCACGCAGTCGGCAGCACTGTAGCGGTCGAGCCCCGCGGCCACCTCGTCCAGGTCGACGTCGGCGCTGAGCGGGATGGATTTGCCTGCGGTGCGCAGGATCTCGCGGCGCGCCTCGGCATCGGGCGGCTCGACGAACACCAGCCGTTCCAGCCGGCCCGGGCGCAGCAGCGCCGGATCGATCAGATCGGGGCGGTTGGTCGCCCCCAGCACCACCACGTCACGCAGCGGTTCGATGCCGTCGAGCTCGGTCAGCAGGGCGGCGACTACCCGATCCCCAACACCCGAATCGAAGCTTTGGCCGCGTCGGGGCGCCAGGGCATCCACCTCGTCGAGAAACACCAACGACGGCGCCGAATCGCGGGCCCGGCGAAAGAGCTCACGGACGGCTTTCTCCGAGGAGCCAACCCATTTGTCCATCAGCTCGGAGCCCTTGACCGCGTGCACGCTCAACTGCCCGGTGCTGGCCAGTGCCCGGACCACGAAGGTCTTGCCGCATCCGGGTGGGCCGTAGAGCAGTACCCCCCGCGGGGGCTCGACCCCTAACCGGGCGAACGTGTCCGGATGCTGCAACGGCCACAGCACCGCCTCGGTCAGGGCCTGCTTGGCCTGGGCCATGTCCCCGACATCGTCGAGGGTGATGCTTCCTACCGCGACCTCCGAGCTCGCCGAGCGCGACAGGGGGCGGATGACGGTCAGCGCGCCAAGTAGGTCTTCCTGGGTGAGCGCTGGTGGCTGACCGTCGGTACTGGCTCGCGAAGCGGCCCGCAGCGCCGCCTCACGCAGCAGCGCGGCCAGGTCGGCAACTACGAAGCCCGGCGTGCGGCCGGCTATTTCGTCAATATCCAATTCGCCGGTAGGTACGTGCCGCAGCAGGGCTTCCAGCAGGGCCTTGCGGGTGGCCGCGTCGGGCAGCGGCAACCCCAATTCCCGGTCGCACAGGTCGGGCGCGCGTAACCGGGCGTCGAGCTGGTCGGGCGCGGCGGTAGTGGCGATCAGCACCACGCCATCGCTGGCGACCGCGGTGCGCAGCTCGCCGAGGATCAGTGCGGCTACCGGTTCCGCGGTGGCCGGCAGCAGCGCGTCCACGTCGGTGATCAACAGCACCCCTCCGCCGTCGCGAACCGTCGCGACGGCGGAGGCCACGGCCTTGAGCCGATTTTCCGGGGCCAGCGCACCAACCTCGGGACCGTCGAGTTCGACCAGCCGGCGTCCGGCACACACCGCACGCACCAGCGTCACCTTGCCGACTCCGGCCGGACCGGACACCAGCACGCCCAGGTTGGTGCCCGCACCCAAAGACTGCAGTAGGTGAGGTTCATCGAGGGCGAGCTTGAGCCATTCGGTGAGCTTGGCCGCCTGCGGCTGGGCGCCCTTGAGCTCCTCGACCTGGATCTCCGGAGTGGCCACGCTGACCCGCTCGGCCTGGGATGACTGCGCGGTGTGGGGTACCCCGGTGCCCCAGGTGACCAACGTGTTCGGCTGCACACTGACCGGCGCATCGGGATCGACGCCGGTGACGGTCAACAGCTCCGATGTCCAGCTGATGCCGACCGCCGACGCCAACGCCTGGCTGGCGGCCGAAGTCGAGGTGCCCGGGCCCAGGTCGCGGGGCAACAGCGACACCGCGTCGCCGACGGTCATCACCTTGCCCAGCAGCGCCTGGCGCAAGGTGATCGGCGAAAGCGATTGGGTGGCCAGCGACGACCCGCTCAGCGTCACGGTCCGTGCACCGTAGACGGTGACCGAGTTGACCAGCACCGCAGTGCCTTCGCGTAGTCCGGCGTTGGACAGGGTCACGTCGTCCAGCAATATGGTGCCGACCGGGACCTGGTCATCAGCCATGCCGGCCACCGCCGCGGTCGTTCGGGACCCGGTCAACGAAACCGCGTCCCACTCCCGGATCCCGAG
Source organism: Mycobacterium marinum (assembly GCF_003391395.1). Classification (NCBI taxonomy): domain Bacteria; kingdom Bacillati; phylum Actinomycetota; class Actinomycetes; order Mycobacteriales; family Mycobacteriaceae; genus Mycobacterium; species Mycobacterium marinum. Next base: position 843,833 of record NZ_CP024190.1, read on the forward strand.
GGCGGCAATGGCGCTCGGGTGCAACCGCACCACGCCTCGACGTGAGTCCACCGCCGACGTGTTCAGCCGGGCGGTCAGCGTCAGCTGTGGAGCCCCATAGGGGCTGGTCACAACCGCCCGCCCGGCTTGCGCAGCCCCAGCCGCGCCACCGAACGGCGCGCCACCGACCGGCGATGCGGCTGCGCTCTGCGAATCGCGCGCCGCGCGGCGCGTCGTTGCTTGGGTTTGTCGCCCCACACCTCGGGATGCTCGGCCAGCCAGCGCTTGCTGCGCACCGCGAACGGAATGTGACACACGTAGGCGATGATGATCACCCAGATCAAGATGTAGGGAGCCAGCACCGCGGCGGCCGCCATGATGGCCAGCACCGCCAGCAGCACCGCGGCCAGGTTGGGCGGCACCGCCACGGCATGCATCTTCTTCATGGGGATCCCGCTGACCATCAGCATCGATGTGCCGGTGATCCAGAACGCCAGGAACCACACCGAGGTCCACCAGCCCTCACCGAACTGCATCTTCAAGGCCAGCAGGCCGATCATGGAAACCGCGCCCGCCGGTGCGGGCATTCCGACGAAGAATTCGTGTGCGTACGCGGGCTGGGTGCCGTCATCCAGCAGCGCGTTGAACCGCGCCAGCCGAAGCACGACGCACACCGCGTAGAGCAGCACCACAACCCAACCGACCTGCCACTTCGACAGCATCGTGACATAGAGCACCAGCGCGGGCGTCACGCCGAAATTCACCGCATCGGCCAGGGAGTCGATTTCTGCGCCCATGCGCGACTGGGCGTCCAGAATGCGGGCTACCCGGCCGTCGAGTCCGTCCAGAATGGCCGCCGCCGCGATCAGCGCCATCGCCGGCACCGGCTGGTGTTCGAGGGCGAATTTGATCGAGGTCAGCCCGGCGCAGATGGACAGCACCGTCATTGCGCTGGGCAAGATCTGCAGGTTTACCGCGCGCCTGCTCCGAGGCTTGGTCGTCATGGCAGGTCAGCCAATATGGTCTCGCCGGCAATCGTGCGCTGGCCAACTCTGACCACCGGCTCGGTGCCCGGTGGCAGGTAGGTATCCAGGCGAGAGCCGAAACGGATCAGGCCGTAAGTGTCGCCGATCGCCAATTTGTCTCCGACGTGTGCGTCGCACACGATGCGGCGCGCTACCAGCCCGGCAACCTGCACCGCGACCACTTCAGCACCGTTGGCGGTGCGGATGCGCACGCTGTTGCGTTCGTTGTCGTCGCTCGCCGCGGGCAGGTCGGCCGACCCGAAGCGGCCGGGCCGGTGCTGGACGGCGACGACCTCGCCGCTGACCGGGGCCCGCTGCACGTGGGCGTCGAATACCGACAAGAAGATGCTGACCCTGGGGAGCGGCGCGTCGCCCATGCTGAGTTCGGCCGGTGGTGCCGCGGTGTCGATCACGCAGATCACGCCGTCGGCGGGTGCCACGATGGCGCCGGCCCGGCTCGGTGGTACCCGGGGCGGGTGACGGAAGAAGCCGGCGCAGGCGCCGGCGGCCAGCAGCCCCGTCCGGCGCGCCCAGCGGTGCCGGTATCCGACACCGGCCACGGCTAGGCCCGCAGCGATGAAGGGGCGCCCGGCCGGGTGTATCGGCGGGATGGTGGATCGCACCAACGCCAGCAGATGCTGCGGGCTCAGAGTCGGTTCCGCGGAGGATGAGTCGGAACGGCGGGGACGTCGTGCCACGCGGCCATCTTACGGAGCGCCGTGGCGGTCAGTGTACGGACGGCGCCCCGGTGTGCCTGAGCACACCGGGGCGCCGTCAACAACGTCATGCGCCGTCGTGCCCGTTCTCGCCGATCAGTGTCCCGCCAGTGCCGCCCGTTCCGGCGGTGCCCGGTGGCAAACCAAGACCGAGAATGCCTCCATTGCCGCCCGTGCCGACCAGCTGGGCGTCGCCGCCCTTGCCGCCGTCACCACCCGGCGCAGCCCCGAGGCCGATCCCGCCCGCGCCGCCGTTGCCGCCGTCTCCGATCAGGGCGCCGGTGCCGCCGTTGCCGCCGTCTCCGGAAGTGATACCGCCAAAGCCGCCGTCGCCGCCGGTCCCGCCGTCGCCAAGGAGCCCGCGAGCCCTGCCGCCGTCGCCACCAGTCCCGCCGGTGCCGCCACCTGCGCCGTTTCCGCCTGCCCCGCCGGACCCGCTGAGCCCGCCGCCGTCGCCTCCGGTTCCGCCGTTCCCGCCGACTGCCGCGCCGGTCCCGCCGGCCCCGCCGGCTCCGCCGTTGCCGAAGAGCATGGCGGCGTTGCCGCCGGATCCGCCGGCCGCACCGGCAGCGACCGTGCCGCCGCCTCCGGCGCCGCCGGCTCCACCGTCGCCATAGACCACGCCGGCGTTGCCGCCGGCCCCGCCGACACCACCGCCGCCTCCGCCGCCGCCGACGCCGATCCCGCCGGCCCCGCCGGCCCCTCCGGTACCGGAGAGGGCGCCAGCCGAGCCGCCGGCCCCGCCGGCCCCACCGGTATCGAGGCCGATCGCGCCGGCTCCGCCGGCCCCACCGGCACCGAAGAGAGTGGCGGCGCCGCCCCCGGTGCCGCCGGCGCCACCGACAGTCTGGCCGGCTCCGCCGGCCCCGCCGGCGCCACCGGTGCCGGAGAACACGCCGGCGTTGCCGCCGGCTCCGCCGGCCCCGCCTTCGGTGCCTGCGGGAGCGATGCCACCGGCGCCGCCGGCCCCGCCGTTACCGGAGAACACCCCGGCGGCACCGCCGTCGCCACCGGCTCCACCAGCCTCGGTCCCGCCGAAACCGCCGGCCCCGCCGGCGCCGCCGTTGCCGAACAGCAGGCTCGCCCCGCCGGCCCCGCCGGTCCCGCCAGTCACCAGGCTGAACCCGCCGGTGCCGCCATTGCCACCCGCCCCGAACAGTCCAACGCCTCCACCGCCCCCGGCCCCGCCGCTCTGGCCGCCTCCGCCCTCACCGCCGGCACCGCCGGCGCCGAATAGACCTGCCATGCCGCCCGTGCCACCGGCCCCACCGAGAACGGCCCCGATTCCGCCGGTGCCACCGACCCCTGCGCCGCCCGACAGCAACCCCGCGGCCCCGCCGTTGCCGCCGGCCTGGCCGGTTCCCAGGCCGTTGACCGCGCCGGAACCACCGGCGCCACCGTTGCCGAACAAGATCCCACCGTCGCCGCCGTTGGCCCCGGTTCCCGCGGCGCCATTGGCGCCGTTGCCGATCAGCGGGCGATCCAGCAGCGCCTGGGTGGGCGCGTTGATTACGTCGAGAAGAGCCTGGTTTGACGTGGCCAGCCCAGGAGCGCCGGCTTCGCCCGCTGTCCCGGCTGGGACGCCCAGCCCGGGATTGCCGCCGTTGCCGCCGGTTCCGAATAGCTGGGCGTCACCGCCTCGGCCCCCGTTACCGCCGGGGTCCGCGGTGCCAGATCCGCCCGCGCCGCCGTTGCCGCCGCTGCCGATCAGTGCTGCCTTGCCGCCGGCCCCACCGTCGCCCCCGGCCCCACCCGCAGCGGCCAGGCCGCCGTTGCCGCCGGTCCCGCCGTCGCCGAACAGGCCGGCGGCGTTGCCGCCGTCGCCGCCGACACCGCTGACGGTGCCCACGGCGCCGTTGCCGCCCGCACCGCCGGATCCGGCGAGCCCGCCACCGGTGCCTCCGCGGCCGCCATCGCCGCCGGCGGCAGGGCCCGCAGCGCCGTGGCCGCCGGTCCCGCCGGAGCCGAAGAGCGTTGCGGCATCCCCGCCGTCGCCGCCCTTGCCGCCGGCAGCAGCGCCGCCGATGGCGCCGGCCCCGCCGGCCCCGCCGTCGCCGTAGACCACGCCGCTGTTCCCGCCGGCCCCGCCGTCGCCGCCGCTGACTTGGCCGAAGCCGCCCGCCCCGCCGGCTCCACCGGCGCCGAACAGGGCGCCGGCGCTGCCGCCGATGCCGCCGGCCCCACCGGTATCGAAGCTGGTTCCGCCGGCCCCACCGACCCCGCCGGTGCCGACCAGTTCGGCGCCGTTGCCGCCGGCCCCACCTGCACCGCCGGCGCTGGTCGCGACTCCGCCGGTGCCGCCGGCCCCGCCGTCGCCGTGGAACAGGCCGGCGTTGCCGCCGGCCCCACCGGCCCCGCCGCTGCTGCCGGGAATGTTGCCGCCGGCCCCGCCGGCCCCGCCGACGCCGCCGTCGCCGTAGAAGGTGCCGGCGTCGCCGCCCTGCCCGCCCGCGCCCCCGGCAGTCGCTCCGCCGCCGCCGAGCCCGCCCGCGCCACCGTTGCCGAACAGCAGGCTGGCCCCGCCGGCCCCGCCGGCACCGCCGACCGCGCTGTTGGCTAGTCCGCCGGCCCCGCCGGCCCCGCCGGCGCCGAACAGCCCGAGGCCGCCCGCACCGCCGGTGCCACCGCTGGCGCCCACCCCACCGATGCCGCCGGCCCCGCCCGCGCTGAATAGCCCACCGGTTCCGCCTTGGCCGCCGGCTCCGCCGGCGCCGCCCGCTCCGAGCCCACCCGAGCCTCCCGCGCCGGCCGTGCCGGCCAGCAGCCCGGCGGCGCCACCGGCCCCGCCGGCCCCGCCGGTGACGCCGGTCGCGCCCGATCCGCCGGCCCCGCCATTGCCGATCAGTATTCCGCCGTCGCCACCGCTCGCGCCGGTTCCCGCGGCCCCGTTGGCTCCATTGCCGATCAACGGGCGATTCAGCAACGCCTGGGTGGGGGCGTTCACCAAGTTGAGCAGATTTTGCGACGCCGCCTCGGCGCTCGCGTATGAGCTCGCGCCGGTGGTCAAGGCCTGCACGAATTGATCATGAAATAGTGCCGCTTGTGAGCTGACCGCCTGGAAAGCTTGGCCGTGCGCGCCGAAAAGCGCCGCGATCTGCATTGATATCTCATCGGCGGCGGCGGATATCACCGCGGTCGTCGGGGCGGCCGCCGCATAGCTGGCCTGGCCGATGGTGTTGCCAATGCCGGCCAAATCCGTTGCCGCCGCGCTCAATAAATCTGGTGTCGCTATCACATAAGACATGCGTATCCCGTCCGTTTCCCTGGCTTTTGGCGATTAAGCAGCAGTCGAACGGATCGTATTTGTTTCGCATTCTTGATCACTCTGGAGATCTGCCAAGAGTTATCAAAACGTTATATTTAGTAAGCTAAATGTAAAGCCTTTTTACAAAGGCGGGTTTATGCCAGATCCATAAATGTAATTGACGAGACAATATCGTCTCATTTTTGCGTTCGGTATCTCATTTTCTGGGGATAGTCGATCCGCGGGCTCCCGGCCTGGATCCGGGGTGCGATCAGTCGGGCATTGGACCGATATCGGGCGCGGTCGCCGCGGTTTAGGTCAAATCCCAGACTTGCACCTGGGTTCCGGCGGACACCTCCACGTCATCCTCCGGAATCTCCAGCAAGGCGTTGGCCGAGGCCAGCCAGCGCAAGTGGTGCGAGGCCGGCGGCCCGTAGCTGGTGACCTGTCCGGTGCCGATGTCGAGGATCGCGCGCCGGAACTGCCGCTTGCCGCGCGGTGAGGTGACCGTCTCGGTCAGCACCGCGGTCCGCTGTGGTCGCCGCGGATCCGGCAGACCCATGGCCAGGCGCAGCGCGGGACGGATGAACACCTCAAAGGACACCAGCGCGCTGACCGGGTTGCCGGGCAGGGTCACGATCGGCGTGCCGACCACCAGGCCGACGCCCTGGGGCATTCCCGGTTGCATCGCCACCTTGACGAACTCGACGCCCTGATCGCCTTCGCGGCCGAAGGCGTCTTTGACAACCTCATAGGCTCCGGCACTGACCCCCCCGCTGGTGATGATCAGGTCCGCGGCACCCGCGTGTCGGTCGAGAATCGCGACGAACTGCGCGACATCGTCCCCAGCGGTGTCGGTGGCCACCACGACCGCACCGGCGTCGCGGGCCGCGGCAGCCAGCATGACCGCGTTGGACTCGTAGATCTGTCCGGGTTGCAGTGGCGTGCCCGGCGGTACCAGCTCCGTGCCGGTGGAGACCACCAGCACGCGCTGGCGGGGGATCACGCTCAGCTCGGCCAGCCCCAGCGCGGCGGCCAAGCCCAGCGCTGCCGGTGTCACCAGCTGGCCGGCTTGCAGGACGGTGGTACCGGCGGCGACATCTTCACCCGCGCGCCGGACGTGCTTGCCCGCGACAGCGGGCTGGCTGATCTGTACCGTTTCGAGGCCCCCGTCGGTGGCTTCCACCGGCACGATCGCCGTCGCGCCGGTGGGTACCGGCGCCCCGGTCATGATCCGGTGCGCCGTCCCAGGGTGCAGCCTCAGTTGGTCGACGCGCCCCGCCGGAATGTCCTCGGCCACTGGCAACACCACCGGGTGCTGCGCACTCGCGCCCACGGTGTCCTCGGCCCGCACCGCGTAGCCGTCCATCGCGGAGTTGTCGAACACCGGTAGCGGCAGCGGGGCGACCACGTCGTCGGCGAGCACCAGGCCCTGCGCTTGCTGCAATGGGACCTTGGCGACGGGACGGGCCCGGACCATGTTGGTGACGACCCGCTGATGCTCCTCGACCGACCGCATGCGGCCATTATCGGCCCGCTAGACCGGGAAGCTGACCCCGGTGAGCTCCTCGGAGACCGTCCAAAGCCGACGTTGCAGGTCCTCGTCGTGAGATTGAGCGCTGGACTGGACGATTTTCGGGTGGCCGCGCTGCTCGGCGAAACCGTCCGGACCGTAGTACTGGCCGCCGGCCACCGAGGGATCGGTGGCGGCGCGCAGCGTCGGCAGAGCACCCATCTGCGCGCTCTGGAACAGCGCCGGGCCGAGAATGTTGGCTAGCGGAACCAACATCCGTGGCAGGTTTCGGGCCAGTTCGGTATTGGAGCCGCCGGGGTGGGCCGCGACGGCGATCGTCGCGGCCTGGGAGTCCGCCGCGAGCCTGCGCTGCAGCTCGTAGGTGAACAGCAGGTTGGCCAGCTTGGACTGTCCATATGCCGCGACTCGGTTGTAGCTGCGTTCCCACTGCAGATCGTCGAAGTGGATCGCGGCCCGAATGCGGTGGCCCAGGCTGCTGACCGTGATCACCCGCGAGCCGGGTACCGGCAGCAAGTGATCCAGCAACAACCCGGTCAGCGCGAAGTGGCCCAGGTGGTTGGTGCCGAACTGCATCTCGAAGCCGTCCTTGGTCACCTGCTTCGGTGTCCACATCACGCCGGCGTTGTTGATCAGCAGGTCGATGCGTGGGTAGGCCGAACGCAGTGCATCGGCGGCGCTGCGCACCGAGTCCAGCGAGCTCAGGTCCAGGGCCTGCAACGTGACGTCGGCCTGGGGCTTGGCCGCAACGATTTCTGCCACGGCGGCATTGCCCTTCTCCGGGTTGCGTACCGCCAGCACGACGTGCGCGCCGCGGCCGGCCAACGCCTCGGCCGTGTGGTAGCCGAGCCCGGTATTGGCGCCGGTGACCACCACCACCCGGCCGCTTTGATCCGGGATGTCGGAGGCCGACCAATGACTCTTGGCTTTCCCGTTAGCACTCATGGCCAGAACATACTCACTTCCGGCCCGGGCGGCCCCGGCGCCAGAACTATTGGACCCAGAAGTTGTCGTGCGCGACGAAGAACTCCCGGCATTGGTCGTCGGTCATGTCGGCCAGGCCCGGGAACCCCTCGAAGTAGTCCTCGCGCGGGGCGCCGGGGGCGAACAGGATCAGGATCGATGCCGGCTGGTCGGACTCGTTGCGAAAGCCGTGCACTCCGCCGGGCGGTACATAGAGGTAATCGCCGGCGGATGCGTCGACCCAGTCTCGCCCGTCGTGCATGCGCATCGACCCGGACAGGACGAAGAAGGACTCCGACATCGTCTTGTGGAAATGCGGACCCGGCCCACCTCCGGCCGGGGCGATATCGACGCGGTAGAGCCCAAAATCGCCATCGGTGGTTTTCTGGGTGGCCAGGTAGTGGTACTTGGTGCCGCCCAACTCCAGGTTGGGAGGTTCGTCCCGACGTTTCAGCCGAGCACTGACCTCTCCCTTGTCGCCGGTGTAGCGCGCTGGAGGATAGGGCGGGTAGGCAGGCATGACGAGCGACATCACCCCAGTGTGGCCCAACGCTTCACGCGACAGGCCGTTGTTCGGGCCGAGCGCCCGCCCGCCGCGGCGCGCGCCGTAACGTCGGCGGGTGGGGGCGTCCTTGCACTCGACATAGGCGAGTGCTAAAAATGACGTTGGCACTCGCGACCCGCGAGTGCTAGGTCGGGACGGTGAGAACGGGCCTGGTCGTGATCTGCGACCTGGCTTCGGTCGTCCGTCGCGGGCACTGCGCCCGGCCAGCGTAAGTAACGGGGTTGCCATTACCCGGTGACCCCCGTTTCATTCCCAATCCGGAGGAATCACTTCGCAATGGCCAAGACAATTGCGTACGACGAAGAGGCCCGTCGCGGCCTCGAGCGGGGCCTGAACGCCCTCGCCGACGCGGTAAAGGTGACGTTGGGCCCCAAGGGTCGCAACGTCGTCCTGGAGAAGAAGTGGGGTGCCCCCACGATCACCAACGATGGTGTGTCCATCGCCAAGGAGATCGAGCTGGAGGACCCGTACGAGAAGATCGGCGCTGAGCTGGTCAAGGAAGTTGCCAAGAAGACCGACGACGTGGCCGGTGACGGCACGACGACGGCCACCGTGCTGGCCCAGGCGCTGGTCAAGGAAGGCCTGCGCAACGTTGCGGCCGGTGCCAACCCGCTCGGTCTGAAGCGCGGCATCGAGAAGGCAGTCGAGAAGGTCACCGAGACCTTGCTCAAGTCGGCCAAAGAGGTCGAGACCAAGGAGCAGATCGCGGCGACCGCAGCCATCTCCGCCGGCGACCAGTCGATCGGCGACCTGATCGCCGAGGCGATGGACAAGGTGGGCAACGAGGGCGTCATCACCGTCGAGGAGTCCAACACCTTCGGCCTGCAGCTCGAGCTCACCGAGGGGATGCGGTTCGACAAGGGCTACATCTCGGGCTACTTCGTCACCGACGCCGAGCGTCAGGAAGCGGTCCTGGAGGACCCCTACATCCTGCTGGTCAGTTCCAAGGTGTCCACCGTGAAGGACCTGCTGCCGCTGCTGGAGAAGGTCATTCAGGGCGGCAAGCCGCTGCTGATCATCGCCGAGGACGTCGAGGGCGAGGCGCTGTCCACCCTGGTCGTCAACAAGATCCGTGGCACCTTCAAGTCGGTGGCGGTCAAGGCCCCCGGCTTCGGTGACCGCCGCAAGGCGATGCTGCAGGACATGGCCATCCTCACCGGTGGTCAGGTCATCAGCGAAGAGGTTGGCCTCTCCCTCGAGACCGCCGACATCTCGCTGCTGGGTAAGGCCCGCAAGGTCGTCATCACCAAGGACGAGACCACCATCGTCGAGGGCGCCGGTGACTCCGACGCCATCGCTGGACGGGTGGCCCAGATCCGCGCCGAGATCGAGAACAGCGACTCCGACTACGACCGTGAGAAGCTGCAGGAGCGCCTGGCCAAGCTGGCCGGCGGTGTTGCGGTGATCAAGGCCGGGGCTGCCACCGAGGTGGAGCTCAAGGAGCGCAAGCACCGCATCGAGGACGCGGTCCGTAACGCCAAGGCTGCCGTTGAGGAGGGCATCGTCGCCGGTGGTGGCGTCGCCCTGCTGCACGCGGTCCCGTCGCTGGACGAGCTGAAGCTGTCCGGTGACGAGGCCACCGGCGCCAACATCGTCCGGGTGGCTCTCGAGGCTCCGCTGAAGCAGATCGCTTTCAACGGTGGCTTGGAGCCCGGTGTGGTGGCCGAGAAGGTCCGTAACTCGCCCGCCGGTACCGGCTTGAATGCCGCCACCGGTGTGTACGAGGACCTGCTCAAGGCCGGCGTTGCCGACCCGGTCAAGGTGACCCGTTCGGCGCTGCAGAACGCGGCGTCCATCGCGGGTCTGTTCCTGACGACCGAGGCCGTTGTCGCCGACAAGCCGGAGAAGGCGGCCGCTCCCGCGGGCGACCCGACCGGCGGCATGGGCGGCATGGACTTCTAAGTCCGCAAGGCGCGCAAGTTCGCAAGCACGAAAAAGCCCGGTTCCCTTCGGGGGGCCGGGCTTTTCGTGTGTGTACGGGCGCGCGCTAGGAAGGCTCGGAGAACACGACGCAGTCATGCAGGCAGCCGCTGGCTGTGGCGGCAGAGTCGGCGTTGCGGTGCAGCAACGCCTTGGTGGGCAGCACAGCGCACTGGGCCGTTTCGGCGCCGGCGTCGGATACCTCGGCGCGCCCATCAACGATCAGCGAATAGCCGCCGGGCTCGGGTGGCGGCCACAGGAGCGTGGCATCACCATGGCTGGCCAGGTTGGCGCGGGTGCGGCCGCCGATCAGCCCGACCTCGATGACCGCGCGCGGTCCGTCCGGGCCGTCGCGCAGGCCTCGCAGCACCGGTTCCACGGTCACCGTGTGCACGTGGTGGTCGTCGTCAACGGTGATCAGGTAGGCGAACGGGTAGTCGGTCAAGGCGTCGGCCAACCGCTTGAGGTCCACCTTCTTGGCAGCCATGCAATCGAGGATAGATGCCGGCCGGATGGGGTGTGACTACTCCGTGCGCAGCGGCAGCTGGATGTCGGCTTCGCTGTCAGCCGTCTCGCGGTTCGGATAGAAGCTGGACCTGGGGATGCCCGCACCGGCGTTTGCCGGCGCTTCACGGGTGGCGACGCTTCGCGCACCCGCATCGCTGTTAGCCGAGTTGTACAGGCCGGAGTATCCGGCAGCCGGGCTGCGCAGGCCCGCGCCCGCGGTGGAGCCACTGTTTGCACCCGCAGAGACGGGGCCGGCGTCGGCAGCCGCCGCCGCTACCGGCGCCGCGGCCGCGGGAGCGGCGGCAGCCGGGGTGGCTGCGGTGGGGGTCAATCCGCCGGCCAGCGCCGGATTCAGGCCGCCGGTGTGTGCCAGCGCCGAACTCAGGATCCCCGAGCTCAAGGTTGCCGTGCCGCCCGTTGCGTAGGTGGCCGAGCTGGCCAAGCTGGTAGAGCTTGCCATGTCGCTGCCGTGCATCGATTGCCACATGCCGCTGCTCATGCTGGCAGTGCCGAAACCGGTGCTCATGCTCCCGGAGTTGCCCAGGCCCGAATTGAGGGTGCCTGAGTTGCCGATACCCATGTTTCCGTTGCCGGAATTGAAGAAGCCGACGTTGCCGGTGCCCGAGTTTCCGATTCCGACGTTGCCGCTACCCGAGTTGAAGCCGCCGAAGCCGAACTGATGATCGCCGGTCAGGCCGAACCCGAAGTCGCCGTTGCCGGTGTTGCCGAAGCCGACGTTCCCGCTGCCCAGGTTGCCCAACCCGACGTTGCTGTTACCGGTGTTGCCGCTACCGATGTTGCTGCTTCCGGTGTTGCCGGTGCCGATGTTGCTGCTTCCGGTGTTGCCGCTGCCCCAGTTGTTGTTGCCGACGTTGTTGTTGCCGACATTGCCGGTGCCGCTGTTGCCGAAGCCCAGGTTGATCTGGCCGTTCTTGCCGATGTCGATACCGAGGTTGCGCAGCACCTGCTTCCAGGGCGCCAGCGCCGAAGCGGCCGCCGACGCTTCGGCGTGGTAGGCGGCCATCGCCGCCACGTCGAGCGCCCACATCTGCTCGTAGGCGGCCTCGATGTCCATGATCGCGGGGGTGTTGAAACCCAGCCAGTTCGTGGCCGCCAGCACCTGCATCAGCCCGCGGTTGGCCGTGACCACCGCGGGCTGCACCGTCGCCGCCAGAGCCGATTCGAACGCGCCTGCCGTGACAGCGGCCTGTGCGGCCGCCTGCTCCGCCTGTGCCGCAGCCGCACCGAGCCACGCCATGTATTGGGTGGCGACAGCCATCATGGCTGCCGCCGAGGGGCCCAGCCATGAGCCACTGGTCAACTCGGAGGTGACCGAGCTGAATGACGACACCGCTGACGCCAATTCCTCGGCCAAACCGCCCCAAGCCGCGGCAGCGGCAAGCAGCGGCCCCGCTCCGGGACCGGCGAACATTAGTGCCGAATTAATCTCTGGCGGCAACCACGCAAAATGCGGGTTTGTCACCAGCCCAAACTACCTGGCGACGGCCGCTACCGTGGCCGTATCGGCATCGGAAAAATGTCGATCCATAGGGGGTTTACAGGAACCCCCAAGTTCCCTCACGCCGGGACCGGGGCTGACTGCCGTCCGCGGACCAGCTTGCCGGGCCGGGCAGCGGTCGGCACCCCGTTCTCGGCGATCACCTGACCCGATACCACGGTCGCAACATAGCCCTCGGCGGTCTGATCCAAGCGCCGCCCGCCCGCGGGCAGGTCATACCTGATGACCGGCTTGTGCAGTCGGAGTGCGGCGTGGTCGATGACGTTGAGGTCGGCCTTGTAGCCGACCGCGATGCGTCCGCGGTCGCCCAGGCCGGCCACCCGGGCCGGCACGGATGTGAGTTCGCGGACGGCTTCGGCCACGCTGAATCGCCCGGATGCCCGATCGCGAGCCCAGTGCGTCAGAAAGTAGGTCGAGTAGCTGGCGTCGCAGATCATCCCGTAGTGGGCGCCCCCGTCGCCGAGACCGAGCACCACGTCTTCGCGATGCAATAGTTTGCCGACAGTGTCCAGCGAGTTGTTCTCCATGTTGCTGGTCGCGACCAGCAACATGGCGTGCCCGTCGTCGTCGAGCAGCCGGTCGTAGGCCTCCTCCATCGGGCTGACGCCGTGGGCGCGAGCCCGAGCCCCGATGCTGTCGGCTGCCGCCGGCTCGTAGTTGGGGTCCTCAGCCAGCGGAAAGATCCAGTCCCAGGCCTGCGCCACGTACAGAATCGGATGCCCGACGCCGGGCTTATCGGCCAGGATGCGGGCCCGGACGTCGGGTTTGCGCATTTCGGCGACGCGCTCGGCCAACGGCAGATGCGCGATCTCGCGGTAGCTGGGATAGAGCACAAATGGGTTTGCCGACAGCTGCAGTCCGATGATCAGCCCGATCGGACGGGGAAGTAGCTGCGCGGTGCAGCGGGTTCCCTCGCCCGCGTTCTTGTTCGCGTTCTCGACCATTGTGATGGCATCGGGCCAGCTGGGTTCGCCAACGTTGCCGACCACCAACGAGAACGTGACTGGCAGCCCGACCTCCTCGGCTACATCGAACACGGTCTGCAACACCGGCTGGTAGCCGCCGGCTGGGATGTCGGGCACAAACTGCAACAGGCCACCGCCGCCGTCGACGACGCCCTTGGCGATCTCTTCGATCTCCGCACGGGCGGCGTCGTAGCTCGGAATCGGCGATCCGCTCTCGGTCTTGTGGATGGTCAGCCGCGACGACGCGAACCCCAGCGCACCGATCTCGATTGCCTGCTTGGCCAGTGCCCGCATGGTGGCCAGGTCTTCGGGGGTGGCCGGCTCGCGGTCGGCGCCGCGCTGACCCATGACATAGACCCGCAGCGGGGAGTGCGGCAGAAAGGCGGCCACATCGATGTCGCGTGCTCCCGCCTCCAACGCGTCCATGAATTCGGGGAACGTCTCCCAGGTCCAGGGCAGGCCATCGGTCATGACAACGCCGGGGATGTCCTCGACACCGGCCATCACGTCGACGAGCACGTCGTGGTCCTGCTGGCGGCACGGCGCAAAACCCACCCCACAATTGCCCATCAGCACGGTCGTCACGCCGTGCGTCGATGATGGTGTCAGCCGGTCTGACCAGATTGACTGACCGTCGTAGTGGGTGTGCAGGTCGACGAACCCCGGGGTGACCAGCAGGCCGCTGGCGTCGATCACCCGCCCGGCGGCGTCGCCGTTGACCGAGTCGTCAGGTGGCCCGACGGCCACGATGATGCCGTCGCGTACCGCGACGTCGCCGACGTACGGCTCACCCCCCAGCCCGTCAACGATGGTTCCGTTACGGATGAGGAGGTCGTAGCTCATCTAATCAATTTACGACCGCGGCGGTCGGTGGTGCCAGGTCCGATGGCGCTCGTAGAGTCGGCCGTATGGCTACCTCCGATGCCGCGGCCCGCGAGCTGCTGCGCGACGCGTTCACCCGAGTGATCGAACACGTCGATGAACTCACCGACGGTCTGACCGAGCAAGTGGCCAACTACCGGCCAACACCGGCCGCCAACAGCATCGCCTGGCTGATCTGGCACAGCGCGCGGGTCCAGGACGTCCAGGTGGCCGACATCGCCGGGGTCGAACAGGCGTGGACGCGTGATGGCTGGGTGGACCGGTTCGGGCTGGACCTGCCCCGCGGCGACACCGGCTACGGGCACGGCGCGCAGGATGTGGCCAAAGTGCGTGCGCCGGCCGAGCTGCTGGCCGGCTACTACCACGCGGTGCACGCCCTGACGCTGCAGTACGTCGCGGGTGTGACCGCCGAGGAACTGTCCCGCGTGGTGGACACCCATTGGGATCCGCCGGTCACCGCGAGCGTCCGATTGATCAGCGTGGTCGACGACTGCGCCCAACACCTGGGACAGGCTGCCTACCTGCGCGGGATCGCCCAGTAGGTTCTAGGCGTGCGATTGCTTGCGACGGTGGTCTTATGGCTGGCCACCACGGTCGCGCTGGCGGTGGCGGTCCCGGCCGCGTGGGCGCAGACACACATCATCGATCGTGACGGCTACACCGCGCTGGCCGGCCGGGCCGCCGATGATCCGGTGCTGCAGTCGGCGATGGCCGCTGAACTCAGCACCCGTGCCATGGCGCTCATCGCCAAGCGCGGCGGCCAGCACGACGCGATCGACGGGTCGGCGGTGCAAGAGGCGGCCATGTCGTTTACCACCAGCGCGGCATTTCCGCCGTTGTTCGCTCAGGCGAATCGGGTGGCACACGACTGGTTGTTCAACGAACCGCAGTCCGCGGCCGACGGCGAGCGCTGGGTGGTCGACCTGGCGCCGATGCTCAACGACAGTTCCATCCAGCAGGTCTTGAGCAGCTATCACGTGACGGTGCCCGACACCTTGCGAGTTCCGTTGACGGTGTCGACTCCCCAGCCCCTGCATCAGGGCCAATTGCGCCGAGCCGCGGTCTGGGGTCCCTGGGTCAGCATCGGGGCGGCGGCCCTCGCGGTGGTCTGCGGGCTGCTGACGCTGATCACCGCCCGCCGCCGCGGCAAGGCGCTGAGCAGTCTGGGTGTCTCGGCGCTAATGGTCGGCGCTGCCGGCTGGGCGGGCATCGAAGTCGGCGGTCGATACGTCAACGAAGCACTCAACCGCACCACGGGTGACATCCGCCGCATTGCCGATGTCATGGTCAATACCGCGGAGGGCAGCCTGCATCTGTGGCTGAATTTGACGCTGCTTGCCGGCGTCGCGCTGGTGGTGGTGGGTGCCGTGGCCGCGATGATCAGGAGCCTGTGGAACTAGCGCCGGACGGGTCAGCGTAGCGGCAGCTCGGCCAGCACCGTGCCGGTCGGCTTGGTCGAACCCGTTCCGGGCTCGACGGTGAACGCCAGCGTCGTCGAGTCGCCGAGATCGGTCAGCGTCGCTTTTGTCGACGGCGTGACCGCCGTGGGGCCCATGGTTCCCGCCGATGTCGGCCCCTTGGCGTCGACCAGCCACATCTGATAGACGGTGCCCGGAGACGGCGGCGGCACATTGTTCATCACCAACACACCCGCGTTGCGATCGCGGGAGAACATCACGGTGGCCGTTCCGCCGCCGAGCCGGCCGGAGACCGTCTGCACATCCGGCGCGGCCAGCACCTGTTCGGCGACCGTCGGCGATGCCGACGGTCGGGTCAGGACGCCCAGGCCGAACGCGCCCAGCCCCACCGCGATCGCCGCGGCGGAAGCGAAAACTGCAGTGCGCCAACGTGGTTGACGGCGGCTCTGAGCGGGCTCCGCGGCTGCGAGCAGCGCCTGGCGCAGCTCTGGTGGTGGCTGCGCGGCCGTGGCGGCCGATACCACCGACATCGTTTCGCGCACCGACCGAACTTCTTCGTCGAATGCGGCGGCCACCGGCGCCGGTGCTGCGCCAAGCCGGCGCTCGATGTCGAGTCTCTCCTCGTCGGAGACCGCATCCAGGGCATACGGTGTCGCCAGCTCGAGCAGTTGGAAGTCGGTCGGCTCGGTCATGACGCATCCAGGCAGTTACGCAGACCGCGCAGCGCGTCGCGCATGCGTGATTTGATCGTCGAAAGATTGGTGGCCAACCGTTGCGACACTTCGGCATAGGTCAGCCCGCCGTAGTAGGCCAGCTCGATGCACTGCCGCTGGGTGTCGGTCAGCCCATCCAGGCACTCCACCACCCGGCGACGTTCATCACCGGCGATCGCCGAATCGGCGACCACGTCACTGGCCAGATCGACATTGGCCGCGCCATAGCGCGACTCCCGCTGGCTGCCGGCCTGCTCGGCGCGCACCCGGTCCACCGCGCGCCGATGCGCCATGGTCAGCAACCAGGCCAGGGGAGAGCCCTTGGTGGCGTCGTAATCCGATGCCGTCCGCCACACCTCGAGATAGATCTCCTGGGTGGTTTCCTCGCTGTAGCCGGCATCACGCAACACCCGTGCCACCAGTCCATACACCCGTGTACAGGTGTGGTCGTAGAACATGGCGAACGCGTCGCGCTCGCCCCGCGCGATCTGGCGCAATAGGGCGTTGAGGTCGTCGCTGCGCCCCGGCGGTCCGGTCATCGATCGGTAGCCTATCGCCAGTTGGCGCCAAGATCGCCGGACCGGTCATTGATGACGCGCCGATCGAGGCGGCCGGGGCACGAAATACGCCGTCCGCCGTTGATATTCGCCGAACCCGGGACGATCCTTCATGTACTTCTCGGTCAGTCGCGCGCCGCTGACGTCGACCAGGAAGTACGTCATCAGCAGCGGTGAGCCCACGGTGATCAGCGGGACCCAGCCGGTGATGGTGACCAGCCACAATCCCCACCAGACGCAGGCGTCGCCGAAGTAGTTGGGGTGGCGCGTCCAGGCCCACAGGCCGCGATCCATGATGGCGCCCCGGTTGGCGGGGTCGGCCTTGAACGCCCGCAACTGGTGGTCGCCCAGGGCCTCGAAGACGACGCCGAGCAGCCACACCCCCACGCCCAGCGCCCCGACGGCCAGCAGCGGCTTCGGCGTCGGCCCGGTGACGGCAGACAGCTGCAACGGGAAGGAGATGAACAGCGTCAAGAATGCTTGCAGCACGAACACTTTGCGCACCACCTGCCCCAGCGTGGCGCCGCGGAGCAGATCCGTGTAGCGCGGATCTTCTCCCTTGCCGGCCGTCTTGCGGTGGATGTGCCAGCTCAGCCGCAAACCCCAGATAGCCACCAGCGCCAGCAGTAGCCACCGGCGGGTCGGGTCGCCGCTGCCCAGTACCGCCGAAACGGCGGCAACGGCGACGAACCCCAGCCCCCAGGCCACGTCGACGACGTTGTAGCGGCCGATGCGGTGGCCGATCGCAAATGTCACCGAATGCACGACGATCAGCGCGGCGGCAGATGCGCCGGAGATCAGCAGAATTCCGTCTCCGATCACCGGCCATCCTCACGTTCGAACGTCCACTGGTAGACGTCGAGGTAACCCGACCGGAATCCGGCCTCCGAGTAGGCCAAGTACAGCTCCCACATCCGTTTGAACACCTCGTCGAAGCCCAACTGTGCCAGCTCACCCTGGCGCTGCAGAAACCGCTCCCGCCACAGCCGCAAGGTCTGCGCGTAGTGCGGTCGCAGTGAGGCCTTGTCGATGGTGCGCAAGGCGGTGTGGCGCTCGGTGATGTCTGCGATCGCCTGGGTGGACGGCAGCAGTCCGCCCGGAAAGATGTACTTCTGCACCCAGGTCAAGGTATTGCGGCTGGCCAGCATCCGGTCATGGGGCATGGTGATCGCCTGGATCGCCACCTTCCCGCCCGGCCGCACTAGCCGCTGCAGCGCGGCGAAATACTTTGGCCACGAGTGGTATCCGATCGCCTCGATCATCTCGACGGAGAGCACGCTGTCATAGGCTGCGCCCTCGCTGCCGACATCGCGGTAGTCGCACAGGTCGATCTGGACCAGATGGGATAGGCCCGCCTCGGCGACCCGCCTGTGTGCCAGCCGCTGCTGTTCGACCGAGAGGGTTATCGATCGGACCTGCGCGCCCCGCGACGCCGCCCGGATGCACAGCTCGCCCCAGCCGGTGCCGATCTCGAGCACCCGGCTACCGTCGCGAACCTCGGCCATATCGAGTAACCGATCGATCTTGCGCCGTTGGGCCGCAGCCAGATCCGGCCAGGCGGCGGGTAGCTGGTCGAAGAGCGCCGACGAATACGTCATGGTGTCGTCGAGGAACTGCGCGAACAGCTCATTCGACAGGTCGTAGTGTTCGGCGATGTTGCGTCGGGCTTCATCGCGACTGGGGTCTCGCCAGCGCGGCCGAAAAGCCGGTGCGATGGGTCGCAGCCGCTGGAGCGAGGGTGGTATCAGCTCGGCCACCGACTCGGCGAACACCGTCAGCGCCGCGGCGAGATCGTTTGATGACCACTCCGCGGCCATGTAGGACTCGCCGAAGCCGATCAGGCCGCTTCGCCCGATCCGCCGGGCCAGCGCGGCCGGCTGGTGCACCACGATGGTGGGCCCATCGGCGGCACCGATTGAGGTGCCGTCCGGGTAGACCAGTCGTAGTGGCAGCCGGGCAACCGCGCGGCGCAGCAGCCGGTGTGCGATTGCGGCAGCTACCGCGGCAAGCGGGCCCGACGGCGGCTTCGCCACCGCCGGCCAGCGCCGCGAATCGATGACTTCGGAGCGTTCTTGGAGGGGCTCGCGGACGGTGTCGACACTCATCGCGGTACCACCGGAACTCGACGCAACCACAATTTGATCCCCTGTATCCGGATGCGGGCGGCCACCACCAACGGGGCCAACGGCGCAATGATTTGCATGATCGCGACTTGTTTGGTTGTCGCTGGTAGTCGTTTCCCGTGCAGGTTGGCGGTGAAGCTCTGCCGGTTCTCGCGGTGCAGCGAAACCGTGACGTCCACCTCGGCTTCGGGCCGTGGCGCTTGTATCAGGTAGTACCCGTCGACCTGGTTGAACGGTGAGACGTAGAAGTTCTTGGCGGCGGCCACCGGCAGCTCGGCCGGCGGTAGCAGGTAGGCATGGCGTCCCCCGTAGGTGTTGTGCACCTCTGCCACCACGTGGCGCAGCCTGCCGTCGCGGTCGTGGCACCAAAAGACGCTCAACGGATTGAAGACGTATCCGAATACGCGCGCCTGCAGCAGCGCGGTGACGCGGCCGTCAGGGATTTCGGCGCCCTGTTCGGCGAAGAAAGCCTCCAGGCGGTCCCGAAGGGATCCCTGCGGCGGGGACATGAAGTGGTCATCGGCGTGGAACCGGGCCATCGGCCGTAGCCACCACGGCAGCCGGGGTAAGTCGTCAACGTCGACATACCAGCTGTAGCTGCGGTATCCGAACGAGTGGTGCACCGGGACCCGCCGCGCATGGGTGATGGTGGTGCGGTAGATCGCCGGTGTCATTACCCGGGTTTGAGTCAGCATGACAACATCGCCTCCGGTCGGGTTCGGGCCGGCCAGTCGGCTCCGAGCCGCCGCGCCGCGCGTAGTCCCGATGCGGCACCGTCCTCGTGGAATCCCCAGCCGTGGTAGGCCCCGGCGAACACCACCCGATCGTCGTCGAGCGTCGGCAAAACACGCTGGGCGGCAACAGATTCCGGCGTGTAGAGGGGATGGCTATAGGTCATCTCGGCGATCACCGATCGGGGATCCACCCGGTCGTGGCCACCGAGGGTGACCACGAAACGGCGGTTGCCGCCGATGCGCATCAACCTGCTGACGTCGTAGCTGACCACCACATGGTCCTGTCCGGGGGCCACCAGGTAGTTCCACGATGCCCGGGCTCGGTGGTGCCGTGGCAGCACCGATTCGTCGGTGTGCAGCAGGGCGCGATTGGTCGAGTAGGGGATTGCCCCCAAGACGTTGCGCTCCCAGGTCGTCGGATCATCGAGCAACAGCAGGGCTTGATCGGGGTGGACGGCGACGACAGCGGCATCGAAACAGCGGGGCGCGTCGCCACCGGCCCGTATCACGACCCCGTCGGCCGTCCGGCGCAGCGAATGCACCGCGGCGCCGGTGCGAACCTCGTCCAGACTCGAGGCGATGGCGCGCACATAGTTGACGCTGCCACCGGTGACAGTGCGCCACGTCGGTGATCCGAAAACCGACAGCATGCCGTGATGCTCGAGAAAGACGAACAGATACCGGGCCGGGTAGCGCAGCGCATCGCCGGCGGCGCACGACCACACGGCGGCCACCAACGGCGTGATGAAGTAGTCGACGAAGAACGACGAGAAGCGGTGCCGTTTGAGAAACGCCTCCAGCGTCTCCGGATTGTCCCCAGCGCTGCCGGCTGTGTCCTCGCGCAGCAATCTGGAGGCGGCCCGGTGGAAGCGCAGGATCTCGGCCAGCATCACCAGGTAGCGCGGCCGCAGTGCTGCCGAGCAGGCAAACAGGCCGCGTGGTCCCAGCGCTCCGGCATATTCGAGCCCGATGTCGTCGGCGCGCACCGACATCGACATCTCTGACTCTTGGGTGGCTACGTCGAGCTCGGCGAACAATCGGCACAGCGTCGGGTAGGTCCGGTCGTTATGGACCAGAAACGCCGAATCGACGCCCACGAACGTGCCGTCGCCGGCGTCTAGGCAGTGCGTATGGGCGTGTCCTCCGAGTCGGGTGTCCGCCTCGTAGAGGGTGACCCGGTCACGTCCGGACAGCAGGTAGGCGGCGGTCAGTCCGGCGACGCCGCTGCCGATGACGGCTATCGAACGCTGGGTGAGAGTTTTCTGCTGCACATGAGGTATTCGGAGCCGCCGGCCGCTTGGTTGGCCGCTCCGGAAATGCGCAACATCGTTAGCGTTCGCCGCTCATGGCCAAGGCCCGGTCGGGCTCGGGGTCTGCCGTCGGCGACGACGGGGTTCGAGCGGGTCGGGTGCGCACCCTCATCGGCCACCAGAACCAGCGGCCCAGCAATGCCGCGATGGACGGGGTCATGAAGGCCCGAACGATCAAGGTGTCGAACAGCAGGCCCAGGCCGATGGTGGTGCCGACCTGGCCGATCACCCGCAGATCGCTGACGGCCATGGACGCCATGGTGAACGCAAACACCAGGCCCGCGTTCGTCACGACCTTGCCGGTACCGCCCATCGCGCGAATGATGCCCGTCTTCAACCCGGCCGGTATCTCCTCTTTGAACCGGGACACCAGCAGCAGGTTGTAGTCGGACCCCACCGCCAACAACACGATGACCGACATCGCGAGCACCATGTAATGCAAATCGATGTTGAGGATGTGCTGCCACAACAGCACCGACATGCCGAATGAGGCGCCCAGTGAAAGCGCCACGGTACCGACGATGACCGCGGCCGCGACGAAGGCACGGGTGAGGATCAACATGATGATGAAGATCAGGCACAGCGACGATATCCCCGCGATCAACAGGTCCCAGTCGGCGCCTTCGGAGATGTCCTTGAAGACCGATGCCGTGCCGGCCACATAGATCTTGGCGTCCTCCAAGGGGGTCCCCTTGAGTGATTCCTCGGCCGCGGTTCGAATTTGGTCGATGCTCGCGATTCCCTGGGCTGATTGGGGATCTCCGCGGTGCAAGATGATGAAGCGGGCGGCATGCCCGTCGGGGGACAGGAACGATTTCATCGCGCGCTTGAAGTCTTCGTTCTTGAAGACCTCGGGCGGAAGGTAGAACGAATCGTCGTTCTTGGCGGCGTCGAAAGCCTTGCCCATGGCGTTGGCGTTTTCGCTCATCTCGCTCATCTGGTCATAGAGACCAGACATGGTGCTGTGCATGGTGAGCATCATCAGGCGCATGCTCTCCATGGTTTCGATCATCGGCGGGAACGTCTCGATCATCTGGGGCATCAGCCGATCGAGCTCTTTGATGTCGACGACCAGGTTGTCCAGCTTTTCGTCGATCTGATCGATTCCGTCGAGCGCGTCGAATATCGACCGGAACGACGAACAGATGGGAATGTCGTAGCAGTGCTTTTCCCAGTAGAAGTAGCTGCGGATCGGACGGAAAAAGTCATCGAAATTAGCGATATGGTCGCGCAAATCTTTGGTTATCTGCTGCATCTCGATCGTGTCGCCGACCATCTTGTGGGTGTTGTTGGCCAGCTGTGTCATGAGGCCGTACATGCGTCGCATCAACGCGATGGTCTTGGCCATTTCCTCGGCCTGCGTGAGCATGTCGTTCATGCGGTCGCGCTGGTACTTCAGCGTCTGGATCTGCCCGGCATTTTGCATGCTGATCTGAAACGGTATCGACGTGTGGTCCATTGCCGTTCCGTCGGGCCGGGTTATCGCTTGCACCCGGGATATTCCTGGGACGTGGAAAATTCCCTTGGCGAGTCTGTCGAGGACGAGAAAGTCCGCGGGATTCCGCATGTCATGATCTGACTGGATCATGAGGATGTCGGGCTTCATCCGGGCCTGGGAGAAATGCCGTTCCGCGGCCGTGAACCCTTGATTGGCCGGGATGAAGTTGGGCAGATAGTCACGGTCGTTGTAGTTGGTGCGGTAGCCGGGCAACGCGAGCAGACCCACCAGGGCGACGGCCAGCGTTGCGGCCAGAACCGGCAGCGGCCAGCGCACCACCACGGTGCCGACGCGTCGCCAGCCCCGAACCTTGATCAGGCGCTTGGGGTCGAACAGTCCGAAGCGGCTGCCCACGGTCAGCACGGCCGGACCCAGGGTCAACGCCACCATCACCGCGACGAGCATCCCCACCGCGCAGGGGATGCCCAAGGTTTCGAAGTAGGGCATCCGGGCGAATTTGAGGCAGAAGGTCGCGCCGGCGATCGTCAGTCCAGAACCCAGGATGACGTGGGCGGTGCCTCGATACATCGTGTAGAAGGCCGTCTCTTTGTCTTCGCCGGCCTGACGCGCTTCCTGGTAGCGCCCGAAGATGAAGATTCCGTAGTCCGTGCCGGCCGCAATCGCCAGCGAGGTGAGCAGGCTTACCGCGAAGGTGGATAGCCCGATGGCCCCGCTGTGCCCGAGCAGCGCGACCACCCCACGCGCGGCGGTTAATTCGACTCCCACCGTGAGCAGCAGCACGACAACGGTGATCACCGATCGGTAGACCAGCAGCAACATGATGAAGATCACCGCCACCGTCGTCACGGTGATCTTGATCATGGACCTGTCGCCGCTGCTATGCATGTCCGAAACCAGCGCTGCCGCACCGGTGACATAAGTCGTGACCCCGGGGGGTGCGGGGGTTTCCTTGACGATCTTGCGCACCGCTTCGACGGACTCATTGGCCAGCGGCTCGCCCTGATTGCCGGCGAGATTGAGCTGTACGTAGGCGGCCTTGCCGTCGTTACTCTGCGCTCCTGCCGCCGTGAGGGGATCGCCCCAGAAGTCCTGGACGCTCTGCACGTGTCGGGGATCGGCCCTCAGTTTGCGGATCAGAACGTCGTAGTACTTGTGCGCGTCATCGCCGAGAGCGTCCTTGCCCTCCAGGACGATCATCGCCTGACTGTCGGAGTTGCCTTCGTTGAAGGCGGCGCCGATGCGCTTCATCGCTTCGTAGGAGGGCGCGTCTTTTGGGCTCAGTGACACCGAACGCTCTTGGCCGACTACTTCCAGCGATGGGATGAATACGCTGAGCGCAACGCAGACCGCGACCCAGGCGAGAATGATGGGCACCGCGAACGCGTGAATCATTCGCGCCAGAAACGGCTTTTCGGTGTGAGTGCGGGTGTCCGGGTCGTTCGCGTATTTGACGGTCACGCTGATTTCACCAGGCAATAGGTGTAAGCATTGACCTCGTTGGACACCCGCTCGGCCTTGACCTTGCCGTCTACCGTGATTCGGCAGCCAATGCTGTTGGTATTTCCTTGTGCGACAAGGTTACCCATCACGGCCGCCAAATTCGTGGTGAAATGCAACGTCCAGGGCAACACCGCACCCTCTACCTGCTGCGGGTCGGAATTGACATCAAAATAGCTGATATCGGCGACCGTGCCCGGAGGGCCAAAGACTTCGTAGGTGATCTCTTTGGGGTTGAAAGGCTTGTTGTCGAGATTGCTGTCGGAATACGATTCGCGTTTTTCCGAGGCAAAGAAGCCGCGGATTCGGTGCACGGAAAATCCCCCGACGATGATCACCGCCACGATCACCAGCACGATCCACGTTCGCGACAGCACCTTGAAAATCTCAAGTCCCCTTTACCGGTTGGCGAAGCTACGGGGCGCACGATACCCGTATGTTCAACGCCGTTCGACCATGTTCAATCTTTGGATCGCGGTGAGGGGTGGGAGTGCCCGCAGGTAGATCCAGTAGATATGGTGGCTGTCGCAACCTCGGCGGATCTATCGGCCGATTTACGGGTTGTCACCCCGTCTCACCTCGGGCTGGCTGCATCGCGCTGAGACGCGCAACCAAGCCTAGCCTAAGTAAACCATGGCGATGGGCGGAATTGTCGACCCCTTCCGTCATCTTGGGGATGTAACGCATATCACGTGCGTAAAGGTACGGTACCCGGTCGGCATTACCCTCGCAAATCACGCAGTGTGCGTTATCCTCTGGCGGTGGCGCAACTAACCTTCCGGCGCGCGCGCACCGAGGAGAACAAGCGCCAGCGTGCGGCCGCTTTGGTGGAGGCCGCGCGCTCGTTGGCATCCGAGACCGGTGTTGCGTCGGTCACGCTGACTGCGGTTGCCAGCCGCGCCGGAATCCACTACTCGGCGGTGCGTCGCTATTTCACTTCGCATAAAGAGGTATTGCTGCACCTTGCTGCCGAGGGGTGGCAGCGGTGGTCGAACACGGTCTGTGGGGAGCTGAGCCAGCCCGGTCCCATGACCGAATCGCGGGTGGCCGCGGCGTTGGCTGACGGCCTGGTCGCGGACCCGTTGTTCTGTGACCTGCTGGCCAACCTTCACCTGCACCTCGAGCACGAAGTGGAGGTGGACAGGGTTGTGGAGGTCAAGCGCACCAGCACCGCCGCCGTGATTGCGCTTGCTGATGCGATCGAGAACGCACTGCCCGCGCTTGGGCGTGCGGGGGCGTTCGACGTTCTGCTGGCGGCCTACTCGCTGGGGGCCACGCTTTGGCAGATCGCGAATCCGCCGCAGCGGCTCACCGACGTCTATGCCGAGGAGCCCGACGTGCTTCCGCCGGAGTGGAATCTTGACTTCGCGGCCGCTCTCACTCGTTTGCTGACCGCCACCTGTTGCGGCTTGACCGCCAAATCGTCGTAAGTCACCGGAGAATGGGCCATTTGAGCGGGCATCGGTTCCGGCGCCATCCGTGGAGCGGAAATTCTGCGGCCTACCCCATGGTGTGTTTAAGATGCTTAGCGCAACAAACAAATGGATGGGATGGCTAAGTAAGTCAGCTTTTGTTCCAACACCGTTGGAGTTGCGGCGTGGACACCGTTGTCCAACCTGACGCCTGCGCGCCACGGCTGCAGTACTTGATTGGAACGGACCTGCCCCCTGCTAGCGGAAGGTGATTGGGTGCCCAATATCTCGGTTCTCAACGCGCTGAAGCGAACGTGGATCGCGCTGGTCATCCTGGCCGTAGTCGTGATCGCGGCGTTCAGCGTCAATCGGCTTCGCAGCTACTTCGGTGTCCATGACGACCGTCCCCTCACCAGCGGCGTCTCCGATGACATCAAGCCGTTCAACCCCAAGCACGTGGTCTATGAAGTCTTTGGTCCGCCGGGGACCGTCGCCAACATCAACTATCTGGACATTGAAGCCCAGCCTCAGCGGGTCAGCGGCGTGACGTTGCCCTGGACGCTGGCGGTGACGACCACGCTCCCGTCGGTCAGCGTCAATGTCGTCGCTCAGGGCGACACCGACCAGATCGGGTGCCGGATCATCGTGAACGGCGAAGTCAAGGACGAAAGGTCCGAGAACGAAGTGAACGCCCAGACCTTCTGCCTGGTGAAATCGGCATGAGCGACGACCAGGCGGTAAGCGAACGTGCGGCCTCGAACGGGGCCTCGAACGGGGCCGGAGCCGAGAACGGGAACGGGAACCGGAGCCGCCCCTCGATGGCCCGGCTGATCCACCGGATGGCGGTGCCCATCGTTGTGTTCTGGGTGGGACTGGTCGCCGTCCTCGTGATGTTCGTTCCATCGCTCGAGGAAGTCGGCAAGCAACACACAGTTTCGCTGAGCCCAAGTGACGCAGAGTCGATGATCGCGATGAAGCGTGTCGGCAAGGTGTTCAACGAATTCGACACCGACAGCGCGATCATGATTGTGCTGGAGGGCGATCACCCACTGGGTGATGAGGCACACCATTACTACGACGAGCTGGTCCGCAAACTCAAGGCGGACAAAGACCATGTGCAGCACGTCCAGGACTTCTGGGGTGACCCGCTGACGGCGGCGGGATCACAGAGCCCGGACGGCAAGGCGGCTTACGTCCAGGCATACCTCGTTGGCAATCAAGGGGAAGCCAAGGCCAATGAGTCCGTCGACGCGGTACGCGAGCTGGTCAACGACACCCCGGCCCCGCCGGGGGTCAAGGCGTATGTCACCGGCCCGGCCGCGCTCATCGCCGATCAATCCACGGCGGGCGATGCGAGTATCCAGCGGGTCACCTTCATCACCATTGGGGTGATCTTTGTGATGCTGCTTTCTGTCTACCGATCATTGATCACCGTGATCTCGGTTCTCGTGATGGTCGGGATCGAGCTGATGGCGGCACGCGGAGTGGTCGCCTTCCTAGCGGATAACAACGTCATCGGTCTGTCGACCTTCGCGGTTAATCTCCTGGTGCTGATGGCCATCGCCGCCGGAACCGACTACGCGATCTTCGTCCTGGGCCGATATCAAGAGGCGCGCGGCGAGGGGGAGAGTCGAGAGAAGGCTTTCTACACGATGTTTCACGGGACGGCGCACGTTGTCCTGGGCTCGGGCCTCACTATCGCGGGTGCAATGTATTGCCTGAGCTTCACCCGCCTTCCCTACTTCCAGACGCTGGGCGCTCCTTGTGCGGTCGGAATGTTGGTTGCGGTGCTGGCCGCGCTCACCCTGGGGCCAGCGGTCTTGGTAGTCGGGAGTTTCTTCAAACTCTTCGACCCGAAACGCAAGATGCGAACCCGGGGATGGCGGCGGGTGGGAACGGCAATCGTCCGCTGGCCCGGGCCGATTCTGGCGGTTTCCATCGCGATCGCCCTGATCGGGTTGCTGGCCCTGCCCGGATACCGGACCAACTACGACAGCAAGAAGTATCTACCGGCCTCGACCCCGACGAACGTCGGCTATACGGCAGCCGACCGACATTTCTCGCAGGCCAGAATGAACCCCGAATTGTTGATGGTCGAGACCGACCATGACATGCGGAATCCGGCCGACATGCTGGTAATCGACCGCATTGCCAAAGGGGTGTTCCATCTGCCCGGAGTCGCCCGGGTACAGGCGGTAACCAGGCCCCTCGGGAAGCCCATCGAGCATTCGTCGATTCCGTTTCAGATCAGCATGCAAAACACCGTCCAGGTGGAAAACATGCAGTACATGAAACAGCGGATGGCAGACATGTTGATCCAGGCCGCCGCCATGCAGGATTCCATCGACACCCTGGACCGCATGTACGACATCATGGGCAAGATGGTCGAAACCACCCACGATATGGATGGTCTGACCCATGACATGGTCGAGATCACCGACGAGTTACGGGACCACATCGCCGATTTCGATGACTTTTGGCGTCCCATTCGCAGCTACTTCTACTGGGAGAAGCACTGCTACGACGTTCCCATCTGCTGGTCGCTGCGGTCCATATTCGATGCCCTTGACGGCGTTGACAAGATCACCGAGAAACTGGCCGCGCTCTCCCGTGACATGGATCGGCTCGATATCTTGATGCCGCAGATGCGGGCTCAGATCCCCTTCCAGATCGCGTCGATGAAAACCATGAAGACGATGATGCTGACCATGCACAGCTCGATGTCCTCGCTGTATGACCAGATGGACGAGATGTCCAAGAATTCCACCGCGATGGGGAAGGCTTTCGACGCCGCCAGGAATGACGATTCGTTCTACATTCCGCCGGAGGTGTTCGACAATGCCGATTTCAAGCGTGGTCTGAAAATGTTCCTGTCACCCGACGGGCACGCGGTCCGCTTCATCATCTCGCACGAAGGTGACCCCGCCAGTACCGAGGGCATCTCGCACGTCAAGCCGATCATGGACGAGGCCAAACAGGCCATCAAGGGCACCCCACTCGAGGGCGCCAAGATCTATCTGGCGGGTACCGCCTCGGTCTACAAGGACATGCGGGACGGGTCGCGGTGGGACCTGCTGATCGCGGGAGTTGCTGCGGTCAGTCTGATCCTGATCATCATGCTGATCATTACCCGAAGCCTGGTCGCCGCGGTGGTCATTGTGGGCACCGTATTGCTGTCGCTGGGTGCCTCGTTCGGGCTTTCCGTCCTGGTATGGCAGGACATCTTCGGCGTCGAACTGCACTGGATGGTGTTGGCGATGTCGGTGATTCTGTTGTTGGCGGTGGGTTCGGACTACAACTTGTTGCTGGTTTCGCGCTTGAAGGAGGAAATCGGTGCCGGATTGAAGACCGGCATCATCCGCGCGATAGCCGGCACCGGTGGGGTGGTGACCACTGCCGGTCTGGTGTTTGCCGCCACCATGGCTTCGTTCATTTTCAGCGATTTGCGGGTAATCGGGCAGGTGGGTACCACCATCGGGCTGGGGCTGTTGTTCGACACGCTGATTGTGCGTTCGTTCATGACCCCATCCATCGCGGCGCTGATGGGCCGCTGGTTCTGGTGGCCGCAACAAGTCCGCACTCGACCCGCCAGTCAGTTGCTCCGTCCATACGGACCGCGCCCGTTGGTGCGGGCGTTGCTGCTTCCCCGCAACGGTGATTCCGCCGACGGACCTGAAGACACCAATACCGAGCGGTTGGCGGTGAGTTCGCCGCATTACTGACGCGGTCGGTGACAACCGCCGTCGGCCCGGGCTAGACCCCGGGCTGGTCGTTGACCCCGCACCGGCGCACGTCGCGGATGATGTCGCCGGGGTCGGACAGCGGGGCCCCGCAGGTCAGGCAGTATGCGCCCGACGAGCGGCCCAGACGGTTCACTCGCACCAGCGCTGCGGCCCGGGCGCGCCCGAGGCAGTCGCCGCACAGGATGTCTATGACGTTCCCGAACGGATCAAGATTGGGCCGGTTGCAGTGGTCCAATGCGTGGGTGTGGACGACATGCGTCGCGCGATTTGTGCAACCCGCGTCGGACTGGCAGGTCAGCGTCTGCCAGTCGAGCGCGACCAGAACGCCGGGGACCTCATTGCCGGTTGCCTGACTCATGCGAATACCTCCGACTTTCCGGACTGCATTCGCTACTTGACAAGGTCAGGGAACAATCGGCTGGCCGGAGTACCGCGCGGCCATGTCGGCAATGATCTGCATCCCGGGGGGCTCGGCTCGGTAGAGATACCGTCCGAATTTGGCTACGGATGCCAGTATGGCCACCGCGTGAGCGCACTAGCTGTCCGCCGAACGGCCAATGCAAGGCTGAATCACCCATCCCCCAAACAGCGGACGAAAACCCCGGCGAACCGACCCGGACGGGAGGGTGTTGGTTATGCCCAGTTCCACACCGACATGTCGCCCGCGGGGTACTGGTTGCAGACCTCGGTCGACTTGGCGACAACACCCTTGTTGTTGAAGAAGATCTTCATGTGGTTGCGCCAGCCCCACCACAGCGGATCGATGGAGTCATAGAAGTGCTCGGAATAGTCCCGGCGATCCGCGGGGCTCAGCGAGAAGAACCAGTGCGCCTTGTCTTGGGTTGCCTGCTGAAACTCCGGGTGGTTGTTGTAGTCGATCATGTACCGCTGGTAGTACACCGGGCTGGTGTCCCTGGTGGCCGCGAGCACCTGCTCGGCGTCGCAGCTGGTCGCGATTATCCGGCGAGGTATCGGGAAGTCGTCTGTTGAGTCGGCTGCGGCGGTCTTCGGAAACACCGCCGCAGCGATCCCGATAGCGAGGAAAACGGCGCCTGCTCGCAGGCTAGTACTCAGCCGAGACATAGTTGCAACGTTAGCACTTCCAGTGCTGGGGCGTAGGGGCCAAGGTCACATTCGTAGTCCATCTCACTATCGGTCGCGATCAGGGACTATCACGTGATTGGGGTTGGGCCGCAGCTCCGGTGGGGCCTGGCTGTAATCACCGAACGGTCCATCTCGACGCTCGACCGCGGCCCGCACTCCCTGGCTTTCGGCGGTTTTGATGAAGTCCAACGCGTCCGGCGTATTGCGCATCAGGCCGTCGAGAATGCCGCCCAGGGTCTGGGTGGATGCCAGCCCCATATTTTCGTAGGCCTGATTGACGATCAGTTTCTGCGCCTGTAGCTGGGACAACGGAATCTGCGCCAGCTCGGCGGCGACCTCGGCGACCCGGGCTTCGAGCCGTTCGAACGGCACCGCCTCGTTGATCAGCTCGATCTGCGCGGCCTGGACGCCGGACAGCGGCCGACCGGTCAAGGAATGCCATTTGGCCTTGGCAAAGCTCAACCGGTAGAGCCACATCCCGGACAGGTACGCGCCCCACATTCGGCTGTACGGGGTTCCGATCACGGCGTCATCGCTGGCAATGACGATGTCGGCGCACAACGCGTAGTCGCTGGCTCCCCCGACACACCAGCCGTGGATCTGCGCGATCACCGGTTTCGACGCCCGCCAGATGGCCATGAATTTCTGTGTCGGGGCGGTCTCGCGGGCGGTGACCATGGCGAAGTCTTTGCCCGGATCCCATTGCCCGTCGGTCATCATGGTTTCGCCCCAATGCTGGAAACCCCCGCCAAAGTCGTAACCCCCCGAGAAGGCGCGGCCGGCACCTCGTAACACGATGACTTTGATGCCCTGGTCCCGTTCGGCCAGCCCCACGGCTGCCTCGATCTCATCGGGCATGGGCGGAACGATCGTGTTGAGGTGCTCCGGGCGATTGAGCGTGATGGTCGCCACCGGGCCCGCTGTCGAGTACAGCAGCGTCTGGAACTCAGGAGTTGGCATAGCCGAAGCGAAGCCGCTGCAGGGCGCCAGTGTCAAGCATCGACATGCCGTGTCAACTGGCGCCGTGCCGGCGCAGTGGCCAAGTGGGAAACTATTTCCGGCTGCCCAGCATTCGCCACAGGAACGAGTAGCTCAGCGCCGATTTGAACGCGAGTTGCTCGTTGTCGGCCGCACCCCCGTGCCCGCCCTCGATGTTCTCGTAGTACCAGACCCGGTGCCCGCTGGCCTGCAGCGCGGCGGTCATTTTGCGGGCGTGGCCGGGATGCACCCGGTCGTCTCGGGTGGATGTGGTGATCAAGATCGGGGGATAGGTCCGGTCCGCTGAGATGTTTTGGTAGGGGGAGTATTCGGAGATGAACGCCCAGTCGTCGGGGTTGTCGGGGTCGCCGTATTCGGCGACCCACGAGGCGCCCGCCAACAGCAAGTGGTAGCGCTTCATGTCCAGTAGCGGCACGTTGCAGACCAGCGCGCCAAACTTGTCCGGGTACTTGGTCACCATGATGCCCATCAGCAGTCCGCCGTTGCTGCCGCCCTGCGCGCCGAGCTGGTCGACCGTGGTGATGCCGCGCCGCACGAGGTCGTCGGCTACGGCCACGAAGTCTTCGGCGACCTTGTGCCGGCCCTCACGCATCGCCTGGGTGTGCCAGCCGGGCCCGTATTCACCGCCGCCGCGGATATTGGCCAGGACGTAGGTGCCGCCGCGGGCCAGCCATAGCCGGCCCATCACGCCGCTGTAGCCCGGGGTATTGGATGTCTCGAAGCCCCCGTAGCCGTAGAGCAAAGTCGGGCCGGGTCCATCGGAGCCGGTGGGGCGCACCAGGAAGTACGGGATCGACG
This sequence comes from Mycobacterium marinum, assembly GCF_003391395.1. Taxonomy (NCBI): domain Bacteria; kingdom Bacillati; phylum Actinomycetota; class Actinomycetes; order Mycobacteriales; family Mycobacteriaceae; genus Mycobacterium; species Mycobacterium marinum. The sequence goes on from NZ_CP024190.1 coordinate 875,516, forward strand.
TTCCGTCTTCGGATGTCGCGAAATGCTGCGATACCGCGATGTTTTGAGCATCGAAGAATGTGGGTGCGGACTTGATCTGCTCCAACTGCGTCGTCGCGGAACCGGCGGTGCCGCGCAGCAACCGCGACGGTGCATCGAATCCGCTGGAGTCCAGGAAGAACTCGTCGCCGGTGTCGTCGGCGGCGACGATCACGGTGTTGGTCGATGCGGGGATGCCGGCGATGGGTTCGCGGCGCCAACTTCCCGGCGTGACGATTTCGACCTGGCTGGCCACATCGGCGAGTGAAACCATCAACAGTCGGTCCCGAACCCAGGCGTAGTGGTACAGGCAGGTGTGTTCGTCGGGCTCGAACACGACGTGCAAATCCCTTGTACCGCCGAGGAAATCATCGTAGTTCGCGGCAAGCAGCGAGCCGGCGTGGTAGGTCTTGGCGGCGTCGTCCGCGCCGGCTTTGGGGGACCAGTCGGTGCGTAGCTCGATCAGCAGCCACTCGCGGTGAACCGACATGCTGCTGGCATCGGTCGGCATGTCGAGGGGGATCAGTTTTGTCCCCCGCAATTCGTAGCGTTGTCTGTTCCAGAAGTCCAGGGACCGCGATACGAAAGTGCGTTCAAAACCGGGTGTGCGATCGGTGGAACCGCCCGCGCTGACATCGGTGCGTGCGCCCTGGAAAATCATTTCCGCGTCGCTCAGTGGTGTGCCTCGCCGCCACCGCTTCACGATGCGTGGGTATCCGGATTCGGTCATCGAGTCGGGGCCGAAGTCGGTACCCACCAGGATGGTGTCCGGATCGTCCCAGCCGACTTGCGACTTGGCCTCGGGCAGCTCGAATCCGTCGGCGACGAATTCGCGCGTCACCATGTCGAATTCGCGCACGACGACGGCATCCGAACCACCGGGGGACAGGCTGATCAGTGCGCGGGTGAACTCGGGTTCGATCACGTCGGCGCCGGCCCACACCCATTTCTTGTTGTCCGTGCGCCCTAGTTCGTCCACGTCGATGAGCACGTCCCACTCCGGTGCGTCGGTGCGGTAGCTCTCCAGCGTGGTTCGCCGCCACAGCCCGCGGGGGTTGTTCGCGTCGCGCCAGAAGTCGTAGAGGTAGTCCCCGCGCCGACGCACGTATGGGATCCGGGCGTCGGTGTCGAGCACCTCGAGTGCCTCGGTGCGCATCCGCTCGAATTCGTCCTCGGACTCACCGCCGCAGAACTGCGCCTTGGTCGGTTCGTTGCGTGCGCGAACCCAATCCAGTGCCTCTTCGCCGGTGACGTCTTCGAGCCACAGATACGGATCGGTGGTGGTGTCTGCCGCGTCGGGAGCTTGGGGAGCCTCAGGAGCCTTGGGAGCCATGGAAGCCATTGTGGCCCCGGCGGTAGTGTGAGCTGTATTACATGAACTAACGAGGAGCCGATCAGATGACCGTGTTTGCACGTCCGGGTTCGGCCGGGGCGCTGATGTCGTTTGAGTCCCGGTACGGAAATTTCATCGGGGGTGAGTGGGTCGCCCCGGCGCGGGGCCGTTACTTCGAAGACCTGACCCCGGTGACCGGCCAGCCATTTTGCGAGATACCTCGCTCTGATGAGGCCGATGTCGAGATGGCGCTCGACGCCGCACATGCGGCGGCCCCGGCCTGGGGCAAGATGGCCCCGGCCGAGCGAGCCGCGATCCTGAACAAGATCGCCGACCGGATCGATGAAAACAGGGCCGCGCTGGCGGTGGCCGAAGTCTGGGACAACGGCAAACCGGTCCGAGAGGCAATAGCCGCTGACATCCCGCTGGCGGCGGATCACTTCCGCTACTTCGCAGCGGCGATCCGGGCCCAGGAAGGTTCGCTGTCGCAGATCGATCAGGACACGGTCGCCTACCACTTTCACGAGCCGCTCGGGGTGGTGGGGCAGATCATTCCGTGGAACTTCCCGATCCTGATGGGTGCTTGGAAGCTGGCGCCGGCGCTGGCGGCCGGTAACGCGGTGGTGCTCAAGCCCGCGGAGCAGACGCCCGCGTCGGTGTTGTACCTGATGTCGCTGATCGGTGACCTGTTGCCGCCCGGGGTGGTCAACGTCGTCAATGGTTTCGGCGCCGAAGCGGGCAAGCCGCTGGCGTCCAGCAACCGAATTGCCAAGGTCGCGTTCACCGGAGAGACCACCACCGGGCGCCTGATCATGCAGTACGCCTCACAAAACCTGATCCCGGTAACTCTGGAACTCGGCGGCAAGAGCCCCAACATCTTCTTTTCTGATGTGATGGCCAAGCCCGACGACTTCCAGGACAAGGCGCTGGAGGGTTTCACGATGTTCGCCCTCAACCAGGGCGAGGTGTGTACCTGTCCGTCGCGCAGCCTGATCCAGGCCGACATCTATGACGAGTTCCTGGAACTGGCGGCGATCCGGACCAAGGCGGTTCGGCAGGGCGATCCCTTGAACATCGAGACGATGCTGGGGTCACAGGCCTCCAACGACCAGCTGGAAAAGGTGTTGTCCTACATCGAAATCGGCAAGGAAGAGGGTGCCAAGGTCATTACCGGCGGCGAGCGCGCCGAACTCGGCGGTGACCTGTCCGGCGGCTTTTACATGCAGCCGACGATCTTCAGCGGCACCAACAAGATGCGGATCTTCCAGGAGGAGATATTCGGTCCGGTGGTGGCGGTCACGCCGTTCACCGATTACGACGACGCGATGGGTATCGCCAACGACACCCTCTACGGTTTGGGTGCGGGGGTGTGGAGCCGCGACGGCAACACGGCCTACCGGGCCGGCCGGGACATCCAGGCGGGCCGGGTGTGGGTCAACTGCTATCACGTCTACCCGGCGCACTCGGCGTTCGGTGGCTACAAGCAGTCCGGCATTGGCCGGGAAGGCCATCAGATGATGCTGGGCCACTATCAGCAGACCAAGAACCTGTTGGTGTCCTACTCGGATAAGGCTTTGGGGTTGTTCTGATGCCGGAGCCGTCGGCGCCGTCGGGGGTGGTGATCACCGCGGGCGCCGCTGAATTGCTCACCCGATTGCAGGACCGGCACGGTCCGGTGATGTTCCATCAGTCGGGCGGCTGCTGCGACGGGTCCTCGCCGATGTGTTACCCGAGCGGCGACTTCCTCGTCGGTGATCGCGACGTATTGCTCGGGACGCTTGATATCGGCAAGCAGACCGGGGCAGAAGGCGTCGCGGTGTGGATCTCCGGTCCGCAATATCAGGCGTGGAAGCACACTCAACTGGTCATCGATGTGGTGCCGGGCCGTGGTGGCGGGTTCAGCCTGGAAGCGCCGGAGGGTATGCGGTTCCTCAGCCGCGGCCGAGTCTTCACCGACGAGGAGCAGGCGCTGCTGGAAGAGACGCCGGTGATAACCGGTGCCGCCTATGAGCGTGGTGAGCGTCCGGCGGTGCCAGGTGAGGTGGTGGCCGACAACGCGCCGGGAGCGTGCCCGGCCAGTCGGCCCTAGCCGCAGTAAGGTCGTAAGGCGTGATACCCCTTCCACGTGCGTGGCTGCTGACAAGCGCCATGCTGGTCGGTGGCGCGGTCGGGCAATTGGCCGGGGTGGGATCCAGCATTCTGGTTCACACCCGGGTCCGGCCGGACCTCGTTATTGCGCTGGTGGTTGGGATTCCCAGTCTGATTGGCATGTTGGTGATCTTGTTCTCGGGGCGCCGCTGGGTGACGGTGTTGGGCGCGTTCATCCTCGCGTTGGCTCCGGGTTGGTTGGGTGTGCTCGTTGCGATTCAGGTGGCCTCTCATGGCTAAAGACGATCTCGATTCGAACCCGGGAACCGAGCCGTTCGTGCCGGAGTTCGATACCGGTGAACGCTCGGTGCCGTTCGTGCCGGATTTCGATACGGACTCCAAGCCGTTTGCCGGTTTGGCCGCCGCGGTGGTGACGGAGCCGAAGAAGTCGTCGGTCGAGCTGGTGGACCTGTCCGAGGCGTCGGCGCCGCTGACAACTCTGGATAGGCACTCTCTGGATGGGGATTCGCAGGCCGATGGCACCGCTACCCCGGCGCCATCGGTTACCGTGCCGAGTCGGTACGTCTACCTGAAGTGGTGGAAGTTCGTGCTGGTCGTGCTGGGCGTGTGGTTCGGCGCGGCCCAGGTCGGGCTCAGCCTGTTCTACTGGTGGTTTCACACCATTGACAAGACGCTGCCAGTCTTCGTGGTGCTGGTCTACCTGGTGCTGTGCGCGGTGGCCAGCTTGCTGCTGTCAATGGTTCAGGGCAGGCCGCTGATCACGGCGTTGTCGCTCGCGTTGATGTCGGCACCGTTTGCCTCGGTCGCGGCCGCGGCGCCGCTGTATGGCTCCTACTTCTGCGAGCATGCGAGTCGCTGCCTGGTCGGCGTCATTCCCTATTAGGCCACGGGCTGCTGAAGCGCCGCGCCTGCGCCTTCCGGAATATCGGGGGCTTGTCGGTCATGGTCTGTTTATCGTTTCCCGGACCAGCCCGGCGGTCGCAACCAAATCGGACACCGAATGGTTCACATTGATGAAGAACCGAAGGCGGGTCGCATCCTTGGATACCGCGGGATACGTGATCGGAAATACTCGTATGCCATTGCGCATAAGTTCGTCATAAAATGCATAGACGCGGTTGAAATCGGCGATCACGGGAACAATGGGGGTGGTCTGGTTGGGCGTGTCCTGTCCTAAGGCGCGCCGAAAAGACTCGCTTTTCATCTGTAGTTCCGAAACTAGTTCCGGTCGATCTCTGAGTAGCTCTACCGCGCGCAGTGCGGCCGCGGCGAGCGGGCCGGGTAGTCCGGTGCTGAACACGAATCCAGGGCAATTGTATTTAAGGTACATAATTAAGTCGGCCGACCCGGCGATGTATCCTCCGCAGCTGCCGAAAGTCTTGCTCAGCGTGCCCATCTGAATATCGACTACTTGGGGTGGCAGCCCGAAGGTTTCGGTGATGCCGCGGCCGGTCTTTCCGACCGTGCCGATGGCGTGTGCCTCGTCAACGAACAGCAGAAACCCGTACTTCTCTTTCAGCTCCGCGATCTCGGCGAGCGGTGGCAGGTCGCCGTCCATGCTGTAAAGGCCCTCGATGCATACCGCCACTCGTCCGGGATGGTCCTTGTGCTGCTCGAGTAGGGATGCGAGGGCGCCGACATCGTTGTGCGGGAAGTGCAGCGACCTGGCCCGTGCCAGCTTCACGCCGACGGCGATGCTGTTGTGGACCCAGTGGTCGCAGATGATCACATCTTCCTCGGAGAGCAGGAAGCCGAGGGTGGAGACGTTCGTGTTGTATCCGCTGACGAAGGCGAGCGCTTTCTCCTGTCCCAGCAATTCGGCCAGGGCATTTTCCAGGGCGCTGTGAATGTCGAACTCGCCGGCGACAAGTCGGGAAGCGCCCGCGGAGCAGCCATATCTTTGCACCGCCGCGGTAGCGCCCTCTTTAACGCGGGGATCCGCGCACAGTCCTAAATAGTCATAGCAGGCAAAATTGAGGACCGGTCCGTTGCTTCCCTCATATTTTGCGATGTTGCCGTGTGACAGGCTTTGAAAATACGGGTATTCGTCGGTAATGTCGTCGATGCGCTCCGGCAACTCCCTGAGCTCGTAGTAGTTTCGCGATTTCCATGTTGACACTGGCATTGTGATTCCTTGGGTCGCTCGGCTTGGGGCGGGGGTTGCGGAATATTTCTGGATCGAGGCGCAGTTCATCGGCGGCGGTTGCCGAATTCTGGAAACCAGCAGGCGGGCCGACGCGTGTATGTTAGCGAGACTAAAATTTTCGGTGCGGGTAATGGCGTGGTTGAGCTTAAGTGGAATTGTCCACATCGATATACGTTTCCGCAAGATCCGACCTTGTGAATGTGCAAATTAGAATTAGTTTCGATTATTAGAAATCATTCGCGTCGCGGGATCTGACTTCACTCCGGACGCGCGCAATGGCGGGCAGCTGATTGGGTGATGGGGCCGGTGTCACCGGCCCGCGCCCGGCCTCACCCGATGCCGCTGCGGTACGGGCGGGCCGACCGGGCCGCGGTGTTGACCCGGTAGGTCGGTCCAACGCCGTACCCGGCCGTTAGGGTGGGTGCCGTGACCCACTATGACGTCGTCGTCCTCGGAGCCGGTCCAGGCGGATACGTGGCGGCCATCCGTGCCGCACAACTTGGCCTGAACACCGCAATCGTCGAACCGAAGTACTGGGGCGGAGTCTGCCTCAACGTTGGCTGCATCCCGTCCAAGGCGCTGCTGCGCAACGCCGAACTTGCGCACATCTTCACCAAGGACGCCAAGGCTTTTGGCATCAGCGGCGAGGCCACCTTCGATTATGGTGTGGCGTTCGACCGCAGCCGGAAAGTGGCCGAGGGCCGCGTAGCCGGTGTGCACTTCCTGATGAAGAAGAACAAGATCACCGAGATCCACGGCTACGGGAAATTCACCGACGCCAACACGCTCTCGGTGGATCTCAATGACGGCGGTACCGAGAAGGTGACGTTCGACAACGCCATCATCGCCACCGGCAGTAGTACCCGGCTGGTGCCCGGCACCTCGCTGTCGACCAACGTGGTGACCTACGAAGAACAGATCCTGACCCGCGAATTGCCCAAGTCGATCATCATCGCCGGAGCCGGTGCCATTGGCATGGAGTTCGGTTACGTGCTGAAGAACTACGGCGTTGACGTCACCATCGTGGAGTTCCTGCCGCGCGCACTGCCCAACGAGGACGCCGAGGTGTCCAAGGAGATCGAGAGACAATTCAAGAAGCTGGGCGTCAAGATCCGGACCGGAACCAAGGTCGAGTCCATCTCCGACGATGGCTCTGCGGTCACGGTGGTCGTCAGCAAGGACGGCAAGTCCGAGGAACTCAAGGCCGACAAGGTATTGCAGGCCATTGGGTTCGCCCCGAATGTCGAGGGCTACGGGCTGGACAAGGCCGGCGTCGCGTTGACCGACCGCAAGGCCATCGGTATCGGCGAGTACATGCAGACCAGCGTCGGGCACATCTATGCGATCGGTGATGTCACCGGGCAGCTGATGCTGGCGCACGTGGCTGAGGCCATGGGGGTCGTGGCGGCCGAGACCATCGCCGGCGCTGAGACCCTGTCCCTGGGCGACTACCGCATGCTGCCGCGCGCCACGTTCTGCCAGCCGCAGGTAGCCAGCTTCGGGCTCACCGAACAGCAGGCGCGTGATGAGGGCTACGACGTCAAGGTTGCCAAGTTCCCATTCACGGCCAACGGAAAAGCCCATGGTCTGGGCGACCCCAGTGGCTTCGTCAAACTGGTGGCCGACGGCAAGCACGGCGAGCTGTTGGGCGGGCACCTGGTCGGACACGACGTGTCGGAGCTGTTGCCGGAGCTGACCTTGGCGCAGAAGTGGGACCTCACGGCAACAGAGTTGGCGCGCAACGTGCACACTCACCCGACGATGTCCGAGGCGCTGCAGGAGTGCTTCCACGGCTTGGCCGGGCACATGATCAACTTCTGAGCATGATTCGCACCGAAGCGGTGTTGGGCGGGGCCGGCGGTGTGACCGCCGGCTACCTGCTGTGGCTGGTGGCCATATCGATCGGTGATGATCTCACGACGGTAGGTCAGTGGAGCCTGGTCATATTGCTGCTGTCGGGTCTGCTCGCGGTTGGTGCGGCGCTGGTGGGTTTGCTGATGCGCTGGCGTAGCAGGTACGGCTGGTCGGCGTTCGTGTTCGGCCTGCCCGTGCTGCCGGTGGTGCTGACCCTGGCCGTGCTGGCCGACATCTACTTCTGAGGCTTTCAGCTGTTGGTGCTGGTCAAGAGTGGGTTGTCGAGCCCATTTGGCGATCCACGTGGACAGGACCCGCGCGGCGGGTTGGGGTGTGCGCGTATTGAGCCATGCCACCGCCGCGCCGCTGCGGCCTTCGTGCCGCCCCAGCGGCCGCTGATCACCGTCCAGGTAGACCAGCCCGGAGTCCGGCGGGCCGATCCGCACCCACTGGACCGGTAGCTATCCTCGCCGCGATGGGGTTGAACTACCGGTCCGGGGCGTCGGAATCCAGATTATTTATGTGGGTAATGCCCTACCGCTGGTCGCTTCGGTCAAGCCGTGTTCCCAGGCGGCCGGCAACATCGGCATTCGTGAACCATGGCCGGACTCGCCATTGCCCAGAATCGTCAGCCCCGCGGGCGATTGAACGGGTCGGTTGACAGCGGTACCGGCAAAGCCCATTGCATTTTGCTCGGAAGCCACTTCCGGAACCTTGCCGATGGTCGGGCCAGGCGTTGTAGTTGACGCCAGCCCGGCGTCGGGCATGCCACCTGGCTGCCAATTATCTTCCGCTTCCGCAAGCTCGGTACCTGCGGTTTCTTGGCGTTGGTCGACGGACTCCGTCTCCAAACGTGTCTGGTCAGCAAGGTACTGGCCGATGCCGACCGGCAAGGCGATCGGCAACGTCGTCGCAAGCGCAATCGGTATTCCGATCAGCGAGGTGACGAGCGCAACTGGCAACAGGGCCGCCAAAAGCGGAGGCGTCACGATAATTATCGCGATAGCGATGTAAAACGCGAAGACGACCACAGAAAACGCGAGGGCAATAAGAATCGGGATGAGTAAAATTGCAAAAATTATTGTGTACGCGATGATTGCGAAAACCAAGAAGAATGTTATCGCAATGAGGTTGATCAATATCGCAAGAATGATTTCGATAATATCCAACGGTTGTGCCAGTAGGGGGGCCGCGACGTTGGTGGCTGTGCCGATCTGGGTGTTGAGTATGGGCGGGGCTGGTGTGGTGTGGGGCATCGAGGCCAGCGTCGTGCCCGAGACGACTTGATAGGCGCTCATGGTGGTGGCCGCTTGGACCCACATCCGCGCGTAGTCGACTTCGTTGAGCGTGATGGGGATGGTGTTGAGCCCAAAGAAATTGGTCGCGACCAGCGCCGTGTGGGTGGTGTGGTTGGCGGCCAGCTCCGCCAGTGTCGGCATCGCAGCCAGCGCGCTGGTGTAGGCCCCGGCCGCCACCTCGTGCTCGGCCGCAGTCGCCGCGTAGTCGGCGCTGGTGGTGGTCAACCACGCCAAGTACGGCGCGTGCGCGTCGACATAGCTCTGCGCGCTGGTCCCCTGCCATGCTGCGGCCTGTACCCCGCCCAGCAAGGTGGTGAGTTCTTCTGCCGCCGAGGTGTGTTCGGCGCAAAGTGCCGTCCATGCCGTCGCGGCCTCGTGCAGGGGCCCGGGGCCCGGTCCCGCGCTGAGCAACGCCGAATGTACCTCCGGCGGCGAAGCCATCCAGACGGATGCTGTCACAGTATTCCTCCCGAAATTTGATCCGCCACTGAACATCTCCACGACCAACGCAAGATCAAGCGACGCCTACAGGCAACGGCGTAGTGCGAGAACGGGTCTCCCTCGCGCCGCAGCGTCAGCACTGTCGTGGGGTGCTGAAATTTACCAGGGCGTAGATGAGACCGGTAACCGAGTCCCGTGGGCACGCAGGTCCCATCTCGTGGCGCCTGCTGCCGCTGTGCGCGACGGCCTAGCGGGGGTTGTCCAGCGGTACGCCAAGCGCGGTGATTGTCGCCGCCAACGCATCGTATTGGGTTGCCAGCAGGCAGAACTCGATCAACCGGCGGCGGTTGAGGTGAATCTCGAGCTGCTCCCAGGTGGCGGGTGTGACCGATCGGTTTTTGATCAGTTCATCGGTGGCAGTGAGCAGCGCCTGTTGCCGGGAGCTGAGGACCCTTCGGGGGCCGTCTCCCTGTGGAGCGTCAGGCCACGCGAAGATCGTGGCCTGCGCCTGGGCGTCCAGCCCGGCGGCGCGCGCCATCCGGCGGTGATGCTGCAGCTCGTACTCGCAGGACCGCAGGTGCGCTACCCGCAGGATCACCAACTCGGTATCGATCCTCGGTAGCCGTCCGTGCAGCAGACGCCCCGAGTAGATCGCCCAGGTCCAGAACAGGTACTGCCGGTAGCCCAGCGCGGTGAACAAGTGCATTTCCGGCGCCCGGACCGAACGGGCGGCCAGCTTGGCCAGCGCCCAGTTGACGGGCCCGAGCTGGCGGATGCCGCCCGACGGGATGCGTGCCACCTGGTCCCCAGTCATGGCTGCTTCACCAGGTAGGGGGACACGGTGCTGCGATGCTCGTCGAGATCGAGTGCGCGCCCGAGGGCGGGGAATGCCCGTTGGGGACAGTTGTCGCGTTCGCAGACTCTGCAACCGGCGCCGATCGGCGTGGCCGCGATATTCGGATCGCCGGACAAATCGAGTCCTTCCGAGTAGACGAGCCGGTGCGCGTGGCGAAGTTCGCAACCCAACCCGATCGCGAACGTTTTACCCGGCTGACCATACCGGGCTGCACGACGCTCGACGGTCCGGGCCACCCACATGTAGTTACGGCCATCGGGCATCTGCGCGATCTGCACCAGGATCTTGCCCGGGTTGGCGAAGGTCTCATAGACGTTCCACAGCGGGCAGGTTCCGCCGCTGGAAGAGAAGTGAAAACCCGTGGCGGACTGCCGTTTTGACATGTTGCCGGCACGGTCGACCCGGATGAACGAAAACGGGACGCCGCGCATCGACGGTCGCTGCAGCGTCGAGAGCCGGTGCGCGATGGTTTCATAGCTCACCGAGTAGAACGCCGACAGCCGCTCGACGTCGTAGCGGAAATTCTCGGCGACGTCATGAAACTGGCGGTAGGGCAGTACCGCGGCCGCGGCGAAGTAGTTGGCCAGTCCGAGGCGCGCCAGCGTGCGTGACTCATCACTGGTGAACTTGCCGTCGGTCACCATGGCATCGATCAGATCGCCGAACTCGAGATAGGCGAGCTCGGCGGCCATCTTGAACACCTGCTGGCCCGAGGCGAGGTGATTGCTGATTTCCAGCGTCTTGGTCGCGGGGTCGAAGCGATGCAGCACCGTGTCACCCAGATCGATCCGTCTGGTGATTCGCACGCCGTGCACCTCGGTGAGGCGGCGCGTCAGCTCGCTGCGCAGATCGCCATGGTGCAACCGCATCTGGATTGTCAGGTCCTCGGCCGCGGCGTCGAGCTCGTGCAGATAGTTCTGGCGTTGGTAGAAGTAGTCGCGCACCTCTTCGTGGGGCATGGTGATCGACCCGGTACCGCTGCCGTCGGAGTAGCGCTCCTCGGTAGCGGCGGCCAGCTGTGCGGTGGTGATTCGGTAGCGGCGGTGCAGGTTGACCATTGCGCGGGCCAGGCTGGGATGCGCGCTGACCATTTCGGCGACTTCGGTCGGGTCGACGCTGATGTCCAGATCCCGGTCCATCGTCACCTCGCGTAGCTCGGCGACCAGCCGAGTGTCGTCTTGCGAGGAGAAGAAGGTGGCGTCGACTCCGAATACCTCAGTAATGCGCAGCAGCACCGCCACCGTCAGTGGGCGAACGTCGTGCTCGATCTGGTTGAGGTAGCTCGGCGAGATTTCCAGTAGCTGGGCGAGCGCGGCCTGGCTGAAGCCCCGCTCGTTACGGAGCTGGCGGACCCGCGAGCCGACGAACGTCTTGGACACGCAAGCGAGCCTAGTGAGACAGGTCGGGTCATGTGAAGGCCTGGTTAGCAGAGTTGGCACGCCGACGGGGATAGGTAGTCGATTGGTGTTTCCGGTGCGTCGTTGGCATGATTCGCAACGAGACTCCCAGGGATTAGCTGGGGTTCACGCTAGGAGGAAACGGGGAGTTAAGCCGTGAGCCTGGACAAAGAAATGATGCCGGTGCCGGACGGTCACCCCTCGGTGTTCGATCGTGAGTGGCCGCTGCGCGTCGGCGATATCAACCGCACCGGAAGGTTGCGGTTGGACGCGGCATGCCGGCACATCCAGGACATCGGTCAAGACCAGCTGCGGGAGATGGGTTTCGAGGAAACCCATCCACTCTGGATCGTTCGGCGCACCATGGTCGACCTGATCCGCCCCATCGAATTCCAGGACATGCTGCGGTGTCGGCGTTGGTGTTCGGGAACCTCCAACCGGTGGTGTGAGATGCGCGTTCGCATCGATGGTCGCAAAGGCGGGCTGATCGAGTCGGAGGCGTTCTGGATCCACGTTAATAAGGAAACCGAGATGCCGGCGCGCATCGCCGACGACTTCCTGGCGAGTCTGCACAAGACCACCGCCGTGGAGCGGCTTCGCTGGAAGGGCTACCTCAAGCCCGGTAGCCGCGACGATGCAACCGAGATACACGAGTTCCCGGTCCGGGTCACCGACATCGACCTGTTCGACCACATGAACAACTCCGTGTACTGGAGCGTGATCGAGGACTACCTGGCCTGCCACAGCGAGTTGCTGCAGGCGCCGCTGCGCGTCACCATCGAGCACGAGGCGCCGGTCGCGCTGGGCGACAAGCTCGAGATCATTTCGCACGTTCACCCGGCCGGCTCCACCGATAAGTTCGGCCCGGGTCTGACCGACCGCACTGTTACAACTCTCACATATGCGGTTGGCGACGAGACGAAAGCCGTCGCCGGACTCTTCTCGCTTTAACCGGACAAGCGTACGGGTAAATCCCCCTTGACCTGCGAATTTTAGTTACCGGCGGGTAGCTTCTGTAACGGTTCAGTAATCTCCCGGCTTCGCAAGCTTTGCAAAATGGCTGGAAGTCGTAGCCGAAATTTGCAAGTGAAATGGGTGGACCAGGGGGAATGGGCTATGTCATGGTCGTGTTAGCACACGAGTGAAGTTGAGTCCACGGAGAACTTTCTAGACGTCTTCTAGAAGCTCTCTAGGCCGCCGCCCGGCGGTGGTGGTCTCAGAAATTCAGCAATGTAGTGACCGTAAAAGGAGCCGTCCAATGTCTGTCGTTGGCACCCCGAAGAGCGCTGAGCAGATCCAGCACGACTGGGACCACAACCCCCGGTGGAAGGGCATCACCCGCACCTACACCCCGCAAGACGTCGTCGCCCTGCAGGGCCACGTCGTCGAGGAGCACACCCTGGCCCGTCGCGGCTCCGAGGTGCTCTGGGAGCAGCTGCATGACATGGACTTCGTCAACGCGCTGGGCGCGCTGACCGGCAACATGGCCGTCCAGCAGGTGCGTGCCGGCCTGAAGGCCATCTACCTGTCGGGCTGGCAGGTCGCCGGTGACGCCAACCTTTCCGGCCACACCTACCCGGACCAGAGCCTGTACCCCGCCAACTCGGTGCCGCAGGTCGTCCGTCGTATCAACAACGCGCTGCTGCGCGCTGACGAGATCGCCAAGGTCGAGAACGACCGCTCGGTCGACAACTGGCTGGTGCCGATCGTCGCCGACGGTGAGGCCGGTTTCGGTGGTGCGCTCAACGTCTACGAGCTGCAGAAGGCCATGATCGCCGCCGGTGTCGCCGGTTCGCACTGGGAGGACCAGCTGGCCTCGGAGAAGAAGTGTGGCCACCTGGGCGGCAAGGTGCTGATCCCCACCCAGCAGCACATCCGGACCCTGACCTCGGCCCGTTTGGCTGCCGACGTTGCCGATGTCCCGACCGTGGTCATCGCCCGGACCGACGCCGAAGCGGCCACCCTGATCACCTCCGACGTTGACGAGCGGGACCGCCCGTTCATCACCGGCGAGCGCACCAAGGAAGGCTTCTACCGGATCAAGAACGGTCTGGAGCCCTGCATCGCCCGCGCCAAGGCCTACGCGCCCTTCTCCGACCTGATCTGGATGGAGACCGGCACCCCGGACCTGAAGCTGGCCAAGCAGTTCGCCGAGGGCGTCAAGGCGGAGTTCCCCGACCAGATGCTCGCCTACAACTGCTCGCCGTCCTTCAACTGGAAGAAGCACCTCGACGACGAGACCATCGCCAAGTTCCAGAAGGAGCTGGGTGCGATGGGCTTCAAGTTCCAGTTCATCACCCTGGCCGGCTTCCACGCCCTGAACTACTCGATGTTCGATCTGGCCTACGGCTACGCCCGCAACCAGATGTCGGCCTACGTCGAGCTGCAGGAGCGGGAGTTCGCCGCCGAGGAGCGCGGCTACACCGCAACCAAGCACCAGCGTGAGGTGGGTGCCGGTTACTTCGACCGCATCGCCACCACGGTGGACCCGACCTCGTCGACCACCGCGCTTGCCGGTTCGACCGAAGAGGGCCAGTTCCACTGAGCTGACTGATTGCCGAGCAGACGCAGACTCGCACTTCTGCAGCGCAGTTGATGTGAGTTTGTGTCTGCTCGCCAGGGAAGTTGACAGCGTAGGCCCCGCCCAGCCAACCTGGGCGGGGCCTATTGCAATGCGTCACAAAATCGATTCGCGGGAGAGAAAATAGATGGGCAGCGATGCAGCAATCCAGCGAGTAGGGGTTGTCGGTGCCGGACAGATGGGATCCGGCATTGCGGAGGTCTCGGTGCGTGCCGGCGTCGAAGTCACGGTGTTCGAGACCACCGAGGCGTTGATCACCGCGGGCCGCAACCGCATCGTCAAGTCGCTGGAGCGTGGCGTCAGCTCAGGCAAGGTCACCGAGCGTGAGCGTGACCGCGCCCTGAGCCGGCTGACGTTCACCACCGACCTGAATGACCTGGCCGACCGGCAGCTGGTGATCGAGGCCATCATCGAGGACGAGGCCGTCAAGACGAAGGTCTTTGCCGACCTCGACCGCGTGGTCACCGATCCTGACGCGGTGCTGGCGTCGAACACGTCGAGCATCCCGATCATGAAGGTTGCCGCGGCCACCAAGAATCCGCGGCGAGTGCTGGGGCTGCACTTCTTTAATCCGGTACCGGTGCTTCCGCTGGTCGAGTTGGTCAGCACGCTGGTCACCGACGACGCCGCCGTGGCTCGCACCGAGGAGTTTGCTAGCGCGGTGCTCGGGAAACAGGTGGTGCGCTGTTCGGATCGCTCCGGCTTTGTGGTGAACGCACTCCTGGTGCCGTATCTGTTGTCGGCGATCCGCATGGTGGAGGCCGGATTCGCTACCGTCGAAGACGTCGACAAAGCGGTTGTTGCCGGGCTGTCTCATCCAATGGGCCCGCTGCGGCTTTCCGATCTTGTCGGCTTGGATACCCTGAAGTTGATTGCCGACAAGATGTTTGAAGAATTCAAGGAACCGCATTATGGTCCGCCGCCACTGTTGTTACGCATGGTAGAGGCGGGTCAGTTGGGTAAGAAGTCGGGCCAAGGCTTTTATACCTACTGAAATTTTCAGCTGCCTCACATGCGGCTCACGTGAAGGTCACAGCCCTGAGGTGGCGTCGTTGCAGTCGTGTGACAGGCGTTTTGAACATCGGGTAGTATTTGCCCTGGATCGACAGATGAGAGGTAGTTTTCCGGAATGACCGAGCTGAGGCCGTTTTACGAAGAATCGCAATCAATCTACGACGTTTCGGATGAGTTCTTCGCGCTATTTCTAGACCCGACGATGGCGTACACCTGTGCGTACTTCGAGCGGGACGACATGACGCTGGAGGAGGCGTCCAACGCAAAGTTTGACTTGGCGCTGGGCAAGCTGAACCTCGAGCCCGGGATGACTTTGCTCGACATCGGCTGCGGCTGGGGCGGCGCGCTGCAGCGGGCGGTAGAGAAGTATGACGTCAACGTCATCGGTATCACGCTGAGTCGCAATCAATTCGAGTACAGCAAGGCCAAGATGGCCAAGATCCCCACCGAGCGCACCGTCGAGGTGCGGCTGCAGGGATGGGAAGAATTTGAGGACAAGGTCGACCGCATCGTCACCATCGGCGCTTTCGAAGCGTTCAAGATGGAGCGCTACGCGGCCTTCTTCGAGCGCTCGTACGACATTCTCCCCGACGACGGCCGGATGCTGCTGCACACGATTCTCACCTATACGCAGAAACAGTTTCATGAGATGGGCGTCAAGGTGACGATGAGCGACGTCCGATTCATGCGATTCATCGGCCAAGAGATATTTCCCGGCGGACAGTTGCCGGCGCAGGAAGATATTTTCAATTTTGCGCAGGCGGCCGGATTTTCCGTTGAAAGAGCGCAATTGCTGCAGCAGCATTACGCGCGGACGCTAAACATCTGGGCGGCGAATCTGGAGGCCAGGAAGGAAGAGGCCATCGCCATGCAGTCCCAGGAGATCTACGACAAGTACATGCACTACCTGACGGGGTGCGAGAACTTCTTCCGCAAGGGCATCAGCAACGTGGGGCAGTTCACCTTGGTCAAGTAGGTCACCCAGACCTGGAAGTACGCGGTACGCCCGGCGGATGATTCCGTCGGGCGTTTCTGCGTCAATTGGGGGGTGTCAGACGGGTCAAGCTGGGGCGGCGGGGCCGCGGCGCGATACACCAAGACACTCGCAAGCGCTCATGTGGCCGGCGCACGGCCCGTTCCCGAAAACGCCAACACCAAGCCGCCGATCGCGTCCCGCGGAACGCGACCGGGCGGCTAGCCGGTGTGGCTACTTCTCCAAAGTGAACTGATCGATGTCCGTGTAGCCCTGGCGGAACAGCTTCGCGCAACCCGTGAGGTACTTCATGTAGCGGTCGTAGACCTTCTGCGACTGGATGGCGATGGCCTCTTCCTTCTTGGCTTCCAGCGCGGCGGCCCAGATTTCCAGCGTCCGTGCGTAGTGCAGTTGCAGCGACTGCACCCGAGTCACCTTGAAGCCCGCCGCGGTCGCGTGCTCTTCGACCGTCGGGATTGTTGGCAGCCAGCCGCCGGGGAAGATCTCGGCGAGGATGAATTGTGAGAAGTGCACGATTTCGTGGGTCAGCGTCAGCCCCTTCGCCCGGGCCTCCTTGAAGGTGGGGCGGGCGATGGTGTGCAGCAACATGATTCCGTCGGCCGGCAGCGCTTGGTAGGCCATCTTGAAAAAGTGCGCGTAGCGCAGGCGGCCGAAGTGTTCGAAGGCGCCGATCGAGACGATGCGGTCGACGGGCTCGTCGAACTTCTCCCACCCTTCCAGCAGCACCCGACGGCTGCGGGAGGTGTCGATCTGGTCGAACATCTGCTGAACGTGGGCGGCCTGGTTCTCCGACAACGTCAGGCCGACAACATTGACGTCGTACTTCTCAATGGCACGCCGCATCGTGGCGCCCCAGCCGCAGCCGATGTCCAGCAAAGTCATCCCGGGCTCGAGGTTCAGTTTGCCCAGCGCCAGATCGATCTTGGCGACCTGCGCCTGCTCGAGGGTCATGTCGTCACGCTCGAAATATGCGCAGCTATAGGTCTGGCTCGGGTCGAGAAATAGCCGGAAGAAGTCGTCAGACAAATCGTAATGGGCTTGCACATTGCCAAAATGCGGCGTGAGCTGGACGGACATAGTGATGGAGCCTTTCTGTTCCACAGGGCTTAGCTCAGCGCACCCTGGCGTGCCCCCCGGTTGCCCCCATGAATGGTAGCTGCTTTACAGCGGTGCAGAACCCACGCCGGTATCCGGCGGATATCGCGGGTGCCTGGTAGGAGGCTAGGCAGTTGCCTAGTCGTCCACCCGTGGGGGCACGATCGGCGACGGGTGCGGCTGGTCACGGAACTTCTCCAGAGAGCCGCCGGCCTCCACGATGCCGCACAGTGCGCTCCAGCTCAGCATTGTCAGGTAGTCGATGAGTTCGTCGCTGGTCATCCGCGGGTCCGACATCCAGGAGTGGGTAGCCAGCTGCACACCGCCGACGATCAGGTATGCCCACGGTTCCACGCCGCCGGTGTCCATCCCGGCCTCGGCCATGCGCCGGCGCAGCATCACCGCGAGCATGCGGGCGATGATGCGCTCCGAGTCGGCGATGACTTTGCTCTTGCTGGCCGAGCTGTTGGCCATCACGAACCGATACGGTTCCGGTTCGGCGGCGACGGTTTCGACATAGACCCGGATGATCTCGCGGGCCAGGTCGAAGCCGTCCAGGTTGGAGGACAGCGCTGCCGCCATGTTGGGGATCAAGGTGGTTTGCGCAAAGCGCATCATCACCGCGGTCGTCAGATCGTTCTTGTCGACGAAGTAGCGGTAGAGGACCGTCTTGGAGACCCCGATCTCGGCCGCGATCTCATCCATGCTCAGGAAGCGGCCGTGTCGGCGGATCGCGACGATCGTGCCGTCGACAAGCTCGTTGCGCCGCTCCACCTTGTGTTGGTGCCAGCGCCGCTTGCGACCATCTGTTTTCCCCGTCATAGCCGGGATACGCTCTACCACTTTCTGCTGGTTTCCACTTACTAGACGCCCTTGATACTACGGCTTGTGCAGTTACATATGGCGCATCGGCGGTGCGTGCGCGAGGCCCCACAACAGTGCAGTCACACTAACCCGTGGCAGTTATAGCGGATGATGGTGTGGTGGCACACAGAGCCGAGCCTTCGAGTTCGCCGCCGGCATCGATACACCGGATGTCTTTTGCTGAGTCGTTCGCCGGCGCCGATCCGCAGGCAGATGCGGTCCGGCGGGTGGGCCTGCGGCGGATGAAACTGGTGGCGCTGGGGTTCCTCGTCGGCGCCAGCATCGTGTTCCTGGCATGTCGGTGGGTGCAGGCTCAAGGTGGGGCGCCGCTGTGGGTCGGGTACCTCGGTGCCGCCGCGGAGGCTGGCATGGTCGGTGCGCTGGCCGACTGGTTCGCCGTGACCGCGCTCTTCAAGCATCCACTGGGGATCCCGATCCCGCACACTGCGATCATCAAACGCAAGAAAGACCAGCTGGGCGAGGGGCTGGGCACGTTTGTCCGGGAGAACTTCCTGTCGGCCCCGGTGGTGGAAACCAAGTTGCGCGATGCGCAGGTCCCCAGCCGGCTGGGGAAATGGCTCGCGGATTCCGGGCATGCCCAACGGGTGGCGGCCGAGGCCGCCACGGTGCTGCGGGTGCTGGTGGAGCTACTGCGCGACGATGATGTCCAGCACGTGATCGACCGGATGATCGTGCGTCGTATCGCCGAGCCGCAGTGGGGTCCGCCGGTGGGGCGGGTGCTGCAGACCGTCCTGGCCGAGAACCGGCAGGAAGCCCTGATCCAGCTGCTGGCCGACCGTGCCTTTCAGTGGTCACTGAACGCGGGGGTGATCATTCAGCGGGTGGTCGAGCGCGACTCGCCAACTTGGTCGCCGCGATTCGTTGACCACATGGTTGGCGACCGCATCCACCGCGAGTTGATGGATTTCACCGACAAAGTTCGGCGCAACCCCGATCACGAACTGCGCCGTTCGGCGACCCGCTTCCTGTTCGAGTTCGCTGACGATCTCCAGCACGATCCGAGCACCATTGCGCGCGCCGACACCATCAAAGACCAGTTGATGGCCCGCGACGAGGTCGCCAATGCCGCGGCGACCGCATGGAAAACCATCAAGCGGCTGGTGCTCGAGGGCGTTGACGACCCGTCCAGCGTCTTGCGCAGCCGGATCGCCGAAACGGTGGTCCGAATCGGCGAATCACTGCGCGACGACGGCGAGCTGCGCGACAAGGTGGACGACTGGATGGTGCGGGCGGCGCAGCACTTGGTCTCGCAGTATGGGGTCGAGATCACGGCAATCATCACCGAGACGATCGAGCGTTGGGACGCCGAGGAAGCCAGTCGGCGCATCGAACTACATGTCGGCCGTGACCTGCAGTTTATTCGGATCAACGGCACGGTTGTGGGGGCGCTGGCCGGTTTGGTGATCTTCGCTATCGCGCACTTGCTGTTCTGAGGGTGCTAACAAGCGCTTGCAAAAGCAAGCACCTCTCCGTACCCTTGGGTGCGTAAACGACTACCACTAGCGAAGGAGTGCACCGATGCCGGGGGAGGAAAAGCTGGGCGCCAAGGTGTCTGCGGTGTCCTCTAAGGCCTCCGATATTGGCAGCTTCATCAGGACGCAACGCGAGAATGCGCACGTCTCGATGCGGCAGCTTGCGGAGCGCTCCGGTGTCAGCAATCCTTACCTGAGCCAAGTCGAGCGTGGGCTGCGCAAGCCGTCCGCTGATGTCTTGGCCCAGATTGCGAAGGCGCTGCGGGTATCCGCCGAGGTCCTTTATGTGCGTGCCGGGATTCTCGAACCGAGCGAGACCAGCCAGGTGCGTGACGTCATCATCACCGACACGGCCATCACCGAGCGTCAAAAGCAAATTCTGTTGGATATCTATGCGTCGTTTACCCAGCAGAACGAAGCCGTCCGTGAGGAGTGTTCGAGCCCATCTGAAATTGACGATTGATTAAAGTGGTCGGCCGCCAGATGTGAGATTGGCGACGTCTAGAGCGCCGGCCGTCGGGTAACTCAATAGGGATAGACGTTGCGAATGCGCCGTTGAGTACGCGTCTGCGGGTTTGTGTGACCGGCAATCGCGAACCGCGGGAACGGGTTCTGACCAGCGAAAAATCAGGCCTGTATTGGCAACTGGAAACTGGACCGTCCACCGATCCGACGACTCAGGAGGTTCCCCGCAATCCGCGCGTTACGGCAATCCGTGGGTCTTGACTATTCCCCCTGAGGAGCCGACGCTTGCCCCAACTTCCATTTCAAGTCTCGATAGCGCCAATAACGACAAACAATCCATGAAAGGAAACAACATGGCTGAAAACACGAACATCGAGGACCTGCGGGCGCCGCTGCTTGCCGCGCTCGGTGCCGCCGACCTGGCTCTGGCCACCGTCAACGACCTGATCGCCAACCTGCGTGACCGCGCCGAAGAGACCCGCACCGACACCCGTAGCCGGGTCGAGGAGAGCCGCGCTCGCCTGACCAAGCTGCAGGAGGACCTGCCGGAGCAGTTCACCGAACTGCGTGAGCGTTTCACCTCCGACGAGCTCCGCAAGGCCGCCGAGGGTTACCTGGAGGCCGCCACCGGCCGGTACAACGACTTGGTTCAGCGCGGCGAGGCCGCCCTGGAGCGGTTGCGTAGCCAGCCGGCCTTCGAGGACGCGTCGGCTCGCGCCGAGGGGTACGTGGACCAGGCTGTGGAGCTGACCCAGGAGGCGCTGGGCACCGTCGCGACGCAGACCCGCGCCGTCGGTGAGCGCGCCGCCAAGCTGGTCGGCATCGAGCTGCCGAAGAAGGAAGAACTCGAGGCTCCCGCCAAGAAGGCTCCCGCCAAGAAGGCTCCGGCCGCCAAGAAGGCTCCGGCCAAGAAGGCTCCGGCCAAGAAGGCTCCGGCCAAGAAGGTCACCCAGAAGTGATTCGGCCCGAGCTCAGCTCGGACCGATAACATTCACGATTCGACTCCGAGTCGCCCAGTCGGGCGGCTCGGAGTCGGCGTTTTTGGACCGCGAGTCGCCGGTAAGGCGGCTCGGAGTCGACGTTTTGGCCAATGCCCGCATAGTCTTTAGGGGTGAGCCAACTCGTAGGTACCGTCCTGTTGGTCCTGCAGATCGCCGTCCTGGTAACGGCCGTGTACGCGTTTGTGCATGCAGCGCTGCAGCGGCCTGACGCCTATACCGCCGCTGACAAGCTGACCAAGCCGGTGTGGTTGGTGATTCTCGGCGCGGCTGTGGCACTGACTTCCATCCTGGGCTTCGTCTTCGGCGTGCTCGGGATGGCGATAGCCGCGTGTGCGGCCGGGGTCTATCTGGTCGACGTGCGGCCCAAGCTGCTCGAGATTCAGGGCAAATCCCGCTAGCCGGATGAAAGTCCTGTTGGCCGCGCCAGTCGCGGTGCTTATCGCCTTGCTGAGCGCGCCTGATGCTGCGGCCGACGCTGGTGCCGGAGATGTCGGCGCCGCGCGACCAGTTCCTTCGCCGCCGTTCGTGGATCACGCCGAATGGGCGCAGTGGGGGTCATTGCGCGGCCTGCGCGTGTTCCCGACGTCCGCCGGGCGCGCGGCCGCCAGCCAGTTCGGCATGACCGCCGCGGCCGCGGCGGAGGCGTGGGCGGAGGTACTGGCGTTGGCTCCGGAGGCCGACACCCCCGGCATGCTTGCACAGTTCGTCTGTCACTGGGATTTCGCCGAGGTCGCAGCACCCGGCAAGAGCAGCTGGAATCTCGAGCCGTGGCGCCCGGTGGTCGACGACGCCGAGATGATTGCCTCAGGCTGCAATCCGGGCGGCCCTGAAGAGGCCGAACTTTCACGGGCGGTTGTGTCGTCTGCAGACGGGGGTCAGTCTTGATGCCGGGCCAACCAACCCGAGACCAGGTGGCGGCGTTGGTGGATCACACCCTGCTCAAGCCCGAGGCTACTGCCGCCGATGTGGTGGCCCTGGTGGCAGAAGCCGCCGACCTCGGCGTTTACGCGGTATGCGTTTCGCCGTCGATGGTGCCCACCGCGGTGTCGGCCGGCGGCGTGCGGGTAGCCACGGTGGCGGGTTTCCCGTCGGGCAAGCATGCCTCGGCGATCAAGGCGCATGAGGCGGCGCTTGCCGTTGCCTGCGGTGCCGTTGAGGTCGACATGGTCATTGATGTCGGTGCCGCGCTGGCCGGGCACCTCGACGCGGTGCGGTCCGACATCGAGGCGGTGCGTTGCGCGACCTCCGGGGCGGTGCTGAAGGTGATCGTTGAGTCGGCGGCGCTATTGGGTCTTTCCGACGAGTCCACGCTGGTCGGCGTGTGCCGGGCCGCCGAGGACGCCGGAGCGGACTTCGTCAAGACGTCTTCCGGCTTTCATCCCGCAGGCGGCGCCTCGACGCGAGCCGTCGAAGTGATGGCCAGCGTCGTCGGCGGACGACTCGGGGTCAAGGCCAGCGGCGGCATCCGGACCGCCGCCGACGCGGTCGCGATGCTCAGTGCCGGCGCAACCAGGCTGGGCCTGTCCGGCACCCGGGCGGTCCTCGAGGGGCTCGGCCAGAACTGATCTGCGGTTACACCGCGCTCAGAGGTTGGCGAAACAGGGATTCTGGCTGCCGGTCGGGATGGTGGCGTTGCGAGTGGAGAAGTGGCTGACCACACCGGTCGTGGTGACTTGAACGCTGTCCGCGTGGATCCCCAGCGGATAGTTCCTGGTCAAGTCTGCGGTGAAGTCGTTCAGTGTCGACTGCACCGCTTCCTTCGGCAGTGAGAAGCCCAGCGTATTGAAGCTCACGATCTGCAGCTCCAACCCCTTGCCGGACACCACCGGCCTGGCGATGATGTCGTTGAGCATGCCCTTGAGTTCGATGGTGCCGTCGGCGGGGTGGGTCACCACGCTGTTGGTGACGAACTCGCCGAGTATCGGGATCGCGTTCTGCACCGATTCCTTGATGCCATCCGATGTCCAGGAAATGGTGGCATCCAGTGCTCCGAGCGTCCCCGCGGAGTTCGGCGTGCTCTTGAGATGGACATCTTGAATGCTGATTCGCAGTTTCATGCCCTTGGCGTCACGCACCTGGTTGCCCGCGGTTTCGACCGTGATGTTGGTGAAGTGGCGAGTTGCCAACTGCCACAACAACAAGGGTGCCACGCCGAACGACGCGGTGGCCTTGTCTTTGACCTCGCATGCCACCGCGGCGGCAACCTTGCCGTTGGCGACATGGCGAGCGTAGAGCTCGCTGGCGATCACGCCGGCGAGGACCAGCGAGAACACGATGATCAGGATCAAAAAGATGGATAGTGGGTCCCGACGTGAGCGTCGTTTGCGCGTTCCCGCCAGCGGCTCTTCCTCTGGCGTGGCAACCGAAGTCGTCTTACTTGCGCTCGAGGCGGGTGGAGAAGTGGATTCCGGCCGCCGTGAATCGGCGTTGCTGGCGGCGATGGGCTCCGTCTGCTGCGGGCCGATGCCGGCCATCGTCGGCGGCTCTTGCTGGGGGTTAGCGGGCTCGCCCGAACGGAATGGCCCGCCAGACGGGTCAACCGGGGACGGGGGCCGGCCAAGGGGGCCTTGATTGCTGGGACGCGACCAAGTCGACGGGCCCTCGTTGGGTGGGCCTTGCGGGTTCGTCACCTACGCGATTGTGCCTTATCAGTCTGAGTGAAGCGCGATTGGTTGCGCAGCACTCCTATGTTGTCGCGTGCCGCACCTACCTTGGCGAGGTCGATGTCGGCGACAACGAGTTGCGGGTCCGACCCCGCTGACGCCACCACTTCACCCAGCGGGGAGACGACCAGGCTGCCGCCCACTCCTCGCGGTGCACCGGAGCCTCCGCCCGGATCCGACGAGGTGTCTCCCGGGTCGGCCTGACCCGCCGCGGCCACATAACTGGCCGAATCCAGGGCCCTGGCGCGGGCCAGTAGCGTCCACTGGTCGAGTTTGCCAGGGCCTGAGCCCCAGGAGGCGCTGACCACGATCAGTTCGGCGCCGCGCCGAGCCAGCTCGGTGTAGAGGGCCGGAAAGCGGATGTCGTAGCAAACTGTCAAACCGACCTGGACGTCGTCGACCGTGATCACTACCGGCTCGTGTCCGGGCGCGACGGTACGCGACTCGGCAAAGCCGAAGGCGTCGTAGAGGTGGATCTTGTGGTAGTGGTCATCTGGCTGATTCGGCGTGCCCGGACCCGCTGCGAGCAGTGTGTTTGATACCCGTCCGGCATCGGCGGGGGCAAACATCCCCGCCACCACCGTTATTCCGGTCTGGGCGGCGATCCGGCGCACCCCGTTGGCCCAGGGGCCGTCCAGGGGCTGTGCGACGGGTCCCAACGGGACGCCGAACCGGCACATGGTCGCTTCGGGGAACACCACCAGCCTGGCGCCGGCATCCGCCGCCCGCTCGGCATAGTCACGCACCAGCTCAAGGTTTGCTGTTGGGTCAGTGCCACTGAGAATCTGTGCCAGCGCGATTCGCATAGCAGCCAGCTTAGGGCCCCCGGAAGCGGGTCAGAGGCCGCCAGGGTGGCCGCCCGTGCCGCCGGAGCTGCCTCTATTGCCTACTGGCGCCTTACTGGAGCCGCCGCTGCCGCCCGCAACCTGTTGGCCGTTCAAGGTGCTGGCGCCGCCTTTGCCGCCGGTGCCGCCGCTGCGGCCGACGCCGCCGCCGGTGTCACCGCCGTCGCCGCCCTTGCCGCCGTCGCCGCCGTATCCGCCGTATCCGGCGTTACCAAGGCCGCCGGTGCCGCCGTTGCCCCCCATACCGCCAACACCGCTGTAGCCGGTGCTGGAACCGCCGTCGCCGCCGCGACCAGCATTGCCTCCCGTGGCGCCGTTACCGCCGTTGCCGCCGTTGCCCCCCCTACCGGCAACGCTTTCGAATTCGGTGGTGCCACCGCCTTTGCCGCCGTTGCCCCCCACGCCACCAGTGGAGGTGCCGTTACCGCCGCCGCCGCCGGTGCCGCCGTCGCCGCCAGTGGCTCGGAAACCGTCAGCTGCGCCGCCGGCGCCGCCGCGGCCCCCGGTGCCTCCGGTGGTGCCAGAGCCGCCAGCGCCGCCGCCGCCGCCGCTGCCGCCGGTGGCTTGGAAACCGCCACCTGAGCCGCCGGTGCCGCCGGCACCCCCAGCGCCGGCGATCACCCCGTTGCCGCCCTTGCCGCCATTGCCGCCGTCGCCGCCGTGGATGGCGCCGTTCGCGCCGCCGTTGCCGCCGCGCCCGCCTGCGCCACCGGTGTTGCCGTTGCCGCCGTTGCCGCCGTTGCCGCCGTTGCCGCCGTTGCCGCCGTTGGGGTTGACAGTGTTAAAGGTCCCGATGCCGTTGCCGCCGTTGCCGCCGTCGCCACCATCACCTCTGATCGCGCCGTCGCCGCCGTTGCCGCCGTTGCCGCCGTTGCCGCCGTCGCGATTCGTGAAGAAGCCGTTAACGCCGTTGCCGCCGTTGCCGGCGTTGCCGCCGCTGCCGCCGTTGCCTCTGACTATGCCGTTGCCGCCGTTGCCGCCGTTGCCGCCGTTGCCGCCGTCGCCGCCGTTGTTGAAACCGTTACCACCGGCGCCGCCGCGCCCGCCGGCGCCACCGGTGGCACCGGTACCACCGTCGCCGCCGCTGCCGCCGCTGCCGCCAGCGATATTTGACCCGTTGCCGTGCCCGCCATCGCCGCCGTTGCCGCCGTTGCCCCCCAAGCCGGTGGCCAAGGTGCCGTTGCCGGCGTTGCCGCCCTTGCCGCCGTTGCCACCGCTGCCGCCGTTGACGCCGTTGTCGCCGTTGCCGCCGTTGCCGCCGTTGCCGCCGGTGAGACCTTCTCCGCCCTTACCGCCGGCACCACCGTTCATGCCAGCACCTATGCCGTTGCCGCCGTTGCCGCCGTCGCCGCCGTCGCCTCGGATGGTGCCGCCGCCGCCGAAGCCGCCGTTGCCGCCGTTACCGCCGGTGCCACCACTGCCGCCGTTGCCGCCCTTACCCCCGGTGCCGCCGGTAGCGCCGTAGCCGCCCAAGCCGCCACCGCCGCCGTTGCCGCTGTTACCGCCGGTGGAGCTGTTGCCGGGGCCGCCGTTGCCGCCGTTGCCGCCGTTGCCGCCGTTGCCGGTGACAATGTTGCTGGCGGCGGTGACGCCGCCGTTGCCGCCGGCGCCGCCGGCGCCTCCCAAGCCACCGTTGCGGCCGTTTCCGCCGTTTCCGCCGGCCCCGCCAGCGCCGCCGGTGACGTCGCCGGTGCCGCCGGATCCACCATCCCCGCCGCGCGCGCCAGCGGGGACGACCTGGGCGCCGTGGCCGCCGTTCCCGCCTCGGCCACCGTTCCCGCCGATGGTGCCCTTGCCGCCGTCCCCGCCGTGGCCGCCAGCGGTGGATCCGATGGCGGCGCCGCCGTCGGCGCCCCTGCCGCCGTTGCCGCCGTTGCCGCCGTTGCCTCTGGCTCCGTCCAGACCTCCGACAGCTTTGGTGGTGGCGTCGCCGCCGGTGCCGCCGGTGCCGCCGGTACCGCCGGTGCCGCCTGAGCCGCCGTTGCCGCCGTCACCACCATCGCCTGGCGAGACCCTGGGACGTCCAATGGCGGCTGCTTGGCCGTCGGCGCCGTTGCCGCCGTTGCCGGCTTTGCCTCCTTGGCCGCCGTCGCCTCCTTGGCCGCCGGTGCCGTTGTGGTATCCGGTTGCGTGCGCTTTTCCGCCGTTGCCGCCATCGCCCCCGGCGCCCCCGGCGCCGCCGTCGCCGCCGCGGCCGCCCCCTAAGCCGGTTGCGGCGGCCTGTGATGTGCCGGTAGCCCCCGCACCGCCGGTGCCGCCGGCCCCGCCGCTTCCGCCGTTTCCGGCGTTTCCGTTGAGGTAGCCACCGTCGCCGCCGTTGCCGCCGGCGCCGCCGTGGCCGCCAACGGCGCCGGGGGAGCCCGCGGTGGTTGCTGCGGTTCCGTTGCCGCCGGTCCCGCCGTTGCCGCCGTCGCCGCCGTTGCCGAAGGCACCGCCGTCGCCGCCGTGCCCGCCGGCACCGCCGTCAAAGCCGGCCGGGTGGGCGGTGGTGCCGGCGCTGCCGCTGCCGCCGTCGCCGCCGTCGCCGCCGTTGCCGCTGATGGGGCTGTAGCCGCCGAGGCCGCTGAGTCCGATGGTCTCGCCGATTCCGCCTTTACCGCCGGCCCCGCCGACCCCGGGGTCACCGCCGTTGCTGCCATCGCCGCCGTTGCCGCCGATGGTGGCGGCGCCGTTGCCGCCGCGGCCGCCATCGCCGGCTAGCCCGCCGGCCCCACCGTTGCCGCCGACCCCTCCGGCGCCGTGGGTGCCGTCGGTGTAGCCGGCCGCTTGCGCTTTGCCGGCCACTCCGCCGTGCCCGCCGTCGCCGCCGTCGCCGCCGTGTCCGCCGTGTCCGCCGTCGCCGCCTCGGCCGCCGTTGGGGCTGGTGGTGGTGCCGTTGTCGCCGGCGCCGCCGTTGGCGCCGGACCCACCGTCACCCCCGCTGCCGCCGTTACCGCCGTCACCACCGTCGCCGCCGTCGCCGGCCAGGGCCCCACCGTTGCCGCCGTACCCGCCGGCGCCGCCGGCGTTGCCGGCGCTGCCGTCGGTGCCCGAGCCCCCTGGGGTGATCGCGGTCAGCCCGCGTGTTCCGTTGACACCGTCACCGCCGTCGCCGCCGTCGCCGCCGTTGCCGTAGGCCCCGCCGTTACCTCCGGTCCCGCCGGCCCCGCCGGCGATATCGACCGCACCCCGCCCGCCGTTTCCGCCGCTTCCGCCGTCCCCGCCGCTGGTGGGGCTGTGCCCGCCAAGGCCGGTGAGTCCGGTAATCGAACCGCTACCGCCGGTGCCGCCGACCCCACCGGCACCGGTGTTACCGCCGGCCCCGCCGTCGCCGCCGGCCCCACCGAACCCGACCGCACCGTCTCCACCGCGGCCTCCGTCACCGGCGAACCCACCAGCCCCACCGACCCCGCCGTTGCCGCCGGCGCCGCGGGTTCCGTCGGCGTAGCCGGCCGCTTGTGCCTGTCCACCGGCCCCGCCGTTACCGCCGTCGCCGCCGGCCCCACCGGCCGCGCCGGATCCGCCGTCCCCGCCACGGCCACCGTTGGGGTTCGCGGCGGTGCCATGATCCCCGGCCCCACCGTTCGCGCCGGACCCACCGAAACCACCGGTACCGCCGGCCCCGCCGTCCCCGCCGTCCCCACCGGCGCCGGCTTGGGTGCCCCCGGCCCCGCCGGCGCCGCCCGCGCCACCGCCGCCGCCGGCGAATCCCTGCGTGCCGGAAGCGCCCGCGGTGGTGGCGTCGACCCCATTGCGTCCGTCGCCGCCGGCTCCGCCGGCCCCGCCGTCCCCGCCGTCGCCGTAGGTCCCGCCGGCCCCGCCATCCCCGCCGGCCCCGCCACGGCCACCCTCAAAACCCACACCGCTGGTGCCCGAACCGCCCGCGCCGCCGGCCCCGCCGTCCCCGCCGTCGCCGTAGAACCCGCCCTTGCCGCCGTTACCGCCGGCCCCGCCGGCCGCGTCGCCCCGCGCGATCCCGTCACCACCGGCCCCACCGGCGCCGCCATTGCCATACTTGCCGCCGTTACCGCCGGCCCCGCCACGCCCGCCGGTAGCGGGACTGTCACCGCCGTCGCCACCGGCGCCGCCGTCACCGCCGCTGGTCGGGCTATGCCCGGACAAGCCGGTAAGGCCGGTGCTCGAGCCGGCGCCGCCGGACCCGCCGGCCCCACCGGTCCCGGTGTCACCGCCATGGCCGCCGTCCCCGCCGGCCCCGCCGCCGGTCGTGTATGCGTCACCACCCGCGCCGCCAGCCCCGGCCAGCCCGCCGGCCCCGCCGGCGCCGCCAGATCCGCCGGCGCCGCGAACGCCGTCGCTGTAGCCGGCCGCCAATGCCTGACCACCGGTCCCACCGCTACCACCACTACCGCCGGCCCCACCGCCGGCACCGGACCCACCGTCACCCCCGCGGCCACCATCAAGGTGGGCGATGGTGCCCCGGTCTCCGGCCGCGCCGGCCGCACCCGAGCCGCCGGCCCCACCGTCGCCGCCGGTGCCACCGGCTCCGCCGTCGCCCCCGTGGCCGGCCAGGGCACCGCCCAGGCCGCCGGTCCCGCCATCACCACCGGCGCCACCGTCGTGGCCGGCGGTGCCCGAGTCGCCCGCAGTGATCGCGGTCAAGCCCCGCGATCCGGCGATCCCGTTGCCGCCAGCCCCGCCCGCACCACCATTGCCGTAGAGACCGCCGTTGCCGCCAGCCCCGCCGGTTCCGCCCAGCACCGCGCTGTCCGCCCCGCGGCCTCCGCTACCGCCATTACCGCTCAGTGGGCGGGCACCTTCGCTGCCATGAGCGCCCGCGATCGAGCCGGCCCCGCCGGCGCCGCCAGCACCACCCACACCGGTGGTGCCGCCATCACCGCCGGCACCACCGGTACCGCTGCCACCACCGGCAAACGTGCCCGTGGCCCCGGCACCACCATCACCGGCCAGCCCACCGGCCCCACCGGCACCGCCGGCCCCGCCGGCACCCTGGCCGCCGAACAAACTGATCAACCCGCCCGCACCCCCGGCGCCGCCGGTCCCCCCGGCCCCGCCGGTACCGCCATCACCGCCATCTCCGCCGTCACTGCCCAACACCAGCCCGTCCGCGCCGCCACCACCGGCACCGCCGACACCCCCGACACCGCCAGCACCCCCGTCGCCGCCGGCACCGGCCAGCCAGCCGCCCCGCCCCCCAACGCCCCCATCACCGGCACGGCCGCCATCACCACCGGTCTGGCCCGCACCCCCGGTGCTACCGCCATCACCGGCACCACCGCCACCCCCGGCCCCACCGTGGCCGATCAGCCCCGCCGCACCACCAGCCCCGCCGGTACCGCCGACACCACCACCGCCGACCTCACCACCCACCCCACCGGCACCACCAGCCCCGCCGCCGCCATAAACCAACCCGCCCTGCCCACCACCACCACCAGCACCGCCATCTAGACCCATGCCCTGCCCACCAGCACCGCCGGCCCCGCCCGCACCCCACAACCACGCCCGACCCGCCCCACCACCAACACCACCACTAACCGCACCCACCCCACCGGCACCACCATCCCCGCCGGCACCCCACAACCAGCCACCATTGCCGCCCACCCCACCCGCACCGCCAGCCCCCGAGCCGCCGCTGAGCCCGCCCGCACCACCGGCCCCGCCTCGCCCGATCAACCCCGCCGAACCACCCGCCCCACCGTTTTGACCCACCCCGCCCGAACCCCCATTACCCCCGTTGCCCCACAACAAGCCCCCCGCCCCACCGGCTTGACCGGTCCCGGCCGCCCCATCAGCGCCATCACCGATCAACGGCCGCCCCCACAACGCCACCGCCGGCCCGTTCACCGCCCCCCACACGCCCTGCTCAATCACCCCTAGCGGCGACAACGTCCCCACCGCGGCCGCCTCAGCCCCCGCATACGCCCCCGCCCCGGCCCCCAACGCCCGCGCGAACCGTTGCTCAAACTCCGCCCACTGCCCACACACCGCCTGATACTCGCGACCAAACCCCCCAAACAACGCCGCAATCGCCACCGACACCTCATCACCGGCAGCCGCCGTCACCGACGTCGTCGCCCCCGCCGCCGCCGCATTAGCCGCACCCACCACCGACCCAATCCCGGCCACATCGGTTGCCGCGGCCGCCACCCACTCCGGAACCACACTCACAAACGACACAACACCCACCGCCCATCCGCCCAAAGGCAAAGACCCGACCCGCACCCAACCGGTCCAAACACGCTATAACCGCAGGTCAGCGATGCATCCGTAGAAAAATCAGATCGTCGAAAGTTGAGTAGCACCGCTCCCGCACGCCGCCCACCAGCGTCTTAGCCACCCCAACCCGAACTGCACAAACAACCACCGGCAACCACCAAACCCGTCTCAACACCGAGATGGACGGACACGCCCTGCAGTTGGGACTACCCGGAGCTCAGGGACGGTGGCGCTCGCATCATCGCCGGCTGAGGTGACCAATTCCGGTCGATGTATGTTGCGGCGAAGGCGTTGAGAGCCGGCTTGCGGGCGCACCTCCCGGCGATCGGAACCGGGATCGGTGGCGGCACGTGTTAGCGCGCCTAGTTGGGGCTACTTAGGCGTTGTCCGCGATCCACTCGGTAGTGAACTTCTGTTCTACGGTCACCAGCTGGCTCAGCTCGGTGCCGATCATCCGTTCCAGCTTGCCGCCGACCAAAGGGATGCGTACCTGGACGGTGAGTTGCAGCGACAGTCGGGAGCCGCCCGACTTGGGGTTGGGCGTAAGGACTCCGGTGCCCCACAGATTCACCGGTGCATCCACGATCGACCCTGCGATGGACGCCGTTGCGGTTCCATCGTTGACCGGCCCCCAGGTTTCCTCACGCCGGATGCACAGATCTCCGCGGTGCAACTGGGTGACCAGGCCCGGCAAGTTGTGGCTGAAGACGGTCTGCAAGGTGACTACTTCGATGGTCCCGTCGTGTCCGGGCTTGCCGTCCACCCGCATCGACTCCAGGGTTGCGACGTCCACTGGAGTTTCTGCCAGCCGGGCCCGCCAGTATTGCTCCTCGTAGAAAGCCTGGAGGACTTCGGTGACGCTGCCTTCGTAGTTGGCTGACACGTCGAATGAACGCGGCATAGCTGGCCAGGCTACCGTTACGGGCCATGAAACGGCGCGATGTCGGTTCGCTATTCGCCGGTGCGCGCGTCGCCGAGTCGGTGCCGCTGGCGCCATTGACCACGTTGCGGGTGGGGCCGGTCGCGCGGACGCTGGTCACCTGCGACACCACCGATCAGGTGGTTGGCGTGCTCCGGGAGCTCGATGACCGTGCCCGAAACGGAGACTGCGGGCCGGTGTTGGTGTTCGCGGGCGGCTCCAATGTGGTGATCGGCGACGCCCTTGCCGACCTGACCGTGGTGCGGGTGGCCAACGACCGGGTCACCATCGACGGAAACCTGGTGCGCGCGGAGGCCGGCGCGGTGTGGGACGAAGTGGTGGTCGCGGCGATCGAACGCGGTCTGGGCGGTCTGGAATGCCTGTCGGGCATTCCCGGATCGGCCGGGGCGACGCCGGTACAAAACGTTGGCGCCTACGGCGTGGAGGTGTCCGACGTCATCACCCGGGTCCGGCTATTGGACCGCAGCACCGGCGAGGTGAGCTGGGTGCCCGCCGCCGACCTGTCTTTCGGCTACCGAACCAGCGTGCTCAAGCAAGCCGACGGGCTGGCGCTGCCGGCGGTGGTCCTAGAGGTGGAGTTCGCGCTGGATGCCTCGGGCCGCAGCGCCCCTCTGCGCTACGGCGAGCTGACGGCTGCGCTGGGCATGAATAGCGGCGAGCGTGGCGAGCCGCGGGCGGTCCGCGATGCGGTGCTGGCGCTGCGGGCGAGAAAGGGCATGGTGCTCGACGCCGCGGACCATGACACCTGGAGCGTGGGGTCGTTTTTCACCAATCCCGTGGTCGCGCCCGAGATCTACGAACGGCTGGCGGCCCAGACCGGGGAGTCGGTCCCGCACTACCCGGCGCCGGACGGCGTCAAGCTGGCTGCCGGCTGGCTGCTGGAGCGGGCCGGGTTCGGCAAGGGTTATCCCGGCGACCCGCACGCCCGATGCCGACTGTCCAGCAAGCACGCACTGGCTTTGACCAATCGCGGTGGCGCGACGGCAGCGGACGTTATGGTATTGGCCAGGACAGTGCGTGACGGAGTTCGTGATGTGTTTGGTATCACACTGAAACCGGAGCCCGTTCTGGTTGGTTGCGCGTTGTAGCTGCTACTTTTGGCCCGGAGCCCGTCTGGAGCATCGTGTTGCGACGGGTACGGGGCCGCTTGAGGACCGTTTGCGCGCTATTGCGCCCGGTATCTTGGAATCCCGTGAACACATCCAGCGCACCCAAGAGTCAGGCGCCGATCAATAGGCGCATGGCTTTGATGGCCCTTGGGGCCGGTGTGTTGGCGCCAAATGTTTTGGCCGCCTGTTCGGGCAAGGTCGCCAAGCAGGCCGAGCAGAAGGCGCCCGAGGCGCCGCGGCTGATCTTTCGGCCGACCGATGCCGCTGGCGACGTGCTGCCGATCGATCCGGTCAGTGTCGAGGTCGGCAACGGCTGGTTCCAGCGGGTCGTGCTGAAGAATCCGTCCGGCAAGGTCATCGCCGGTGCCTACAACCAGGAACGCACCGTCTACACGGTCACCGAACCACTGGGCTACGACACCACCTACACCTGGAGTGGTGCGGCTGTCGGCCACGACGGCAAGGCGATTCCGGTGGGGGGCAAGTTCACCACCGTGACGCCGGACAAGCAGATCGACGGGGGCTTCCAGTTAGCCGACGGGCAAACTGTCGGGATCGCGGCGCCGGTCATCATTCAATTCGATGCACCGATCACCGATAAGGCGACCGTGGAACGCGCGCTCCACGTCACCGCCAACCCGCCGGTGGAGGGGAGTTGGGCCTGGTTGCCCGATGAGGCCAAGGGCGCCCGGGTGCACTGGCGCCCGCGCGAGTACTACCCCGCGGGCACCACGGTCAGCGTCGACGCCAAGCTCTATGGGCTGCCGTTCGGCGACGGCGCCTACGGTGCCCAAGACATGACGTTGAACTTTCAGATCGGGCGCCGCCAGATCGTGAAGGCCGAGGTCCCCTCCCACCGCATTCAGGTCGTCACCGATGAGGGAGTCATCATGGACTTCCCGTGCAGCTACGGCGAGGCCGACCTGGCGCGCAACGTCACCCGAAACGGTGTCCATGTGGTGACCGAGAAGTACTCGGACTTCTACATGTCCAACCCGGCCGCCGGATACAGCAACGTGCACGAGCGCTGGGCGGTGCGGATCTCCAACAACGGTGAGTTCATCCACGCCAACCCGCAAAGCGCGGGCGCGCAAGGCAACAGCAACGTCACCAACGGTTGCATCAATCTGTCGACGTCCAACGCTGAGGAGTACTTCCACTCGGCGATATACGGCGACCCGGTTGAGGTCACCGGCAGCACGATCGAGCTGTCCTACTCAGACGGCGACATCTGGGACTGGGCGGTGGACTGGGACACCTGGTTGTCGATGTCCGCGCTGCCGGCTCCGTCGGCGCGTACGCCTGGTACGCAGATCCCGATCACGGCGCCGGCCACCCCGTCGACTGCCCCCAGCCTGTCGGGTACACCGACCACACCGAGCACTACTACACCTGGTGGTTAGCCCGTCGGGTCGCTGAGGCCTGGTCACGCGGCCGGATGATGATCTGATCCAGGTTGACGTGCGGGGGGCGTGAGGCCACGAACCCGATCACTTCGGCGATGTCGGCGGCCACCAGCGGAGTCATCCCGGAGTAGACCGCGTCCGCGCGTTGCTCGTCGCCGTCGAACCGGACCAACGAGAACTCCGTTTCGACCGCGCCGGGTGCAATCTCGGTGAGTCGCACCGGCAGGCCCAGGAGTTCGCCCCGCAGGGTGCGGTGTAGCGCGCCCTGGGCGTGTTTGGCGGCGGTGTATCCGGCGCCGCCGTCGTAGATCTCCAGCGCCGCAATGGAGGTGACGGTCACGATCAGCCCGTCGCCGGAGGCGATCAGCTTGGGTAGCAGCGCGCGGGTTACCCGCAACGTGCCCAGCACATTCGTCTCCCACATCCAGCGCCAATGCTCGAGATCGGCGTCGGCCACCGGTTCCAGCCCTTTGGCGCCACCGGCGTTGTTGACCAGGACGTCAACGCGGCTCAGTCCGTCCGCCAAGGCCGCCACTGCCGCACCGTCAGTGACATCCGCCACAATTGGGGTGCCCCCGATCTGATCGGTCAGCGCAGTTATCCGGTCCGCGCGACGAGCCACCGCGACCACGTGAAACCCTTGCGCGGCAAGAGTTCTGGCGGTTGCTTCGCCGATCCCGGAACTGGCGCCGGTGACCACTGCGACTCGGTTTCCAGCGTCAGTAGTTGTCATCGGGCACACTCTAGTAAACGTGCTAAATTCGCGGTGTGTACCACAGTGCCATGTTCAGCAGCACCGCCCCGCGTCGCTTCGCGGGCGCCTGTTGTTGCCGCTGACTTTGCCGCGCCTGACTCAGCTCAGCATGTGCGGCCAGGGACCCGGCCAGTTGACTCAGAACAAGGACGCCTGTGCACTCGACTACCCTCACCGCCCATCATTCTGGTCATAACGGCCAGCCACGTTCCTACCGTCAGGTGGTGGCCCCGTCATTGCACCTCGCGGATTCCGCGGCGGCCTCCGTGTTTCGGGCCGTGCGATTGCGCGGACCGGTTGGCCGCGACGTCATCGCCACCACCACCTCGCTGAGCATCGCGACGGTGAACCGCCAGGTCATCGCGCTACTCGATGCGGGCCTGCTGCGGGAGCGCGCCGACTTGGCGGTTTCGGGGGC
This sequence comes from Mycobacterium marinum, assembly GCF_003391395.1. Classification (NCBI taxonomy): domain Bacteria; kingdom Bacillati; phylum Actinomycetota; class Actinomycetes; order Mycobacteriales; family Mycobacteriaceae; genus Mycobacterium; species Mycobacterium marinum. The sequence goes on from NZ_CP024190.1 coordinate 910,784, forward strand.
CATCGGGCGTCCGCGAGTGCCGGTCGAGGTGAACCACGAGCCGTTCGTGACGCTGGGTCTGCACATCGGTGCGCGTACCACCAGCATCGTGGCCACCGACCTGTTGGGGCGCACCCTCGACACCGTCGAAACCGCGACACCGCGCAGTTCGGCCAGCAGTGCGCTGGCGTCCCTGGCCGACAGTGCGGGCCGGTATCTGCGGCGCTGGCATCGTCGTCGTGCCCTGTGGGTGGGGGTCGCGATCGGTGGCACGGTGGATGACGCCAGCGGCCACGTCGACCACCAACGACTCGGCTGGCGGCAGGCACCGGTGGGGCCCGCGCTGGCAGACGCCTTGGGGCTTCCGGTCTCGGTGGCATCCCACGTCGACGCGATGGCCGGAGCCGAACTTCTGCTCGGTACCCGGCGCCTCGCGGGGGGGTCATCGACCAGCCTGTATGTCTACGCTCGCGAAACCGTGGGTTATGCGCTGGTGATCGACGGGCGGGTGCACTGTCCGGCCAGCGGCCCGGGCACGATCGCGGGTTTGCCGGCCCACTCCGAACTGCTCGGCGGTACCGGCCAGCTCGAGTCGACGGTGAGCGACGAGGCGGTGCTGGCCGCTGCCCGCCGTCTGCGCATCATCGCGGCCACCCCGCAGGCCCGTACGAACGGCTCGGTCACCGCGATGACCGACTTGCTGCGCGTGGCGCGGGCGGGAAATCAACAGGCCAGGGAGCTGCTCGCGGAGCGGGCTCGAGTGCTCGGCGAGACGGTTGCGTTGCTGCGCGACGTGCTCAACCCCGATGAACTCGTGGTGGGTGGCCAGGCATTCACCGAGTACCCGGAGGGGATGCGCCAGGTGGAAGAGGCGTTCACCGCTCGATCGGTGCTGGCCCCGCGCGACATCCGCGTCACGTCATTCGGAAACCGGGTGCAGGAAGCGGGAGCGGGCATTGTGTCCCTAGGCGGGCTGTATGCCGATCCGCGCGGGGCGATGCGTCGTTCTGGGGCACTGAACACCCGGCTGCGGCAGGCCGAACCCGAAGCCTCGGCGTAGGAGGGCCTGACGTGCGCCCCATGCGTGCGGGGGCCGGTTCCGCGGGCGAGTCCTGTAAAGATGATGGTGTGCGGCCCGATGATGTCTCCCGGCTAACCGCCGACGCCGTCGTGCGCAGGATTGCCCTGCTGGCTGTGCACACCTCGCCGCTGGCGCAGCCGGGCACCGGTGACGCCGGGGGCATGAACGTCTACGTGCTGCAAAGCGCGCTACACCTGGCCAAGCGGGGGATCGAGGTCGAGATTTTCACCCGGGCCACCGCTTCGGCGGACCCGCCGGTCGTGCGGGTGGCGCCCGGTGTGCTGGTGCGCAATGTGGTGGCGGGACCATTCGAGGGTCTGGACAAATACGACCTGCCCACCCAGTTGTGTGCGTTCGCGGCCGGGGTGCTGCGCGCGGAAGCCGCCCACGAACCCGGGCACTACGACATCGTGCACTCGCACTATTGGCTGTCCGGCCAGGTCGGCTGGCTGGCCCGCGACCGCTGGGCGGTCCCTTTGGTGCATACCGCCCATACGCTGGCGGCGGTGAAGAACGCGGCGCTGGCCAACGGTGATGCACCGGAGCCGCCGCTGCGCACCGTTGGCGAGCAGCAGGTGGTCGACGAGGCTGATCGGCTCATCGTCAACACCGACGATGAGGCCAAGCAATTGATCTCGATTCACCGTGCGGATCCGGCCCGGATCGACGTCGTGCATCCCGGTGTCGACCTGGAGGTGTTCCGCCCCGGCGACCGTCAGCAGGCGCGAACCGCGCTGGGGCTACGGCCCGAGGAGAAGGTGGTGGCCTTCGTCGGGCGGATCCAGCCGCTGAAGGCGCCCGACATCGTGCTGCGTGCTGTGGCCAAACTGCCCGGGGTGCGGATCATCGTTGCCGGGGGCCCCTCGGGCAGTGGACTGGCATCCCCGGACGGTTTGGCTCAACTCGCCGACGAACTCGGCATCGCCGAGCGGGTGACATTCCTGCCGCCGCAGTCCCGCACGGATTTGGCTCGCGTGTTCCACGCGGTTGATCTGGTCGCGATACCGAGCTATTCCGAGTCGTTTGGCCTGGTCGCTGTGGAGGCCCAGGCGTGCGGAACGCCGGTGGTGGCGGCCGCGGTCGGCGGGTTGCCGGTGGCGGTTCGTGACGGGGTCAGCGGGACTCTGGTCTCCGGACATGACGTCGACCAATGGGCGGCGGCGATCGACGGGCTGCTGCGAAGCAATGCCGGCGCGCAGGGCGCGCTGATGAGTCGGGCTGCGGCCGAGCATGCGGCCACGTTCTCTTGGGAGAACACCACAGACGCGCTGCTGGCCAGTTACCGCCGCGCGATCGGCGACTTCACCGCCGGGCGCCGCCGCAAGGTTCGCGACCCGGTGGCGGCTCGCAAACCGCGTCGCTGGACGGCTCGGCGCGGAGTCGGCGCGTGACCCCCACCACGCCGCAGAGCCAGTCCGTGCAAGCGGTGATCGAGGACACGCTTAAGGTCAACGAGCTGAGCTACACCCGACATCAGGGCGCCCACGGCGGGCTGGCCGGCCTGATCGTCGAACTGCCGGGGGAACGCAAGCTCAAGACCAACACCATCCTGAGCATCGGTGAGCACTCGGTACGCGTGGAGGCTTTCGTCTGTCGAAAGCCGGACGAAAACCATGAAGGTGTCTACCGGTTCTTACTCAAACGCAACCGCCGCCTTTACGGGGTGGCATACACGCTGGACAACGTCGGCGATATCTACCTGGTTGGGCGCATGTCCTTGGCCTCCGTCGACGCCGACGAGATCGACCGAGTGCTCGGGCAGGTGCTCGAGGCGGTGGACTCGGATTTCAACACGTTGCTGGAGTTGGGTTTTCGGTCTTCGATTCAAAAAGAATGGGAATGGCGGATTTCCCGGGGCGAGTCGTTGAAGAACCTGGAGGCGTTCGCGCATCTGATCGACGACGAGGATGACCGAGAGGACCGGGCTCCGGCGACGTGAGAGACTTGCCGGCATGGGAGACACCGGGACGTTGGTGCTGCTTCGCCATGGCGAAAGCGACTGGAACGCTCGCAACCTGTTTACCGGCTGGGTCGACGTCGGCCTGACCGAGAAGGGCCGGGCCGAGGCGGTACGAAGCGGCGAATTGCTGGCCGAACAGGATCTGCTGCCCGATGTGCTCTACACCTCGCTGTTGCGGCGCGCGATCACCACTGCGCATCTGGCGCTGGACAGCGCCGACCGGGTGTGGATTCCGGTGCGCCGCAGCTGGCGGCTCAACGAACGTCACTACGGGGCGCTACAGGGGCTGGACAAGGCAGAGACCAAGGCCCGCTACGGCGAAGAGCAGTTCATGGCCTGGCGGCGCAGCTATGACACTCCACCGCCACTAATCGAGAAGGGCAGTGAGTTCAGCCAGGACGCTGACCCCCGCTACGCCAACATCGACGGCGGGCCGCTGACCGAATGCCTGGCTGACGTGGTGGCCCGGTTTCTGCCCTACTTCACCGACGTCATCGTCGGTGACCTGCGGGCCGGCAAGACGGTGTTGATCGTCGCGCACGGCAACTCGCTGCGCGCGTTGGTCAAGCATCTGGACCATATGTCCGATGAGGACATCGTCGGACTCAACATCCCGACGGGCATTCCGCTGCGCTACGACCTGGACGAATGGCTGCAACCGTTGGTGCCCGGGGGTACCTATCTGGACCCGGAGGCGGCCGCCGCGGGGGCTGCCGCGGTGGCGAGTCAAGGCGCGGCAAAAGCCTGATTTCTGGCGCCGATAGGGCCAGTCGCTAAACAATGCGTGAACGGCAGCAGAACACATGCGGCCGAGGATGTGACTTGTCCTGATTTGGCCGCGCAGCGCTAGGGCTGCGTTCACCAGATTTGTAGGATTTTGTTTGTGACTGTGTTCTCGGCACTGTTGCTGGCCGGGGTCTTGTCCGCGCTGGCGCTGGCCGCAGGTGTCGCGGTCGGGGCCCGGCTGTCACAGCGGCTGGTGCGGCGCCGCCAACAAGCGTCCACCGAGTGGACTGGCATCACCGTCGCGCAGATGCTGCAACGCATCGTCGCGCTGATGCCGATGGGTGTCGCGGTGGTCGATAGCCATCGGGACGTCGTCTACCTCAACGACCGGGCCAAAGAGCTGGGCCTGGTGCGGGACCGGCAGCTCGACGACCAGGCGTGGGAGGCCGCACAGCAGGCGTTGCGGGGCAGCGACGTCGAGTTCGATCTGTCACCTGGAAAGCGTCCGGGCGGCCGGTCCGGACTATCGGTGCACGGGCAAGCCCGGTTGCTCAGCGAGGAAGACCGGCGCTTCACCGTGGTCTTCGCTTACGACCAGTCTGACTATGCCCGCATGGAGGCAACCAGACGTGATTTCGTGGCCAACGTCAGCCACGAACTCAAGACCCCGGTCGGTGCGATGGCCCTGCTCGCCGAGGCCCTGCTGGCATCTGCCGATGACTCCGACACGGTTCGGCGGTTCGCCGAGAAGGTGCTGATCGAAGCCAATCGGCTGGGCGACATGGTCGCGGAATTGATCGAACTATCGCGCCTGCAGGGGGCCGAGCGGTTACACAACGTCACCGACGTTGACGTCGACACCATTGTCTCGGAGGCGATTTCTCGCCACAAGGTGGCCGCCGACAACGCCGAGATCGAGGTGCGCACCGATTCGTCTTCCGGGCTGCATGTACTGGGGGACCAGACCCTGCTGGTGACCGCGTTGGCCAATCTGGTCTCCAACGCAATCGCCTACTCGTCACCGGGCTCACCGGTGTCGATCAGCCGCCGTAAGCGCGGCGACAACGTCGAGATCGCCGTCACCGACCGGGGTATCGGGATCGCGCTGGAAGACCAGGAGCGAGTCTTCGAGCGGTTCTTCCGGGGCGACAAGGCTCGTTCGCGGGCTACTGGTGGGAGCGGACTGGGGCTAGCCATCGTCAAGCACGTCGCCGCCAACCACAACGGCAGCATCGGCGTGTGGAGCAAGCCGGGAACGGGGTCCACGTTCACCCTGTCCATCCCTGCCAGTTCGGCGCCCGACGACAGCGATCAACCTGACCAGCCGCGGGCCCGCGACGCGCGGCCCAATCGGTCACAACGAGAGGAAGAGCTAAGTCGATGACCCGCGCTAATGACCATGCAGAGCGAAGCGATGAAGAGGAGTGGCGCCGATGACCCGCGCTTACGACGATGCAGAGCGAAGCGATGAAGAGGAGTGGCGCCGATGACCCGCGCTTACGACGATGCAGAGCGAAGCGATGAAGAGGAGTGGCGCCGATGACTAGCGTGCTGATCGTTGAGGACGAGGAGTCATTGGCCGATCCGCTTGCGTTTCTGCTGCGCAAGGAGGGCTTTGAAGCCACCGTGGTCACCGATGGCCCGGCCGCGCTGGCGGAGTTCGATCGCTCGGGTGCTGACATCGTGCTGCTCGACTTGATGCTGCCGGGCATGTCGGGCACCGACGTGTGCAAGCAGTTGCGTGCCCGCTCCAGCGTGCCGGTCATCATGGTGACCGCCCGCGACAGCGAGATCGACAAGGTGGTTGGGCTCGAGTTGGGCGCCGACGACTATGTGACCAAGCCGTATTCGGCGCGCGAACTGATCGCCCGAATCCGGGCGGTGCTGCGCCGGGGCGGCGACGACGATTCCGAAGTCAGCGACGGCGTACTGGAGTCCGGACCGGTGCGCATGGACGTCGAGCGCCATGTGGTGTCGGTGAACGGTGACGCGATCACATTGCCGCTCAAGGAATTTGATCTCCTGGAATACCTGATGCGCAATAGTGGGCGGGTGCTGACCCGCGGCCAGCTGATCGACCGGGTCTGGGGCGCGGACTACGTTGGCGACACCAAGACGCTCGATGTCCACGTCAAGCGCTTGCGCTCCAAGATCGAAGCGGACCCGGCCAATCCGGTGCATCTGGTCACGGTGCGGGGCCTGGGCTACAAGCTGGAGGGCTGATATAGATCGAGCCCGAGCGGTCGGCGACCACCTCGTCGGCGACCGCCAGCGCCAGCGCCATGATCGATATCTGCGGGTTCACCTCCGGGCAGCTGGGCAGGATCGACGCGTCGGCGACCCATACTCCGTGGACCCCGCGCAGCCGGCCGGTTGCGTCGACGGGGCAGATTTGCGCGTCGGCGCCGGCGGCGGCGGTTCCGGTCGGGTGGAAGGCGGCCAGGTGCAGATTTCTCGGGTCGCTGCGCTGCAGCGCATCCTGAAGTGCTGCCGGTGATGTCACCGTGGGGGCACCGGGCAGTCCGGTGAGCACCTCGACCGCACCCGCGGCAAAGAGCAGCCGGCCGATGGCTTGTACCGCCACCCGTAGTTTGGCGATGTCGTCCGGGGCCACTTGATAGTGCACAACGGTTTCGCCGCGTACCGACCGCACCGAACCGGCACCACGATCGGCGACCATCGCACCGAAAGTCGCGACCTGAGGCGCCCGATCCAGCCAGTCGAGCAGCTCGGTGCCGTAGCCGGGAAAAACCATCGAACCCATCCCCGGTGGTGTGGCGGTCGCTTCGATCAGGACGCCGTCTGACTCGTGGAACTCGTGGACCGCCGCGCTCTGCAGGACGCCGCGCCAAGCGTAGACATCGTCGTCGAAGCGGCCGGCCAGCATGGTGGCCGGATGCAGCGCGAGGTTGCGGCCGAGTCGAGGGTGGCTGCCAAGGCCGCTGCGTCGCAACAGCGTCGGTGTTTCGGTGGCCCCGGCGGCGATGATGACGATGTCGGCGAGCACGTCGATCGCGGTGCCGTCCGGGCGGCGGGCGCGCACGCCGCGGGCCCGTCCCCCCTGATGCAGCACCCGCTGTACCCGCGCGTCGGAGATGATCCGGGCGCCGGCCGCGCAGGCCTGGGGAAGTGCGTTGAGATGCACGCCGAACTTGGCGTTGCTGGGGCAACCGATCGCGCATTGGCAACAGCCGGCGCATCCCGGAGCATTGCGGGGGATAGGTGCGGCCTGCCAGCCCAGCGATGCGGCGGCATCCAGTAGCAGGTTTCCGTTGCGGCCCATGATGTCGCGCGGCGCGGGTGCGACCTGCAAGGCGTGTTCCACGTCGTCGAGGCGGCCGGCCAGTCGGTCCGGATCGGCCAGATCGAGCCCGAACTCATCGCGCCAGCGTTGTTGCACGGCCAACGGCGGCCGGAAACAGGTGCCCGAGTTGACTACGGTGGTGCCACCGACCGCTCGGCCCATCGGCAGTATTACGGCCGGACGTCCCAGCGCGATGGTGGCCCCGCCGCCGCGATACAGGCCGGCGTAGCGGTCTATCGGGTGGGTGGTGCGGAACTCCCGCACCGTCCAGCGGCGGCCCTCCTCCAGCACGACGGTGCGCAAGCCGGCACGGGCCAGGGTGCGGGCCGTCATGGCGCCACCGGCGCCGGACCCGACGATCACCACGTCGGCGGTGACCACCGAAGGGCTATCCGGGGAAGCGGTGATGTCCAGCGCCGCATCGGAACGCGCGGCGTCGTGTGCCTGGGCGCGGGCAAGCAAGTCCGGTGCGTAGGTGTCGGCACCGTTGGCCAGCAGCGCGACCGCTTTGAGCCCTTCCAGCGCGGCGCTGGTGTCGGGATTGATCGCCGCGACTCGGCGCAACACCTGTTCGCGTTGGGCGGGTTCAAGCCGGGCCAGGGATCGGCCGGTGGTCAGGTAGCTCGCGGCCGCCAGCGACACCAGCCCGGCGCGCACGGCCAGCCGTGAGGTGGTCGGCAGCTGCGACAGGTACCGGTCGACGCGCTCGGCGAATTCGGCCGACGTCGGGCCACCGCGTTCCTCGGGCAACAACGCGGCGCCGAACGAGGCCAGTGCGGCCTGGGTGCGGCTCATATCCGGGTTGCCAGCCGGCTACCGAGCCGTCGGCCGAGCTTGATGAAGAACGGATACGTCGCGAAGATGCCTCCGGCCGCCGCGTGCAGCGGCCACTGTGCCTGGTCGGTATCCACGTTGAACACCCCGCTGTTCCACATGAAGTCGCGGCCGTTGCGGGCGCGGAACGGCCGCCACAGCAAGCCCAGCCCGGGCACGTTGTTGTACAGACCGAACGAACCCGCGAAGAAGACCCCGAGGGCGGCGGCTTCGGCGAGGTCGCGGCGGTCTTCGTCGAGGTGGCGCTCGATGAGCACTCCGCAGGCGAACAACAGCGGTGGGTCCAGCAGAAAACTCATCGGTACGTCCTTTCATTCATGTTCATCGGCGTTCATCGACGTTCATTGACGGCCGGCGCCTTGGCATCGCGGGTATCGCGCAGGCCGACTTCGGCGTGCCCGGTTCCCAACACCGACCAGCTGCGTTCGATGACCCGGTTGCCGCCCCGGGTGCGGCTGATTTCGACGTGGACGTCGGCCCGTTCGGTGTTGGTGCACACCGCTTTTCCCCCATCGGGATCGGTGTATTGCAGGCTCACGCACCTCTCGGCCGGTTGGTCGACCCGGATCAGCACGTCACGGCCATCGATGCGGCCCTCCAGCTGCCAATGTGCAATGCCGAGGGTGGTGCGCATCCGCAGGGACGGCAACGGGCTTGCGGGCCAATCTTTTCCATCGATGCGGAAGCGGACGAACGCCAACGGTGCGAGCCGGCGCAGTCCGGGTTTGTGCGACACCGCGGTGACGACCTCCAGCACGTCACCGTGACCGAGGTCGGCGTGGATCCATCCCCAGCGTTTGGCGTTGCCGTGCCCGTAGATGTGGGCGACCCCGCCGCGCCAGCCGCCGATCGGGTGGCTGGTATCGCCCACCGTCAGCGAGCCGCTGAATTCAGCGGTGGGGGCGAGCACCACCTGGGCGCCCGGCAACAACTCGCGCTCCCATGCGACCCGCGGGAACGTCCACAGCGGCGCGGCGGCGTCCTTCCATGACAAGTCCCAACTCAGTGAACCCGCTCGGCCGGTGAGCGATTCGTGAGCCGCCCGCGCGCCTGCCGCCTCGAACCAGGCGGCTCCCGTCGCCGGCCCGACCGGCGCGGGGCCGAAACGTCCGGTGCGGGGCGGGCCGTCCGGCGGGAACCACGTTGCCCATCCGTGCGCGTAGGGCGCGTCACCGGTGGTGGGTGCCACGGTTTCGTAGTGGACCCATAGTCCGGCCTGGGTTGAGGGATCCGACAGGGTCGCATACCAGACTTCCAGGCGCCCTGGTTTGCCCTGCCAGCGCGGGGCTACCGCCGATCGCATTTCCTCGTCCACCCGCTTCACCTCCGGTGTTGCCATGCGGCGCGACACGCTCTTGGTTGTGGTTGTGCCGTCGGTCCATCCACTATATTGGTTGAGCCAATGAACCAGTCAAGTATTTTGCAGCCGCCGGATCGTCAACGGGTCGACGAGCAGATCGCCACCTCGATCGCCGACGCGATCCTCGACGGCGTTTTTCCGCCTGGCTCCGCGCTGCCGCCCGAGCGGGAGCTGGCCGAGCGGCTCGGCGTCAACCGGACGTCGCTGCGCCAGGGTTTGGCCAGGTTGCAGCAGATGGGCCTGATCGAAACCCGGCAGGGGAGTGGCAACGTAGTGCGCGACCCGCAGAGCCTTACCCATCCCGCGGTGGTCGAGGCGCTGGTGCGCAAGCTCGGTCCCGACTTCCTGGTCGAAGTGCTTGAAATTCGGGCGGCTCTGGGGCCGCTGATCGGCCGCCTGGCTGCCGAACGGAACAGCTCTGCGGACGCTGAGGCGCTACGCGCTGCGCTGGCGGCGGTGGCCGACGCCGACACTGCGCCGGCGCGCCAGGCCGCCGATCTCGCCTATTTTCGGGTACTCATCCACGGCACCCGCAACCGCGCTTTGGGATTGCTGTATCGCTGGGTCGAGCAGGCCTTCGGTGGCCGCGAGCACGAGCTGACCGGCGCCTATGAGGATGCGGACCCGGTGATCGCCGATCTGGCGGCCATCAATGACGCTGTGCTGGCGGGTGACCCTGAGACGGCCGCCGCGGCGGTTGAGGGATACCTGAACGCGAGCGCATTGCGCATGATCATGTGCTACCGCGGCGCCTATGCCGGCGAGGAGCCCGGGCGGTAGCGTCGCGCGCCGTTACTCGGCCGCCCGCGTCGCCGGATGTACGGCGACCAGACCCAGCTGGCTTCGGCGTTTGCACACGGCGGCCAGTTCGGCGTACGCCTTGGCGCCGAGCAATTCGGTGAGCTCATCGGCCAGGCTCTCCCACACCTGCTTGCTTCCGACATGGGCGGCCGGATCGCCGGTGCAATACCAGTGCAGGTCGGCGCCGCCGGAGCCCCAGCCGCGTCGGTCGTATTCGGTGAGTGTGGTTTTGAGGATTTCGGAGCCGTCTGGCCGGGTCACCCATTCCTGGCTGCGCCGGATCGGCAATTGCCAGCAGACATCGGGTTTCATGGTCAGCGGAGCAACACCGAGTTTGAGGGCTTTGCTGTGCAGCGCACAGCCGGTGCCGCCGGCAAATCCGGGACGGTTCAAGAAGATGCAGGCGTCCTTGTGCTTGCGGGTGCGGTACTGAGGCTGGTCATCGTGCTCATCGAGCTCCAGGTAGCCCTTGCGGCCCAGGCCTTTGTCCCGATATTGCCAATCGTCGTCGGTCAGCTTCTTGACCGCGTCATCCAACCGGGCGCGGTCGTCATCGTCGGACAGGAATGCGCCGTGTGAACAACATCCGTCGTGCGGCCGGCCGGCCACGGTGCCCTGGCAGGCCGGGGTGCCGAAGACACAGCTCCAGTGCGACAGCAACCAGGTCAGGTCGGCCGCGATCAGATGCTCGGGATTGTCGGGGTCGTAGAATTCCACCCACTCGCGGGGGAAATCGAGTTTGACCTCTTGTCCCGGCTGCACCGTCTTCAGGCACGAGTTTGCCACGGTTACAACGTTAGTCCACAGTCATGCTTCGCGGCGCTGCTGCGGTTGCGCGCGCGTCGGCGAGCTTGCCGGCCGGTATTGCCGGGCAACTCAGCGGGTCGCACGGCGGGCCGCATTGCCGCACGACTAGGTTGATTTCGTGCGATTGGGCGTGCTCGACGTGGGCAGCAACACGGTCCACCTACTGGTGGTTGATGCTCACCGTGGTGGCCATCCGACCCCGATGAGTTCGACGAAGGCGACTTTGCGGCTGGCCGAGGCCACCGATAGCTCGGGCAACATCACCA